>NZ_JBSIPX010000010.1:0-190926 GCF_053668055.1 Massilia sp. SYSU DXS3249 | reverse complement strand
CTCCTTGAAGGGTCGTTCGAGACCAGGACGTTGATAGGCTGGGTGTGGAAGTGCAGTAATGCATTAAGCTAACCAGTACTAATTGCCCGTACGGCTTGTCCCTATAACCTTAGCAGGTCATAGTTCAATAAGAATACAGCGCTGTTTGTTGATACGGCTGCTACCCGAACTTTACTTCCTCCAGATTCCGGATGACGTTTGCACCAGCGAGCGCCATTCGTACAAGTCAAGCCTGATGACCATAGCAAGTCGGTCCCACCCCTTCCCATCCCGAACAGGACCGTGAAACGACTTTGCGCCGATGATAGTGCTGCAACCAGTGTGAAAGTAGGTTATCGTCAGGCTAGTTATAGAGAAAAACCCGCTCAGTGATCTGAGCGGGTTTTTTTTCGTCTGGACCCTTGGGCGTCTGGATTCGTTCGCTCGCGGTCTTGGTGTGACGCCGCCGGGTGATCGAATGGTACAACGCGTGGAGTCGGGACTCAACCCTACGTCAGCGGCCCGTAGGTGGACGGCTACACCTGCAGCCCTGGCAGACCCGAACGTTGATGCCTGCTTCGCGTTCCGCGGGCATCTAGTCGCTACGGCGGTGAAAACGGCGCGTAGGGATGGCGCCGCGGCGCCTGTTCATCAGCGAGCTCGACAGCTCGGTACGCCCCCATTGGGCGGGCCGCACGCGTGCGATAATGAAAGCCGGTCTTAAGAGGAGAACAAGTTGATCGAGTTTCGCCAGGCTGCGCTCAGCGAGGCGTGCCATGCGCTCGCCAGGTGCGTCTATCCGGGCGCGATGCAGGTCTCGCCCGACATCGCGGAAACGCTCGCCCATCAGTTCGAGAAGATCGCCCTGCGCCAGCTCGACTATGTGGTCGGCCAGGGCCTCGACCCCAACCTCATCACCCGCGCCGTGCACTACCTGGCCGAAGCCCACGGCCTGGAGCAGCGCGGGACCGACCCGGCGTGGTTCGGCCAGATGCTGGCCTGCCTGGTCGAGCTTGCGGCGCCGAGCGCCATCTACGGTGGCGACGCGCTGGACTTCCTGGGCGATATCCAGCACGGGATCGCCATGTCGACCGGGGATGCCGGCGCCGGCCGCTGATTCGTCCGGAGCAGTGCTTCGGCCAACCTTGCAGCCCGCGCCTCAGCGATTATCGTCCCGCTCATCCACCTCGCGCTGTCCCTCCGCATGCTCGGGCGACCTCGCCCGGGGCAGGTGCCAGTCGTAGCGCACCGCCGCCATCCGCAGGCCGAAGCACAGGGCCGCGCCGGCCAGGGCGGTTGCGGTGGTCGGCAGCTGCAGGGCGTCGCCGAGGACCACGACGGCGGCGCCGGCGAGGGCGGCCACCGCATAGATATTCGAGCGGAACACGGCTGGCACGTTCGAGAGCAGCACGTCGCGCGCAATGCCGCCGCCGATCCCGGTCAGCATGCCGAGCAGGGCCGCCATCACCGGCTCCAGGCCGAACACCAGGGCCTTCTGGGCGCCGGCCACGCAGAACAGGGCCAGGCCGACGCTGTCGAAGAAGAGCACCGGGCTTTGCAGGCGGTTGATGATGGGATACCAGAAGAAGATGAGGACGCCGGCCAGCAGCGAGACGGCCAGGTAGCGCCAGTCGCTGATCGCGGCCGGCGGCGTGGCGCCGATCAGGAGGTCGCGCACGATGCCGCCCGAGTTGGCGGCCACAAAAGAGAGCACCAGCACGCCGAAGATGTCGAGGCGGCGGCGGGCGCCGGCGGTGGCGCCGCTGAGGGCGAAGACGAAGGTGCCGATCAGGTCGAGCGTGAGCACGAGGGTCTTCATGGCGGCCCCCATGTCGAGGGTAAGGACGGTAAACAAGTGAGGACTTTCTTGTCCGGAGGCGGCACGGTCGACGGCCTGCCTCGCGGCGGATAGGCGGCACCGGCGCACGGCGCAGGCAAGCGCACCTGGCCGACGCCGTAGAATGGTTCAGGTCGGAATGGTAGCGTATTTCGACCGGGCTGGCTCAGTTGACTGCCGTTGCCGCGCCCGATCGCAGGCTTTCAGACCGCGCAGGGCGGCGGCGCAGCGGCTTCCACGCCATCGGGCGCAAAGGGGGACAGGTGCGAGGCATGCGCCTCGACCCGGTCGCGGCCGTTGCGCTTGGCGCGGTACAGGGCGCGGTCGGCGCGCACCAGTGCCGCGCCCACGTTCTCGTTGTCGAACAGCTGGGCGACGCCGATGCTGACGGTCATGGCGTGCTGTCCCTCGGCGAGTTCGACGGAGGCGCCCGCCACCGCGAGACGCAGCCGCTCGGCCGCCTCGAGCGCTTCGGCAAGGCCGGTGCCGGGCAGCAGCACCGCAAATTCCTCGCCGCCCAGGCGTCCCAGCAGGTCGTGCTTGCGCAACGTGCGCTCGGCGGCGGCGGCAAAGACGCACAGGGCCTGGTCGCCAGAGGCGTGGCCATGGCGGTCGTTGAGCTGCTTGAAATGGTCGATATCGATCATCATGAGCGTCAGCGGCTGGCGCGAGCGGATGGCCAGCGAATGGGCACGCTCGGCCTCCTGCATGAAGGCGTAGCGGTTGACCAGCCCCGTCAGGCTGTCGGTCGTGGCCAGTGCGCGCAGCTTGCGCTCGTCCTTTTGCTTGCACAGCAGCAGGAAGCCGAAGCCGTTCACGATCAGCAGCAGGTAGGCGCCCAGGTAGATCATCGTCTGCGTCGGGCCCGGCGAGAACACGGTCAGCGTGCCGCCGCTGGCGCCGACATAGGCGCGTCCTACAAAAGCCATGGCGATCAACAGGTTGGGGATGCCGATGACGCAGCGCAGGATCGCCAGTTTGCGGAGTTCGCCAAAGAGGATATAGGCGGCCAGGCCGGCGAGCAGGGCGATGATCAGCGACATCAGTACCGCCAGCTGGGGCGGCGTCGCCTGCATCGCCACGGCCGCGACCAGCAGCAGTTCGGCCAGCACCGCCAGCACGCGCAAGCGCCCCTGCCAGCGGTAGCCGAGGAACATGCAGTAGGCGCTGATCTGCCCGATCGCGGCCGCGATCAGCAGACCGTTCGACAGCAGCACCAGCAGGGTGAAGGACGGCGCGTTGGCCAGGTCGGGGCGGAGCCAGAATGCGACGTAGGCGCAGCCCTCGACCGCCTTGGACCAGGTCCAGACCTGCATCGACGCATGGGAATTGCCGGCGCGCAGGTAGCCAGCCATTAACACCGCGTAGGTGAGGTTGCCGATGGCAAGCATCAGCAAAAATGTTTTGATTTCACTCACGCGATGATGTCTCCGAGCGAGTTTCCCGCTTGTTCATACGCACTTTCTGATCCACGCCACCCACGTTCCGCACCGGACACGTGTACCGCATTCGCGCGACCGCATATGACAAACGGTCGTTCTTCTTGGAAACATAAATTATCACACAGAACCTTGCACTTATGGACATGTCCTAGCGCGGTACTCAAGTTCTTTGTCGCAGAATGGAACACACGGCAGTCCAGGCGGTTTTCCAGGCCAGACACGGGCATAAAAAAAGCAGGCCGGAGGCCTGCTTTCGGATGCCGGCTTGCGCCGGTATGTCTGCCTGCGTTATTCGTCCTCGTGGAAGGCCTCTTCGCGCTTCTTGCGCAGCGACGGCAGCAGCACCACCGCCATGGCGGCAACCGCCAGGAACAGCATGGTCGCGCTAATCGGACGCTCGACGAACACCATCGGGTCGCTGCGCGAGAGCAGCAGCGCTCGGCGCAGGTATTCTTCCATCATCGGGCCGATGATGAAGCCCAGCAGCATCGGCGCCGGCTCCGCGCCCAGCTTGGCGCAGATGTAGCCGAACAGGCCGAACAGGGCCATCAGCCAGACGTCGAATTCGCTGTTGTTCAGGCTGAACACGCCGATCGAGCAGAACATCAGGATGGCCGGATACAGGCGGTGGTAAGGCACCGAGATCATCTTGACCCAGAGGCCGATCATCGGCAGGTTCAGCAGCACCAGGAAGAAGTTACCGAACCACATCGACACGATCAGGCCCCAGAACAGCGTCGGCTGCTCGGTCATGACGGCGGGACCGGGCTGGATGCCCTGGATGATCATGGCGCCGATCATCAGTGCCATCACCGGGTTCGACGGGATGCCGAGGGTCAGCATCGGAATGAACGAGGTCTGGGCGCCGGCGTTGTTCGCCGCTTCCGGCGCGGCGACGCCTTCGATGGCGCCCTTGCCGAAATTGGCCGCGTTCTTCGACACCTTCTTTTCGATCGAGTAGGAAGCGAAGGAGGCCAGCATCGCGCCGCCGCCCGGCAGGATGCCGAGGGCCGAACCGAGGATGGTGCCGCGGAAGACCGGCGCGATGATGCGCTTGAAGTCCTCCTTGCTGAGCATCAGGCCGGAGACCTTCTTCATCATCAGCTGGCGCGTCTCGTCGTGCTCGAGGTTGCGGACGATTTCGCCGATGCCGAACATGCCCATGGCGACGATGACGAAGTTGATGCCGTCGGCGATCTGCGGGAAGTCGAAGGTATAGCGCTGCTCGCCGGAGTTGACGTCGGTGCCGACCAGGCCCAGCAGCAGGCCCAGCAAGACCATGCCGATCGCGTTCAGGAGCGAGCCGCTGGCCAGCACAACCGAGGCCACCAGGCCCAGCACCATCAGCGAGAAGTATTCGGCCGGGCCGAACTGCAGCGCCATGTCGGCCAGCGGCGGCGCGAACAGGGCCAGCAGGACGGTGGCGACCGAACCGGCGAAGAAGGAACCGAGCGCGGCGGTGGCAAGCGCCTTGCCGGCCTGGCCGTTGCGCGCCATGACGTGGCCGTCGATGGCGGTCACGACCGAGGACGATTCGCCCGGCAGGTTGACCAGGATGGCCGTGGTCGAGCCGCCGTACTGGGCGCCGTAGTAGATACCGGCCAGCATGATCAGCGACGCGATCGGCGGCAGGCCGAAGGTGGCCGGCAGCAGCATCGCGATGGTGGCGACCGGTCCCAGGCCCGGCAGCACGCCGACGGCGGTGCCGACGAACACGCCGATCAGGCAGTACATCAGGTTGGTGAGGGTGAAGGCCGTTTCCAGGCCTAGTCCGAGGTTAGCAAAGATTTCCATGTTTTTATTTACTCAAATCCCAACCAAGGGCCGAAGATCGCAATCGGCAAGCCCAGCAGCTTGACGAAGAGAAGGACGGCGAAAATTGTCAAACCGACGGCCAGCAGCAGCGTGGCGCCCCAGGTGAACTTCGGGCTGGCGTAGGCGCTCATCACGATCAGGACGAGGGCGGCAGGTACCAGGCCGGCGCCGCGCATCAGGAAGCCGAACAGGAGCACGGCCACCAGGACCAGCAGCAGGTTCCTGACGTGGAATTTACTGACGGCCTCGCCGGGACGCAGGAAGGAGCGGATCACCCCGATCAGCCCGACCAGGGCCAGCAGGCCGCCCAGCACGCTCGGGAAGTAGGCCGGGCCCATGCGGCCGGCGGTCCCCATCGAATAGTCGCGGGCGATGAAGACCGCGGCGATTCCGAAAAACATGAAGATGATGCCGATCCAGAAGTCTTTCGGATGGCGGATGATTGATGGCACAGCAGTCCCCTTTGTTCCCTGTATTGCGGATGTTCTTGTTCATCCCGCGCACCCGCATGCAAGCCGGGCGGCGGAACCTGCACTACGAAGCCCAGGCCGGGAAACGGGTTCCCTGCCTGGGTAAAACGACTTCGGTACGGTGGATCAGTCGGCGTAGACGCCGGCTTTCTTGATGATCGGCGCCCAGCGTGCGATTTCCGAATTCAGGTGCGCATTGAGCGCAGCCGGAGTCGCGCGGGTTTCGGCGACCGGCTCGGTGCCGAGGTCGGCAAAGCGCTGCTTCACGACCGGGTCCTTGAGGGCAACCTTCAGGGCGCCCGAGAGCGTGTCGATGATCGGCTTCGGGGTGCCTTTCGGTGCATACAGGCCGTGCCAAACCGCCACTTCGAAGCCAGCCAGGCCGGATTCATTCAGGGTAGGCAGGTTCGGCAGCGACGGCACGCGGGTCTTGGTGGTGACCGCGTAGGCCTTGACCTTGCCGCTCTTGATCTGGCTGGTGGTGTTGGTGGTCTGGTCGCACATCATGTCCACCTGGCCGCCGAGCAGGTCGTTCATCGCCGGGCCGGTGCCCTTGTAGGGAACCGTGGTCAGGTCGGTGCCGATGGCGGTCATGAACAGCATGCCGCACAGGTGCGAGGCCGAGCCGACGCCGGCGTTGGCGTAGGTCACCTTGTCCTTGTTGGCTTTCACATAAGCCAGCAATTCCTTGATGTCCTTTGCCGGGAAGTCGCCGCGGGCGACGATGGTCATCGGCACGTCGGTGATGAGGCCGATCGGCTCGAAGGCGGTTGCGGTGTCGTACGGCAGCTTGCGGTAGAGCGAAGGCGCCGTGCTGTTGCCGATGTGGTGCAGGAAGAGCGTGTAGCCGTCCGGGGCGGACTTGGCCGCACGCGCCGCGCCGATGGTGCCGCCGGCGCCGTTGACGTTCTCGACGATGATCGTCTGCTTGAGCTTGTTGCCCATCGATTGAGCGACGAGGCGGGCGACGGTGTCGGTCGGGCCGCCCGCGGCGAACGGCACGATCATGGTGATCGTCTTGGTGGGGTAGGACTGGGCATGGGCCATGGTGCTGCCGAACATGGCGAGGCACGCGGCGGCGCACGTGAGGGTGAATTTCATCGGTGTCTCCTGTAGCTTCTGGTTTTAAGTATCAGCGAGTCGTGCGAACGGATCTGCCGGATTGTGCCCCCGATTGCTCGCGAAACCGGGCTCTGCGCTCTCTGGTTGTCCGATATGTACGCATGATGGGTTGTACCAGTAAATGATATGATTTGCAACTAAGGGAAAACCACGATTGCCCACGCGTTGTTCCCATGCTGTTCCGATACTTCAGACCGTTTTGGGCCTGCTAAGTTGCCCCGGATGCGGCACCCCATTCACCTTCCGGAGGCCGGCATCGACACCAGCAAACAACTCACTTTCGGCGACATCGAGGTCGCCATCAAACTGGTCGACGCCCTCGCGCACCACGCCCGCGCCGCGCAGGGCGCGGCGATCGGCCCGGCCGACCTGCTCACGCTGACGCGCCTGCGCCATCCGAAGGACGCGGCGGTCGACCGCGCGGTGCCCGTGGGCCTGGCCATGAAGCTGCGTTTTGTCGAGGAGTTTTGCCGCGCCAACGGTTTTCCCAACCTGGCGGCGCTGGTGGCGCATCCGGCCGCCGGCGGCGCGCCTGAACCGGAACGGCAGGCGGCGGCTGCATTCGACTGGGCCGGGGCCGGCCTCGATGCGCGCGTGGCCGCCTACGCCGGGGAGGCGCGCGCGGCGGTGCCGAAACGCCTCAAGCCGCGCAAGGAGCGCCCGGCCGACGTGACCTGGTATGCGTATTTCTGCGCCCACCGCGAGGCCTGCAAGGAAGTGACGGGCGAGGACAAGAAGGAGATCATCAATCTCCTGATGTCGGGCCTCGACCCGGAGAATGCGCTGCGCCGCGTGCTGGCGGCGAAGGCGGAACTGGCAGCGGCCTAGCTTATTTCCCTAACAGGCGCAGGCTCTGTTCCCAGGACTCGAGCCAGGGAAACAGGAAGTCGTGCGCCCGGAACGCCTTCGTCAGGCGCGACACCGGCACCCGGTACACGTCGTTCAGGCCCAGCGCCAGCGTCACCGGGTTCCACAGGGCCTTGTTCTTCGATTTGCGCGCGCCGCCCTTGATGCGGGCGCCGTCGTCGCCGAACATGCCCCCGCCGCCCGCCAGCGCCGCCTCCAGGTCGATCCGTACCATCTGGCCGAAGGCAGCCAGCACCTGGCCCTTGTCGATCCCGAGCGTCGATTCGGCCGCGGGTGCCGGCGGCGGCGGCGGCGCGGCCTCGCGTTCGAGCTTCGCGGGGAGGCGCTCGACTTCCTTCTTCAGGAAGCGCAGCTCGTCCAGTGCACGCCGGAAGCCCGGGGCCGGCAGCTTCACGGGCAAGCGGTAGACGTCCTTCGTCATGGTGATCAGGACGTCCTCGCTGCCGGCGGCCAGGCGCGCGATGTCGGCGTCGAAGAAGATCGGCGCCGCATAGCCGCCGTTGGCGTCGCCGAAGAGCTCGGCGTGCGCGGCGTCGTAATCCAGCCAGACATATGGGGTCAGGCCCGCTTCCAGCAGGCGCGCCAGGGTCCAGGGCGTGCCGGTGGTAGCGGCGAGCCAGGCGCAGGCCTGGGCGGCCGTGGCGCGGAAGGGAAGTGCGGAGGGCGTGGTCGTGGCGGTGGTCATGTTCGTTCTTTCAGCCGGCGCAATTGCGCGGCCTGGTAGGCGCCGAAAGCGCCGTCGAAAAGGCAGCGGATCAGGGGATCGTCGACCAGGTCGCTAGTTGCCAGGTCGCGTTCGGTCTCGGCATCGAAGACCGTGTCGTTGATGCGCATGTACATCGAGGTGAGGGATTCGCCCAGTGCGAGCGCCGCGTACAGCTTGGCGATGGCCACCTCGGTGGTCCAGGACGGCGCGCCGGCATCGAGGGGAAGGGCGGCGATGGTGTCCCCCTCTACGCGGTAGCGGCGGCGGGTGGCGGCGCCGGTGTGGTCGAACACCGTCAGCTGCCAGGTGCGCGGCTTCTCGAAAAAGCTGTCCTCCGGGAGTTCCATGCTGCGGTAGGTGGCGAGCAGGCCGGCGTCGAGGTAAGCGTTCACGCGCGCGGCCTGCGCATCGGTCAGGGCCGGGAAACGGCGCGCGATGTCGGCCGTGGCCGGCGGCACCAGCTGCGGGTCGTAGCAGTAGTCGACGTCCTGCTCGCCGACCGGGATCACCCAGGGCAGGCGCGCGGCAGGCTGCAGGCCGGTTTGCTCCAGCACTACCGACACGCCGGGGGCGAGGCGCACCACCCGGACCCCAGGGAGTGCAGCCTCGACCTGCTGCCCGAACTGGCGGTAGCTGATCGGGAAGAAAGCCTCGTTGTACCAGGACCACGGCTCCTGCAGGAACTGGCAGGAGCTCGGCACCACGTAGCGCGGCTGCAGCACCGCCAGCTGTTCGATCCAGTCCGCCGGCAGTTCAGGCGGCGCCGGCGTGGCGCGCGAGGGCGAGAGCACCTCGATCTCGTGCATGGTCTGGAAGGGCCACAGCACCATGTCCCAGGGCGCGTAGCGCGCCAGGGTCTCCAGGCCCTCGGGGTCGATCCAGGAGTCGACGACGTTGAGCACGTTCAGCCCGGCGGCCGTCACCTGGAACATCGAGTCGACCTCGGCGTCGAGCGCAGCGCGCGGCGTGACCACGATGGGTCCGACGTCGACCGGCAGGTCGATGGTCAGCGGACGCACGTCGGCGAAGCCCAGTTCGCGCACCATGGCGAACAGTTCCTCGAACAGGCAGTAGATGTGGATGGGCGTGCGGCGGTCGAGCAGGTCGAGGCTCTCGAGCGAGCAGTGGTCGTCATGGAAGTGCGAAATGAAGACGGCGTCGAAACGGGTGCCGCGGATGGCCTCCTGGTCGAAGCGGACGGCCGGGAAGGCGTGGCAGTTGCGGCTGAACGGGTTCTCGAAGATCGGATCGAAGGCGATGCGCGTATCGCCGCATTCGAAGACGTAACCGGCGTGCAGGATCCGGGAGATGGTCAGGGTCATGGTGAGGGCAGTGGGGTCAGGGCGCGATTATCCCATACCCTCGCACGGGAACGAGGCTGAGACTCTATACTCGAGGGCTCACAAGCACAGCATGGACCCACGATGAAACCGGACATCCTCGTACTCGGCAACGTATGGCCGCCTGAAACACGCATGCAGCTGGAAGAGCAGTTCCTCTGCCATTTCCTGGCGCCGCTCGCCGACGACGAAAAGGCGGCACGCCTGGATGCAGTGGCGGGACGGGTGCGCGGCGTGCTGACCACCGGCACCGTCGGGATCGACGCGGCCCTGCTGGAGCGCCTCACCAGCCTGGAGATCGTCGCGGTGCATGGCGTCGGGGTCGATGCCGTCCCGGCGCCGCTGCTGGCGGCGCGCGGCGTGGCGCTGACGAATACGCCGGACGTGCTCACCGACGACGTGGCCGACTTCGCGGTCTGCCTGCTGCTGGCGGCGGTGCGGCGCCTGCCCATGCTGGACCGCTATGTGCGCGCCGGGCAGTGGGAAGCGCGCGTGCCGCTGGCGCAGGCGCGCAGCGTGAAGGGCAAGGTGGCGGGCATCGTCGGTTTCGGGCGCATCGGGCAGGCGGTGGCGGCGCGGCTCCAGCCCTTTGGAGTCGAGATCCGCTACTTCCAGCGCAGCCCGGGGGCTATGCCGGAGCGGCGTGCGGCCTCGCTGCTGGCGCTGGCCGAGGAAGCGGACATGCTGGTCGTGTGCGCGCCCGGCGGGGCAGCCACGAAGGGGATGATCGATGCGCGGGTGATGGAGGCGCTCGGGCCCGAGGGCACGCTGGTGAACATCGCACGCGGGTCGGTGGTGGACGAGGCGGCGCTGGTCGCTGCGCTGGCGGAGGGGCGCCTGGGTGCGGCGGGGCTGGATGTGTTCGAGCACGAACCCGCGGTGCCGCCGGCTTTGCGCGCGATGGACAACGTGGTGCTGGCGCCGCATGTGGGGAGCAATACCGTCGAAGCGAGACGCGCGATGCGCGAGCTGGCGGTGGCGAACCTGGCGGCGCATTTCGAGGGAAAGGCGTTGCTCACGCCGGTGGAGTGAGCCGTGGCGGTACGGGTGCGCACGCTTACCAAACGCGTGGAGTCCCGACTCCACGCGTTCAACGCACCGCCGATCATCCGCGAATGATCGACGGCCCTGCGTTCAGCGCACCAGGCAAGGCCGCTTGTTATTGAACGTCCAGTTCGGCACCAGGAACTGCATCGCCACCGCGTCGTCGCGCGCGCCCAGCCCCATGTTGCGGTAAGCCTGGTGCGCCTTTTCCAGCTCCGCCTCGTCGATCTCGATGCCCAGGCCCGGCTTGGCCGGCACGTGGATCATGCCGCCTTCGATCTTCATCGGCTCCTTGGTCAGGTGCTGGCCGTCCTGCCAGATCCAGTGGGTGTCGATCGCGGTGACCTTGCCCGGCGCGGCGGCGCCGACGTGGGTGAACATGGCCAGCGAGATGTCGAAGTGGTTGTTCGAGTGCGAGCCCCAGGTCAGGCCGAACATCTGGCACAGCTGGGCCACACGCACCGAGCCGCTCATGGTCCAGAAGTGCGGGTCGGCCAGCGGGATGTCGACCGATTGCAGCTGGATCGAGTGGGCCATCTGGCGGAAGTCGGTGGCGATCATGTTGGTAGCGGTCGGCAGGCCGGTGGCGCGGCGGAACTCGGCCATCACTTCGCGGCCCGAGAAGCCGTTCTCGGCGCCGCAGGGGTCTTCCGCATAGGCCAGCACGCCGTGCTTGTCGCGGCAGACGCGGATCGCTTCCTCGAGCGACCAGGCGCCGTTCGGGTCGAGCGTGCAGCGCGCTTCCGGGAAGCGCTCGTGCAGGGCGACGATGGCCTCCATCTCGGCGTCGGCGCTCAGCACGCCGCCCTTCAGCTTGAAGTCGTTGAAGCCGTAGCGCTCGCGCGCCGCCTCGGCCAGGCGCACCACCGCTTCCGGCGTCAGGGCTTCCTCGTTGCGGACCCGGAACCAGGCGTCGCCGGCATCCGGCTCGGCGCGGTAGGCCAGGTCGGTCTTGTTGCGGTCGCCCACGTAGAACAGGTAGCCCAGCATCTCGACGGCGTTGCGCTGCATGCCTTCGCCCAGGAGGCTAGCGACCGGCACGTTCATGAACTGGCCCAGCAGGTCGAGCAGGGCCGATTCGACGGCGGTCACGGCGTGGATGGTCGTGCGCAGGTCGAAGGTCTGCAGGCCGCGCCCGCCGGCATCGCGGTCGGCGAAGGCGGTGCGCATGGCGTTCAGGACGGCGTTGTAGTCGCCGATGGTCTTGCCGACGACGAGGGATCGCGCGTCTTCCAGGGTCTGGCGGATCTTCTCGCCGCCCGGCACCTCGCCCAGGCCGGTGTTGCCGGCGCTGTCGGTGAGGATGACGATGTTGCGGGTGAACCAGGGGCCGTGGGCGCCGGAGAGGTTGAGCAGCATGCTGTCCTGGCCGGCGACGGGGACGACGCGCATGCCGGTGACGACGGGGGCGTTATTGACGGTGGTATGCATGGTGGGCTCGCAATATTCAGTGTGGATGGAGTATGTTTATTTGGCGACCAGGGACTTCGTGAGCGACACGCGCCCGATATCGCCGACGATGAACAGGTAGCAGAAGATGGCCACCGCGGCATTCGCGCCGACGAAGACCAGGGCCCCGGCGAAGGAGCCGGTGTGCTGGACGATGTAGCCGATCACGATCGGGGTGGTGATGCCGGCGGTGTTGCCGAAGGTGTTGAACAGGGCGCCGGACAGGCCGCCGGCTTCTTTCGGCGAGGTGTCGGCCACGACCGCCCAGCCCAGCGCGCCGATGCCCTTGCCGAAGAAGGCGAGCGACATCGCGGCGATGACCAGGGTGTCGGTCTCGATGTAGTTACAGGCGATCATGCTCATCGACAGCAGCATGCCGGTCACGATCGGTACCTTGCGCGACACCGACAGCGAATAGCCGGCGCGGCTCAGGCGGTCGGACATCCAGCCGCCGACGATGCCGCCCAGGAAGCCGGCGACGGCCGGGAGTGAGGCCACGAAGCCCGCCTTCAGGATGGTCATGCCGCGCTCCTGCACCAGGTAGACGGGGAACCAGGTCAGGAAGAAATAGGTCAGGGTGGTGATGCAGTACTGGCCGATGTACACGCCGAGCAGCATGCGGTTCGACAGAAGTTCCTTGATGCAGGTGGGAGTGTGGACGCGGCTGGCCTGGGCTTTCTGGCCTGCGCTTTCGAGGTCGACCAGGGCGCCGCCTTCCTGGATGTACTTCAGTTCGCTGGCGCTAACGTTCGGGTGCTCGCGCGGCCCGTAGATGACTTTCAGCCAGACGAAGGAAACCAGCACGCCCAACCCACCCATCACGTAGAACACGCTTTGCCAGCCGTAGGAATGCACCAGCCAGCCCATCAGCGGCGCGAAGAGCACGGTCGCGAAGTACTGGGCCGAGTTGAACACGGCCACCGCCAGTCCGCGCTCGTGGGTGGGAAACCAGGACGACGCGATGCGGCTGTTGCCGGGGAAGGAAGGCGCTTCGGCCGCGCCCACCAGCAGGCGCAGGGCGAACAAAACCAGGACGGCCGTGCCGCCCGCGAAGAAGCCGGCCGCGCCGGTGAACATGGTGAACACCGACCACAGGAAGATGCTGAAGAAATAGGTGATCTTCGAGCCGAAACGGTCGAGCAGCCAGCCGCCTGGCAGCTGGGCCAAAACATAGGACCAGGCAAAGGCCGAGAAGATGAAGCCCATCTGCACCGGACTCAGGTCGAGGGCCTCGCGCATCTGCGGGCCCGCGATCGAGATCGTCGCGCGGTCGGCATAGTTGATGGTGGTGACCGCAAACAGCATCGCGAGGATGACCCAGCGTGTCCCGCCGCGCTTACCTTCGGTGCGGGCCGCCGGCGCCCCAGTGTTGATGCTTTCTGCGTGTTCCACAACGATCTCCTGTCTATCTGGTGTTGACTGCCTTGTTCAGGCGTACTGCATCCGTCACGGCCGGTATGCTCCGCTTGCCCGTGCCGGTGTTCCTCAGAACGTATGCCGCACGCCCAGGTTGTAGCCCGTGTTGCCGGTGCCGGCCTCGGTATTGTTGGCGACCGTGAAGCCGGCGCCGTTGCGGTTGTTGATGTGCGCATAGGCCGCATACAGCCCGGTCCGCTTGGACAGGGAATGCAGGTAGCCGATGCCCCATGAACTGGCATCCTGGTTGAAGGCGGTGCGGTCGTCCTTGTGCATCGTCGAGAACAGCAGGGTGCCGGCGCCGACCGGGGCGCTGAAGCCGAGCAGCACTTCGCGGCCGTCGGTCGACGGGGTCGCCCGCACGCCGCCGTACGGGTTGTTGTTGTTCCCCAGCGGGGCGCTGCCGGGGCCGCGGTCGATGCCGTAGCCGGCGTGGACCTTCACCCGCTTGAACGCGTAGTTTGCGCCGAGCAGCAGGTTGCGGCCGGTGAGGTTGGCGGTTCCCACCGTCGAATGGCGGTTGTTGTAGGCGACGCGCAGCGTCAGCGGGCCTTTCGCATAACCGACGGCGCCGCCGACCTGGCGGTTGGTCGAGGAGTCGGCCTGCTCGCCGGCGGCATAGGCCAGTTCGACGTCGAAGCCGCTGACGACGGGCGGCGCATAGGTGATCGTGTTGCTGGTGCGAATGTTCGCGCCGAAGTGCGGGAACAGGTTCTTCGCCGTGCCGGCGTAGCCGGTGTTGAACGGGTCGATCACCTTGACCAGGGTGTTGTGGTAAGGCGTGTACTGGCGGCCCAGCGCAACGGCGCCGGCGTCGGTCTTGATGCCGACCAGGGCGATGCGGTTGAAGATGGTGCCGGCCGAATCGATTTCGCCGGTGTCGATCTTGGTGCCCAGTTCCAGGTTGAAGAAGGCCGAGACGCCGTTGCCGATGTTTTCCGTGCCGCGGAAGCCGAGGCGCGAGGCGGCCGAGGCGCCGCTGGTGATCTTGGTGACGTTTCCGCCGACGCCGCCGCGCTCGCCGACGATGGCCGCGTCGACCAGGCCGTAGATGGCGACGTTGGTCTGGGCCTGGGCGGCGGCGCCCATGCAGAGGAGGATGGCGGCGGTTGGAATGGCTACAGATGCGGGGGTGGCCTTGCGGACCGGGAAAGCAAATGCTGGGATCATGTCGTCTCCTGTTGTGATTGTTGTCGCCGTCGCTGCGGCAAGCTTTTTGTTGAAACAATCATAGGAGGTGATTGATTCACAATCAAACCAAAGACTGACGTACCTGATTCAGGAATTGAATCGTCGGGCCGCTTACCGCGCCGGAAAACCCGGCAGGATGTCGCGCCGGAACACGTCCAGCACCGGGTTGTCGTTGTCGCGGCGGAAGGCGCAGACCATTTCCACCGGTTCGGTCGCCATCTTGCGCATGACGATGCCGTCAAACTGCAGGCGCGACGCCCCTTCAGCGATCAGGGCCGCGCCCATGCCGGCGCGCACCAGCGCCAGCATGGTGTGCACCTGGCCGATGTGCTCGATTACGTCCGGCACCACCCCGGCGCGCGCGAAGCGCTCGGTGAGCATCTGGTAGAAGGGCCGCGCCTCGTAGGGCGAATACATCACGAAAGGCTTGCCGTGCAGGCTGGCCAGCGTGGGCTCCGCCGGCCACAGGGGCGCCTCGGCCTCGGGGATGGCCAGCATCAGGGCTTCGGTGGCGATCAGGACGCTGTCGAGCTCGCTGTTCATGGGGTGGGGGCGCATCAGGCCGAGATCGAGCTCGCCGGCATTGAGGGCCTCGACCTGGGCCGTGCTGACCAGTTCCTTGAGCGCCAGCGTCACCCCCGGCAGGCGCTCGCGCAGGCGGCGCACGACCTCCGGCAGCAGGCTATAGCCGGACGCCGAGGTGAAACCGATGGCAAGATTCCCCTGTTCGCCCTTGGCGACCCGGCGTGCCGCGAACACGGCTTCCTCGCTGATGCGCAGGATGCGCGCCGCTTCCGGAAAGAAGGCCTTGCCGGCCGTGGTCAGACGGACGGTCCGGCTGCTGCGCTCGAGCAGCTGGACGCCGACATGGTGCTCGAGCAGCCTGATCTGCCGGCTCAGCGGCGGCTGGGTCATGTTCAGCCGCTCGGCCGCCCGGCTGAAGTGCAGCTCTTCGGCGACCGCAACGAAGCAGCGAATCTGGCTGAGTTCGAACATCCTTGCCCCTTGACGAAATGTGCCCTTATTTTATACGGAGCAACCGTCGAGTGGAGGCAAGGCCTTTCTGGACTAGCCGAGCATGCCGTCGTCCCCGCCGCCGAAGTCGCCGCCATCCAAGCCGTCGCCGCCGAAGCTGTCGCCTCCGTCGCTCGAGAAGTCGTGCTCGCTGACGCCGCTGTCGGCGAAGCTGCTCGAGGTGTCGGCGGCGCCCAGGTTGTTGTCCGACAGGTTGTCGAGCGGCGCCGTCAGCGAGGAAAAGGCGTCGTTGTTGCCGAGGAAACCGTTGCCGTCGTTATTGTTGCCGTCGAACAGATTGCCGAGCCCCTGGAACAGGAAGGCGCCTGCCGCCACCCCGGCCGCCGTCGAGGCGATGGTGCCGAGGGCGCCCATGCCGCCCATGCCGCCGCCGCCCATGCCACCCATGCGCCCGCCGAAGAAGCCGCGCCGGCCCTGCTGGACAAGCGGTGGAGGGTAGGGGGATGGCTGGGATGTCTGTGGTGGGGCGGCGCCCCCGTATGCCGCCGCGGCCGGCCGCTGGCCGCCGCCGTTACCCCAGGCGTTCGGGTCGAGGAATTCCGGCGTGCGCCCGGCGCCCTGCACCTGCTGGCGCAGCGTGGCGATCTCGGCCTGGGCGTTGTTCAGCGCCTGTTGCTGCAGCAGGGCGCGCTGTACCAGCAGGTAGGCGGCGTCGGGCTGCTGGGCCACCGCCCTGGCGATCATCGCCTCGGCCTCCGGGTCTTTCGGCACGCCGCGCACCTGCACGAGCTGGTTCAGGAAATCCTGCAACAGCATGGAATCTTGCGGACTCATGGACATCTCCTGGCGTTGTTCAAAAGCCCATTCTGCGCTTTTCGCGCCGGGTTCAACGCACGATCCGCGCGCCTGCTCCAAAGCGTCAATGCACCATCTGCCGCTCGAGGCAGGCTTCGAAGGCTTCGCGGGTGAGGGCGGGCGAATAGAAATAACCCTGGATATAGTCGCAGCCGAAGGCAGCCAGCATGTCGCGCTGGGCCGCGCTTTCCACTCCCTCGGCAATGGCCTCGATGCCCAGCCGGTGCGCGAGGTCGATGATGCCTTCGGTCAGCGCCTTGTCGCTGCCGTTGTCGGTCAGGTTGTTGATGAAGGACTTGTCGATCTTGAGGTAGTCGACATCGAAATCCTTCAGGTAGGACAGCGAGGAAAAACCGGTGCCGAAGTCGTCGATGGACACCTTGGCCCCGGCCGCATGCAGGGCTTCGAGGCAGCGTTTTACCTGCTCGGCATCGCTCACCAGCAGGCCCTCGGTGATTTCGACGGTGATGCTGTTGGGCGGCAGGCCGGACCCGACGACGCGCTGCAGCCAGGCCAGGCTGCCGCGGCGGTCGAACTGGACCGGCGACACGTTGACGCTCACTTCCACCACGTAGCCGTAGGCGCGGCGCCAGCGCTCGATGCCGGCGATCGCCTCGCGCATCACCCAGTCGCCGATCTCGTCGATGAGCCCGGCCTCTTCGGCCAGCGGAATGAAGCGCGCCGGGCTGATCATGCCATGCTCGGGATGGGACCAGCGCAGCAGCGCTTCGGCCTTGCGGACCGGGCCGCCGGCGACGTCGACGATCGGCTGGTAATGCACCTGCAGCTGGCCGCGTCCGAGTGCCAGACGCAGGTCGTTGGTGAGCGCGAGCTTGCTGCGGGCGCGCTGCTGCAGCGTGGAGGTGAAGTAGCGGAAACGCCCGCGGCCCTCGCTCTTCGCCAGGTAGACGGCTGCTTCCGCATTGCGCACCAGGTCGGCCGCACTGGCGCCGTCGTCCGGATACACGCTGATGCCGACGCTGGCCGAGAGGTAGGCCTCGCCCTCGCTGCCCAGGACCAGCGGTGCCGCAATCGCGCCGATCACGGCTTCGGCGGTCGTCTCCAGGTGGGTGCGGCCGTCGAATTCGCGCACGACCAGGGCGAACATGTTGCTGCCCAGGCGGCCGATGGTCGTGCCTTCGGGCGCGCAGCGTTCGATGCGCCGGGTCAGTTCGACCAGGGCCGCGTCGCCTTTCGCGTGGCCGAAGCTGTCGTTGACTTCCTTGAAGCGGTCGAGGTCGAGCAGCATGACGCCCAGGCCCCGGCCGGCCCCGTGGGCCTGCTTGAGCTCCTGCTCCAGGCGGTCGACGAACAGGCGCCGGTTGGGCAGGCCGGTGAGGGCGTCGAAATTCGTCTGGCGCCAGATCAGCTCGTCCTTTTCCTTCTGTTCGCTGATGTCGCGGAACTGGATGACATGCCGGTAGATGCGCCCGTCCGGATGCCGGATCGCGCGCATGTTGACGTACTTGGCCGTGAACGAGCCGTCGACGTTGCGGTCGAGGATCTCGCCCTCCCAGGCGTCGTGCTCCTGGAGTTCCTGCCAGACGCGCTCGTAGAAGCCCTGGTCGTGCATGCTCGAGGCGAACAGGGCCGGCCGGGTTCCGAGCACGGACGCCAGGGCGTCGCCGCTCTGCCGGGCAAAGGCCGGGTTGGCGTCGACGATCCGGTTGGCCTCGTCGGTGACGACGATGGCTTCCAGGCTGGTCTGGTAGATCAGGTTCGCCATGCGCATCGATTCCTCGAGGTCGCGCCGCTGGGTGACGTCCTGCACGGTGCCGCGCAGCCTGGCGACGCGCTCGCCGTCCAGTACCGGCCTGGCGATCGAGCGCACCCATTTGCGCTTGCCGGCGCCGCTCACCATTTCCAGTTCGAGGGTGAAGGGCGCGCCGTGCTGCCTGGCCTCTTCCAGGCTGCGTTCGATCAGGGCGCGGTCTTCAGGGCCAAAGCAGGCGGCGCAGGTTTCCAACGTGAGCGGCTGGCCTTCGGGGAGCTCGTAGATGCGTGCCAGTTCCTCGGTCCAATGGAAGGCGCCGCTCGCCACGTCGATCTCCCAGGCGCCGATCTGGGCGAGCATGCTCATTTCCTTGAGCAGGCGGTCCTGTTCGCGGATGGTCTGCTCCTGCTGGCGGCGCTCGGTGATGTCGCGCGCGACGCCGAGCACGCCGATCACGGTGCCGTCCGGCTGGGTGACGGGGGTCTTGATGGTTTCGAAGACGCGCGTGCCGCCGGCGCCGGGCAAGGCCTCGATTTCCTCGGTCGTCACCGGACGCCCCGCGCGCAGGGCGGCGGCGTCGCTCAGCTGGAAGCGCAGCGCCGCCGTCGCGTCGAACAGCTCGTCGTCGCGGCGGCCGACGATGTCGGGCGCCGGCTTGCCGAACAGCCTGGCCGCCTGCACGTTGCAAGCCAGGTAGACGCCAGTGCGGTCCTTCAGCCAGACCAGGTCGGGGCTGTTCTCCACCAGCGAGCGCAATTGTGCCTTTTCGCGCTCGAGCTCGATGGTGCGGCGGCCGACCGCGCGCCGCACCGTCACCAGCCAGGCGCCCAGCGCCAGCACCAGGCAGGCCAGCGCGACGAGGGCCTGCACCAGCCGTTCGGCGTAGCGCGTGAACACCAGCGGGCGCCCCATCCAGCGCTCGTGCAGGGCATCGAGCTCGGCCTTGCTGATCTGCGCCATCCCGCGTTCGACCAGGGCCAGCGTCGCCTCGTCGCCCTTGCGCACGCCGCGGCGCAGCTCGTCGTGCGCGACCTCGAAGGCCTTGACGTAGCTGCGCTGCAGCCCCAGCCGGTACAGGTGGTAATCGGCCGAGTATTCGTCCATGCACAGCAGCTTGACGCTCTGGCTGGCCGCCGCCGCGACCAGCGCCTCGTGGCTCGGAAAGACCCGCACCTTGCCGACGCCCGCCTTGCGCAGTTGCTCGGCGCAGGCATCGTCGGCCTGGACCGCGACCTCGAAGCCCTTCAGGCTGGCCATCTCGTGGATGGCACCGAGCGAGGCATCGGCATAGACCGCGGTGGTGACGGTGGCGTAGGACCCGGAAAAATCGAGGCGCGTCTCGCGCTCGGGGGTTTGGAAAATGGGATCGATGACGTCGGCGTCGCCACGCAGCAGCATCGGCTGCACCTCGCCCCAGTTGGCAGGGATCATCTCGACCGGGACCCCGGTCTTTTTCTGCCAGAGCCGCCAGACGTCGACTGTGTAGCCCTCGAGCTTGCCGTCGGCGTTGCGGTGCACGAAAGGTGGATAGTTGGCGTCCATGACGACGCGCAGCGGCGCCGCCGGCGCCATGGCGGGCAGGAGCGGGCTTGCAAACACGAGCAGCAACGGCGCGAGCCGCAGCAGCCGCAGGACAGTGGACGCCATCAAGACTCCCCAAATGCGGCGGGCACGCGCCACAGGGCGCCGGCAGCCCTGGCCGCGCACGCAGCCTGCATGTTTTTCAGAGAACGATACCATGAAGTCGCCGGGTCCTTGAGGCCGCGCGCCGGCGAAAAACATGCATATGTTTCGTTTGCAACAGGTGGTGCGCGGGCTGTTGCCAAGGTGCTTGGCTTATGCCTTGGATAAGGTTTGTCGGAGGGGAGCGCCTAGACAAGTTTAGCCAACGTCAGCTGCGGCGCGGGCGTTTGAAGGCGGAGCAGAGACGATGGCCGCCGCGAGCTCAGCCGACCAAGCGGCAGCCGCGGCGATTGCGGCCTGCAGGGCAGGGGCGTCGGGTGAACGCGGCCTGACGCCGCCGGGGCGGAGGCAGCGTGCCGTTTGAATGGCGAACGATGGCGGCAGCGCTGGCGGCGCCGTCCGGAGGCCCTGCCGGACGAGGCTGTACGCCAGTTACGCCTTGACCGCCTTCTTCTGCGCCTCGGTAATCGTCCAGTAATAAATCGTCCTGCCGTCGACCGTCTCCGTCTTTTCCGGCGGCCATTCCGAGCCCATGTCGAAGGCATGCGACACCACGCGCGAGCCGACTTTCAGTTGCTTCCACAGCTGGGGGCGCAGCCGGGTGTTGATCGTCGGCAGCAGGTAGAGCGTGACCACCGAGGCCGAGGACAGGTCGGTATCGAAGAGGTTGGCGACGCGGAAGGTCACCTTGTCGGTGACGCCGGCCTTTTTGGCGTTTTCCTTGGCCTCGGCGATGCGCTCGGGGTCGATGTCGATGCCGGTGCAGCGGGCGCCGTGGGCCTTCGCCGCGGTCACGACGATGCGGCCGTCGCCGCAGCCGAGGTCGAACAGGACGTCGTTCTTGCTGACCCTGGCCAGCTTCAGCATGCGGTCGACGACTTGCTGGGGCGTGGGCACATAGGGGACATCGAGGGCCGGTGTGGCGGTGGCCGGCTGGGCCAGCAGGCGCGGGGCGGGGAGCAGGGCCAGGCCGGTCGCGGTGGCGCCGAGACCGAGCAGCGTACGGCGTGGTTGGGAAATCATCGACATTCTCCTTCGGTTGGTGGGACAGCGATGAAATGGTGCGCGCGGGCCGGCCGCCCGCTGATCGTTCGAGATTAGCGCTCGGGGCCGGCACGCAGCAGGGGCAACAGCAGCAGGCCGGCGGCGAGCACGGCGACGCCGATCCAGGCCGCGTTCAGGCCGCCGAGCTGCTGGCTGTACACGTACGACAGGCTGGACCAGAGCATCCAGCAGCAGGTCGCGCAGAACACCAGCGGCAGCAGGGGAAACAGGGGCACCTTGAAAGGGCGCGGCAGGTTCGGCTCGCGCCGGCGCAGCACGAACAGCGAGAGGCCGGCGAGCAGGAAGAACAGCCAGAACACGGGCGCCGTGAACTCCACCATCGACTTGAAGCCGCTGCCGAAGGCCGCGCCCAGTCCGACCAGCAGCAGGGCGGCGATGCCCTGCACCAGCATGGCCGGCGCCGGCGAGCCGCGCGCGCCATCCCACTGGCCGAGCACGCGCAGCCGCGGCCAGTCGCAGCCCATGGCGTAACCGGTGCGCGCGCCGACGATCATGGTCGCGTTGATCGAGGTAAGGGCCGACACCGCCACCAGCAGCGAGATGAGCGCTTCGCCCGCCGGCCCGGCGGTGGCGCGCATGACGTCGGCGGCCAGCGCTTCCGAGCCGGCCATGCCGGCCAGGCCGAGGGTGGCCCAGCAGGCCCAGGTTACCAGCAGGTAGAGGATGGTGATGAGCAGGATCGACAGGGTCAGCGCGCGCACCATGTTGCGCCTGCCGTCGCGCACCTCGGCGCTGATGTAGGCGGCCTCGTTCCAGCCGCCATAGGTGAGCAGCACGAACACCATGGCCATACCGTAGGAGGCGGGGCTTGACGTGGCCGCGGGCGCGGGCGGAGGTGCGCCGGCAAAGAAGGTGGCCGCCCCCGCGATCAGCAGCAGGCCGCCGACCTCGAGCAGGGTGAGCCAGGTCTGGGTGAGGGCGCCGGCGCGGATGCCGCGCAGGTTGAGCAGGGTGAGCACGACGACGACGGCGAACGCGTACACGGTCGAGCCGGCCGCGCCGGCCAGGCCGGGCAGCGGCAGCACCTGCTGCATGTAGTCGCCGAAGACGAAGCCGAGCAGGGCGATGGAGCCGGTGGTGATCACGGCGAAGCGCGCCCAGCCGAACAGGAAGGCGACCTGGCGGCCGTAGGCGCGGCGCAGGAAATGGTAGTCGCCGCCGGCGTGGGCGCAGGACGTGGTCAGCTCGGCATAGCAGAGCGCGCCGACCAGCGACACGAGGCCGCCGAGGATCCACAGGCCGAACATGGCGCCCGCACTGCCGCTGAGCCCGGCGACGATGGACGGCGCCTTGAAGATGCCGGCCCCGATGACGACGCCGACGATGACGGCGACCGCCTCGCGCAGGCCGAGCGTGGGCTGCGGGGCAGTTCCCGGTGTTGACGATGCAATGCGTTCTGCTTCGGTAGCATCCATGATCGTGGCAGACCTGGCAACCCAAGGTTGGAGACGACTGCAGGAACGCGCCGCCACCCTGTCTTCTTGCGAAGGCAGCCGATGGGCGCGCTTGACAGTAGACCGCTCGTAACGTGGACAACTATATATCGGACGTCCGCGCGCACGGCAGGCTGTGCGATATGCGGCCTGCATTGTTGTTTCTGCGCGCCAGCGCCCGGGATATTCACGTCCGGATTCGACGCTGCGGAGCCCGGATTGGTTCCCGCGCTGAACAGCCCGGGTGCGAGCCGGGACGGGCAATTTGTTGCTTGCAAAAAAAGCGGGTACAAAAAAAGACGCCCGACATGCATCGGGCGTCCAGGGCCAGGCAGCAGGCGGGCAAGGGCCCGCCATGCGTTCGCTCAGGCTCAGCCCTTCACCAGCTCACCGTCCTTGATGCGGTGCAGGCCGTACGGGTTGGCGTCCTGCAGCGCTTCCGGCAGCAGCCAGCCCGGCAGGTCCTGGTAGCTCACCGGACGCAGGAAGCGGTCGATCGCGCCCGCGCCGACCGAGGTGGAGCGGCTGTCCGAGGTGGCCGGGAAGGGGCCGCCGTGGACCATTGCGTGCGACACCTCGACGCCGGTCGGGTAGCCGTTGACCAGCACGCGGCCGGCCTTGCGCTCGAGCACCGGCAGCAGCGCCAGGGCGGCGTCGCGGTCGGCTTCGTTGAGGAAGATGGTGGCGGTCAGCTGGCCGTCCAGGTGCTCGGCCACGTCGCGGAACTGCTCCAGGCTGGCGCAGCGCACGATCAGCGAGGAGGAACCGAAGATCTCGTCTTCCAGCGCCGGGTTGGCGATGAAGTTGGCGGCGTCGGTCTCGAACAGGGCGGCCTGGCCGGCGCAGACGGTGGTGCCGCACTGGCCGCGGGCCAGCTGGGTCACGCCTTCTTCGCGGCCCAGCTTCTCGACACCGCTGTTGAAGGCGGCGTGGATGCCCGGGGTCAGCATGGTGGTGCCGACCTTGCCCTGCAGGGCGGTGACGGCGGCATCGCGGAAGCTGTCCAGTTGTGCGCCTTCGAGGGCGATCACCAGGCCAGGGTTGGTGCAGAACTGGCCGGCGCCGAGCACCAGGGAATCGATGAAGCCTGTGCCGATCTGGGCGGCACGCTCGCTCATTGCGCCCGGCAGCAGGAACAGCGGGTTGATGCTGCTCATTTCGGCGTAGACCGGGATCGGTTCGGGGCGTGCCGCGGCGGCGCGCACGAGGGCCATGCCGCCCTGGCGCGAGCCGGTGAAGCCGACCGCCTTGATGGCCGGATGCGAGACCAGCGCCTGGCCGATGGTGCGGCCGTCGCCGTGCAGCATCGAGAACACGCCCTCGGGCAGGCCGGCGGCTTTGACGGCGGCCTGGATGGCCTTGCCGACGAGTTCCGAGGTGCCTGGATGGGCGCCATGGGCCTTCACCACGACCGGGCAGCCGGCTGCCAGCGCCGAGGCGGTGTCGCCGCCGCCGACCGAGAAGGCCAGCGGGAAGTTGCTGGCGCCGAAGACGGCGACCGGGCCCAGGCCGATCTTGCGCAGGCGCAGGTCGGGGCGCGGCGGCGTGCGTTCCGGCAGGGCCGAGTCCAGCGCGGTGGCCAGGAAACGGCCGTCGCGCACGACTTTCGCGAACAGGCGCAGCTGGTTTACGGTGCGGCCACGCTCGCCTTCCAGGCGGGCTTGCGGCAGGCCGGATTCGAGCATCGCGCGTTCGATCAGCTGCGGGCCGAGGTCGAGGATGTTCTGGGCGGCCAGCTCGAGGAAGGCGGCGCGCGCTTCAGGCGAGGTCTCGCGGTAGGTATCGAAGGCTTCGTCGGCCAGGGCGCAGGCGCGCTCGACGTCGTCGACGGTGCCGGTGCCGAAGGAGGGCTCGATCTGTTCGCCGGTGGCCGGGTTGACGGCGCGGAAGGCAGCCGCGCTGCCCTTGATGGCGGCGCTGCCGATCAGCAGTTCGCCGTTGATGGTGATGGTCAAGATGGTTCTCCTCTTCGAATGCATGAAGGCGCGCCGCGGCTGTGTGGCCCCGGCGCGCCGAAAATTACGTCAAACCGGGATTACTGCGGGCCGAGCTTGGCCATCAGGGCGCGCAGCTTCTCGACTTCCTCGCCGGTCAGGTCGGTCAGCGGTGCGCGCACCGGACCCGCGCTGTAGCCGGCGATCGCGGCGCCTGCCTTGACGATGCTGACTGCATAGCCGGCCTTGCGGTTGCGGATGTCCAGGTAAGGCAGGAAGAAGTCGTCGATCAGGCGGCCCTGAGTGGCGAAGTCGTCGGTGCGGACGGCTTCGTAGAACTCGATCGCGGTCTTCGGGATGAAGTTGAACACGGCCGACGAGTAGACCGGCACGCCCAGTGCCTTGTAGGCGGCGGCGTAGACTTCCGCGGTCGGCAGGCCGCCGAGGTAGGTGAAGCGGTCGCCCAGCTTGCGGCGGATGCTGACCATCGATTCGATTTCGCCGATGCCGTCCTTGAAGCCGATCAGGTTAGGGCAGCGGTCGGCCAGCTTCAGCAGCGACTCGGCGTTCAGCTTGCAGCGGTCGCGGTTGTAGACGACGACGCCGAACTTCACCGACGCGCAGACGGCGGCGACGTGCTCGACCAGGCCGTCCTGGCTCGCTTCGGTCAGGTAGTGAGGCATCAGCAGGATGCCGTGGGCGCCCAGGCGTTCGGCTTCCTGTGCGTACTTGATGGCCATGCGGGTCGGGCCGCCGGCGCCGGCCAGGATCGGCACCTTGCCGCGGCAGGTTTCGACGGCGACTTTCACGACTTGCGTGTAGTCCTCGGGGGTCAGCGAGAAGAACTCGCCGGTGCCGCCGGCCACGAACAGCGCGGTCGCACCATACGGTGCTAGCCACTCCAGGCGACGGGTATAGGTTTCCGGATTGAAGTCGCCGTTCGCGTCGAAGTCGGTGATCGGGAAGGACAGCAGGCCGGAGGACAGGATTTGTTTGACGTCTTGTGGAGTGAACATGGTCATTACCTTCAGTTAGGGTTGAGAGGGTGGGGCTGTGTCCTGCCTCACCAGTTATCAGTCATCGTACAACCTAAGCTGGCGCTTTGCAAGCGGTCTGACCAGTTTATTTAGAGCATCAAAAAATGTAGGGTGGACTCCCGAGTCCACGCGTCATGGAACCGGCGCGAGTCGAAACAGTTCGTTTCGGCGTTGCTCGGGCGATCCCTGGAACGTTCGGCCTCTGTATGACAGGGCGAGCATGCCTCGCCCTGTTGTGGCATTTCGACATCCCGCCGTGCGTAACGCGTGGACTCGGGAGTCCACCCTACCGGACGGTGAACTCGCGCCTTACGTCGACAACACCGTGTTATGCACCTTCCCGCCAATCGTCACATTGGTGAGCTTCACATTGCGCACGTTGTAGGTGTACCAGGGCTGCGCCGCATTCACCGGTGTGCCGAAATCGCAGTCCGTGATCGTCACGTCGCGGATCGGCAGGATCTCGGCAGGCTGCTTGCCGTTGTAGTCGTAGGCGACGGGGCCCAGCAGCAGCACGGCCTGGAAGCAGGAGAACGAACCATCCTTCGTCTTCACGTTGCCGACCTTCACGCCCGAGATGTGGATGTGCTCGACCACCGGCGGGCGGGTCCGCACGTTATCCGCGTTCGGATCGTAGTCGCAGTCGATCGTCACCACCGCGCCGGACGAGGAGCCGACGGAGCGCTGCGGGATCGGCGAGCCGGGCAGGGGCTTGTAGTAGCCCGGCTTCAGGTTGACGCCGTTCGGCATGCTCACGTTGCGCACGTAGAAGTGGCGCAGGAATCCGCCGCGGTTCATGTTGGTCTTCATGCGGATCGCGGTGTTGAGCGGGTCGGTAGCCCAGTTCGCGTTGCGGAACTCGATGTTCTGCGCGTACACGTGCTGGATCCCGCCCGACATCTCGCTGCCCAGGGTCACACCGCCATGGCCGCTGTTCATGATGCAGTTCTGGATCACCACGTTCTGGGTCGGGCCGAATTGCGTGTCCAGGTTCTTGCCCGACTTGATCGCGATGCAGTCGTCGCCGTTATTGAAGGTGCAGCCGTCCACCAGCACGGTGTTGCAGGCGTCCGGATCGAAGCCGTCGCTGTTCGGCCCCATGCTGTCCATGTGCACGCCGCGGAACTCGACCTTCGTGCAGTTGACCGGGTGGTGCACCCAGAACGGCGACTGGTGGATCTCGTAGCCCTGCATCAGCACGTTCGTGCAGCCGATGAATTCGACCATGCAGGGGCGCAGGTAGTGGCCGCGGCCGAACACGCGCTTGCCCACGGGGACGCCCGCTTCCGACAGGGTCGGCAGGAAGACTTCGTCGGTACGCCAGCGGTCGGTCTTGCCTTCCATGAGCGCCACCTGCTCCGCGCTCAGGCCGGGGACGAGCGCCTTGATCGTGGTCGGCGTCAGTGGATTGACGACCGTCTGCGCCTGGTTCTGGTTCGGGCCGGGCTTGCGCTTGCCCTTCCAGTCCCACCAGGTGTCGCCGTTGGCTTGCGGGACGCCGCCCTGGCCGTCGAGGATGCTGGTCCAGTCCTCGCCGGTGAGGGCGATGTTGGTCTGGTTGTAGGCATACACCAGCGGCGAGTAGTTCAGGCAGTCGTTGGCCTGCCAGCGCGAGATCACGAGCTTGCCGTGCGGGCCGCAATCGTAGTCGCCGTACTTGGCGAAGTCGTCCGGATCGTTGCTGAAGTAGACGTGGGCGCCTTTGGACAGGTGCACGTTGACGTTCGACTTGAGCACGATCGGGCCCTTCACCAGCCAGTTCCCGGCCGGGATCACGACGCGGCCGCCGCCGGCCGCGCTGCAGGCCGCAATCGCCGCCGCGATCGCCGCGTAGCAGTCGAATGCGCCGGCAACCGGCGTGCTGACCTGGCCCTCTTCGTGGTGGGCGACATAGCCGCTCACCTTCCTCGTTTCGCAAGGCCGGGCGCCGTAGGCGGTAATCACGAAGTCCTGCTTGCGGAAGGCCAGCGGCGTCTTGAACTGGGCGATGATGCTCTCCGCGCGCCCCCACGCGTCACCCGCTCCGGCCGCGCCGGCGCCGTTAATGCCGGCGCAGCCCACGGCGCCGGCGCCCACGGTCAGGCCGGCCGCGGATACGGATGCGGCGCGCAGCAGCGAGCGGCGTTGCGGGTTGATGTGCTTCGATTTCATTGTGTCTCCGTGTTGTAAGGCGTGTGGTGCAGTGTGGTTCCGGGCCGGGCCGGCCCCAGTGTGGCCGGCCCGTTGCTTCGTTAGAACGTATCGCTCAGAACGTATAAGTCAGGCGCAGATTGTACGCACGCCCGATCGGGCTGGCGGCGCTGCTCAGGTAGCCGTAGGTGTAGCCGCTGTGGTTGGTGACCGGCGGACGCTCGTCCGTCAGGTTGGTGATGCCGGCCGTGATGCCCAGGTGCGGGATGCCGTTGTAGCTGGCGGTCAGGTTCCACACGCGGTAAGGCTCGATGCGGCGGTGGTACTGGGCGGCCACCAGGTTCTGGTCTTCGTACGAGGAATTGTAGTTCTGGGTCAGCTGGGCGCCCATGTCGCCGCGGTTCCAGGCGAACTTCAGCGTGTGCTTCCAGCGGTAGGTGATGATCGGGAAGCTGCTGGTGGTGCCGTTGCTGGCCAGGCCGAAGCGGCCCACGTTCGATGCGAAGGCGCTGTCGCGCTCGAGCTGGTTGTCGAACTGGGTCAGCCAGGTGCCGTCGAGTTCCGCCTTGAAGGTGCCGGCCGCGCTCTTGGGGAAGGTGTAGCTGGCAGAGACGTCGACGCCGGCCGCCTTTTGCCCGCCCAGGTTCATCGTGATGTTCTTCACGTAGTACAGGCTGCCGTCCGGGTTGCGCACGAACAGGTCTGCATACTTGGTCGGATTCAGGAAGATCGCCTGTTCCGGCAGGTTGGCCAGCATGTCTTCCATGCGGATGTTCCAGTAGTCGAGCGACAGGGTCGCGTTCTTTACCGGCTCGACCACCATGCCCAGCGTCCAGCCGCGCGATTTCTCCGGCTGCAGTTCCGGATTGCTGCCGACCTGGCGCGGCAGCTGCACGTTGCAGACCTCGGAGGCGATGCGGCCCGGCGCCGCGGTGCCGGAACCGGCGACGCCCGGCTGGCCGCCCGGGCACAGGGTCGGATCGTCCCAGCGGCCCGAGGTCAGGCCGTTCGGGCCGGCGGTGCGGTAGCCGTAGCGGTCGAACAGGGTCGGGGCGCGGAAGCCCGTATTGGCCGAGCCGCGGAACATCAGCGTTTTGGTCGGCTCGTAGCGGAAGCTGGCCTTCGGGTTGAAGGTATTGCCGAAGTCCGAGAAATAGTCGTCGCGGGCGGCGAAGTTCAGGGTCAGGGCCTTGGTCAGCGGGACGTCCAGCTCGGCGTAGATGGCCGAGACGTTGCGCGCCCCCTCGCCACGCGCGGCGGCCGCGTTGGCATAGGTGACGGTGTTGACGATCGGCAGGCGCTCGTCCTGGGTGGTGTCGCGGTGGAAGTCGAGGCCGACGGCGAGCGCCATCGAGCCGCCGGCCAGGTCCATCAGCGAGCGGCTGACGGAAGCATCGATGCCGGAATAGGTGCTCTTCGAGTCGCGGTTCAGCTGGCCGTCGACCGAGATGCTCTCGAGGTAGGCCAGGCCGGCGGCGTCCTGCAGGCCGAAGGGATTGAGCGAACCGTTCATCAGGCCGGCGTTCAGGCCGGCGCCGGTGACATAGCCTTCCTTGTAGTAGTTCTTGCGGGTGCTGACGCCGTGCACCAGGCCGACACGATAGTCCCAGTTGCCGAAGCGGCCTTCGTCGCTGACGGCCAGGCGCTGGTTGACCTGCACGTCCTTGGTGGCGGCCAGGCCCAGGTCGGCCACGCTCCAGGTGACGAACAGCGGCTGGCCGGTCAGGCCCGGCATGGCGGGTACGCCGCCGGCGCCGCCCGGATACCATTTGGAGGAGGAAGGCAGGGTCGCGGGCACGCCGCCCACGGCCACGCTTTGCGTCGGGTTGCGGGTGGCGACGATGTATTCCTCGCCGCGCATGTAGTCGACGGTCAGCTTGTGGTCGTCGCTGAACTGCTTCGTGCCGCGCGCATAGAAGGTGACCTGCTGGTTGGCGTACAGGGCCATCCCGTATTCCTGGTTGTTCAGGACGCAGGTATTGCGCGCGCCGCGGATCGAGTAGGGGTCGGCGCAGCCGCTGGCGAAATAAGGGTTGGCGGCGGTGCGGTTGGCGGCCGTGGTGTAGTTGGCCGGCATCGCATAGCCGCCACTGGCCAGCGACGGGGCGCGGCCGATGGAGCTCAGGATTTCCGGGGTCGACAGCTCGGCGCGGTCGCGCGCGTACAGGGCGCTGCGGCGGTGCGCGTCGACGGTGGCATAGACGTTCCAGCCGTCGACCGCGAGGCTGCCCTTGCCGGCGGTGAGGGTCACGCGCTGCTCGTCGCCGCCGCCATCCTTTTCGGGCTCGATGTGCTGGCCGGTCACCTGCACGCCTTCGAAGGTGTTTTTGGTGATGAAGTTGACCACGCCGCCGATGGCGTCGGAGCCGTAGATCGAGGAGGCGCCGTCGCGCAGGATCTCGACGCGGGCGATCGCGCTCATCGGGATCACGTCCAGGTTGGCGTAGCCGTCGGCGATCGCTTCGTTGGCCAGGCGGCGGCCGTTGAGCAGCACCAGGGTACGGTTCACGCCCAGGCCGCGCAGGTTGATGTTGGTGCCCGAGCCGGCGTTCGAGGGCGCGAGGGAGGAGGACTGCGGCAGGGCCATCATCAGGTCGGCCAGCGTGGTCATGCCGCGCGCCGTGAGTTCCTGGGCGCTGACGGTGGTGACCGGCAGTGCGGCTTCGGCGGCCAGGCGCTTGATGCTCGAGCCGGTTACCTCGACGCGCTGCATCGGCGCTTCAGCCTGCTGGGCCTGGGCCTGCTGGGTGAGCGCGAGGACGGCGAGGGCGATCGACGAAAGGGTCAGTGTGCGGCGGGTGAGGGTGCGGCGGGCGGATCTGCGTGCTTGGTTCATGAAGCTGTCTCCTGAATATTGACTATTTTTGGTTTGCTTGAACGGTTTTGCCTGAACGGGTTTGCCTGAGCGAGCCTGGGCGGCGTTTGTCCGGACACCTCGCGTGTCCGATGCCACTGCGACGAGGACCAGCCGGCAGCACTGGCCGAGGTCGCGCGTGGTCAATCACTCCGGTACGACGGTTACTTCAATCTGCTCCTGTCATCTGCGCGCTGCGTTAAGCCCGCCGCTAGCCGCGCGAGAAGGTGCGCGTGACCCGCTCCAGGTGCGCCCGCATCGCGCTGCGCGCCCCGGCCGGGTCGTGGGCGGCGATCGCGGCGAAGATGCGGCGGTGGTCCTTGAGCGTTTCCTTGCGCAGTTCTTCGGTCTGGAAGTGTTCCTTGAGGCGGTGCCAGAGGCGGCCGCGCTGTTCCCACAGGTAGGCGACGGTGCCGACCAGGGCGCTGTTGCCGGTGGCGCGCGCGATCGCCAGGTGGAATTCGCGGTCCGCCAGTTCGTTGCTGGAATAGATGTCGTGGTTGCGCTCCATCTCTTCGACGGCTTTGAGGATGGCGTCGAGGGCGCTGTCGGTGGCCATGCGCGCGGCCATCGCGCACACCTCGGCTTCGATCAGGCGGCGCGCGGCCAGCACCTCGAAGGGGCCGGGACCGGCCTCGACGGTGTCGACCGGCGCACTGGCGCACAGGTAGACGCCGGAGCCGCCGCGCACTTCGATGCGCCCGCCCAGCTCGAGGGCGATCAGGGCTTCGCGCAGAGACGCGCGGCTGACGCCCAGGCGGGCGGCCAGTTCGCGCTCGGCCGGCAGGCGCGTGCCCGGCGCCAGCTGCTCGCTGCGCACCAGGGCTTCGATGCGGTCGGCCACCACGCGATACAGGCGCGGCTCGTGCGTCGTCGTCTCATTTCCTGCATGTGGCCCAGCCGGTACACGTTTCAGCATCGCAGCGAACTCCTCATTTGGTCAGGCCATTCTAAATTGGTTTGACCAATTACGCAATGCGGACTAGCCAGATCGTTTTTTTGCTGTCATACTCGACTCCACTGAATCAAGGCCGGAGTCCCGTTGCGGCTTCGTGCCACCTTACTTTTCTTAGGGCAGGTCCAACATGCAAAGCATTCAAATCGTCCGCGGCGAAGCCAGGGCAGGCCAGGACGCCGCGGCGAGCGCAAGTTCCGGCACGCCGCGCTACATCCGCATGCACGCGGCCGACAACGTGGCGATCGTCGTCAACGATGGCGGCCTGAAGGCGGGCGCCGTCTTCGAGGACGGCCTCACCCTGCTCGACGCCGTGCCGCAAGGGCACAAGGTGGCCCTCGCGGCGATCCGCGAAGGCGCGGCCGTGACCCGCTATAACGTCACCATCGGCTACGCCGCGCGCGACATCGCCGCCGGCAACTGGGTCTCGGAAGCCAACCTGCGCATGCCGGACGCGCTGGACCTGGCCGGCCTGCCGGTCGCCACCCGCGCCGCGCCGGTCATGGAGCCGCTCGAGGGCCATACCTTCGAGGGCTACCGCAATGCCGACGGTTCGGTCGGCACCCGCAACATCCTGGCCATCACCACCACCGTGCAGTGCGTCTCCGGCGTGGTCGACCACGCGGTGCGCCGCATCAAGGAAGAGCTGCTGCCGCTGTACCCGAACGTGGACGACGTGGTGGGGCTCGAACACAGCTACGGCTGCGGCGTCGCCATCGAGGCGCCTGGCGCCGACATCCCGATCCGCACGCTGCGCAACATCAGCCAGAACCCGAATTTCGGCGGCCAGGCCATGGTCGTCAGCCTGGGCTGCGAGAAGCTGCAGCCGGCGCGCCTGTTCCCGAAGGGCTCGATCCCGATTTTGAACGGCCGCGAGCCGGCCACCGTCTGCCTGCAGGACGCCGGCCACGTGGGCTTCATGTCGATGATCGATTCGATCGTCGCCACCGCCGACGAGCAGCTGAAAGTGCTGAATGCGCGGCGCCGCGAGACTTGCCCGGCGTCAAGCCTGGTGGTCGGCGTGCAGTGCGGCGGCAGCGACGCCTTCTCGGGCGTGACCGCCAACCCGGCGGTCGGCTATGCGACCGACCTGCTGGTGCGCGCCGGCGCCACCGTCATGTTCTCGGAAGTGACCGAGGTGCGCGACGGGATCGACCAGCTGACCGCGCGCGCGGCCGACCCGGAAGTGGCCGCGGCCATGGTGCGCGAGATGGAATGGTATGACGCCTACCTGAAGCGGGGCGGGGTGGACCGCAGCGCGAACACCACGCCGGGCAACAAGGCGGGCGGGCTGTCGAACATCGTCGAAAAGGCGATGGGCTCGATCGTCAAGTCGGGATCGTCCGCGATCTCGGGCGTGCTGTCGCCGGGCGAAAAGCTGGGCAACAAAAAGGGCCTGATCTACGCCGCCACGCCGGCTTCCGACTTCATCTGCGGCACGCTGCAGGTGGCAGCCGGCATGAACCTCCACATCTTCACGACGGGTCGCGGCACGCCCTACGGGCTTGCCCCGGTCCCCGTCATCAAAGTCGCCACGCGCAACGACCTGGCACGCCGCTGGCACGACCTGATGGACGTGAACGCGGGCCGCATCGCCAGCGGCGAGGCGACGATCGAAGACGTGGGCTGGGAGCTGTTCCGCCTGATGCTCGACGTGGCGAGCGGACGCAAGACCTGGGCCGAGCACTGGAAGCTGCACAACGCGCTGACCCTGTTCAACCCGGCGCCGGTGACCTGAACACCACCCTGGCGGGAGCGGGCGCAGACCAACAAATGCTTGCTCGCTCCCGAACCGTTCTTGTACGATGACTTATGAGTTTCCAATGAAAACGCCAGGGTCCTCGTACGAGCTGCAGCATTCGCAGCACCCGTAGCACCCGTAGCATCCGTAGTACCCGATCGATAACGACAACGACGAGACACCATGCGAACCGAGACCATCAAACGACCGGCCGCAGCCGGGCAGGCCGCACAATCCCCCTCCGCCAACCCTGCCGCGACCGGAAAGATCGGCGGCTACCGCTGGACCATCTGCGCACTCCTGTTTTTCGCCACCACCGTCAACTACCTCGACCGCCAGGTCCTGAGCCTGCTGGCGCCCGAGCTGACCCGGGAATTCAACTGGTCGAACACCGACTACGCCAACATCACCGCCGCCTTCCAGTTCGTCTACGCGATCTCGATGCTGTTCGCCGGCCGCGTGGTCGACCGCCTCGGCACCAAGGCCGCCTTCGCGCTGGCCATCATCGTCTGGTCGATCGGCGCCATCATGCACGCCGGCGCGATCGGCCTGGGCAACGGCGCCAATTCGATCCTGGCCACCCTCGGCATCGCCGCGGTGCCGGTGTCCGTGATCGGCTTCATGCTCGCCCGCGCCGTGCTGGCACTGGGCGAAGCCGGCAACTTCCCGGCCGCGATCAAGGCCACCGCCGAATACTTCCCGAAGAAGGACCGGGCCTTCGCCACCGGCATCTTCAACTCGGGCGCCAACGTCGGCGCCGTGCTGGCGCCGATCAGCGTGCCGCTGATTGCCTCGATCTGGGGCTGGCAGGCGGCCTTCGTCATCATCGGCGCGATCGGCTTCGTCTGGCTCGGCCTGTGGATGGTGTTCTATGAAAAGCCGCACGAGCAGAAGCGCATGGGTGCCGCGGAGCTGGCCTACATCAGCAGCGACGACACCGCCAGCGCCGCCGCCGCCGCCGCCGAAGGCAAGCCGGCCGGCCGCGCCCTGACCTGGTTCGAGCTGCTCGGCTACCGCCAGACCTGGGCCTTCGCCTTCGGCAAATTCATGACCGACGGCGTCTGGTGGTTCTTCCTGTTCTGGCTCCCCAAATACCTGGCCGCGCAGTACGGCATGACCAGCACCGCCATCCAGTGGCCGCTCGCCATCCTGTACAGCATGACCATGATCGGCAGTATCGGCGGCGGCTGGTTCCCGACCTATTTCATCAACAAGGGCCATTCGCCGTACGACGGCCGCATGAAGGCCATGCTCCTGATCGCCCTGTGCCCGCTGGTGGTGCTGCTGTCGCAACCCTTCGGCTACATCAGCTTCTGGGTGCCGGTGATCCTGATCGGCGTCGGCGCCGCGGCCCACCAGGCCTGGTCGGCCAACCTGTTCACGACCGTGTCGGACATGTTCCCGAAACGCTCGGTCGGCTCGGTGGTCGGCATCGGCGGCCTGGCCGGCGGCATCGGCGGCGTGCTGGTCACCAAGGTCGGCGGCTGGCTGTTCGACCATTACGGCGCGCTGGGCCAGATCCAGACCGGCTACACCATCATGTTCGCGTTCTGCGCCGTGGCCTACCTGATCGCCTGGGCCGTGATGAAGACCCTGGTGCCGCGCTACAGCGAAATCCGCGAGCCGCAGGCATGACCGGCATGCACCTGGAACGCGTCGGCAAAGGGCGCAGCCTCGTCGGCGAGTGCCCGGTATGGAACGCGGCGCAGGGCGCCTGGTACTGGGTCGACATCGTCGCCAGGACCATCTGGCGCCTGGACGCGGGCGGCGCGCTGTCGAGCTGGACGGCGGACGAGATGGTCGCCTGCATCGCCCCGGCGCGCGACGGCAGCCTCGTCGCCGGGATGGAGACGGGCATCTTCCGCCTCCGCCTGGGCGCGGACGGCGAGGTGGCGCAGGAGCGGCTGGCGGCGCCGGCCGCGCTGGGCGAGGGCATGCGCTTCAACGATGGCCGCTGCGACCGCCAGGGACGCTTCTGGAGCGGCACCATGTTCATGGACATGGCGGCCAGGCGCGCGGTCGGCCAGCTGTACCGGTACTCCAACGACGAGGGCCTGTCCGAGCCCGTGGTCTCCGGCCTCTTGACGCAGAACGGCCTGGCCTTCTCGCCCGACGGGCGCACCATGTACCTGTCGGACTCGCATCCGGACAGCCAGCAGGTGTGGGCCTTCGATTACGACATCGCCACCGGCACCCCGTCGAACCGGCGCTCCTTCGTCGACATGCGCGGCTATCCGGGGCGCCCGGACGGCGCGGCGGTCGATGCCGACGGCTGCTACTGGACCTGCGGGAACGACGAGGGCTGCCTCCTGCGCTTCACCCCGCAAGGCGAGCTGGATCGCAAGATCGAGCTGCCGATGGCCAAGCCCTCGATGTGCAGCTTCGGCGGGCCGGACCTGGACACCTTGCTGGTGACCTCGATCAGCGCCGGGCAGGATCCGCTCGATCCCTGGGCCGGCGCGACCATCCTGCTGCGCCCCGGGGTGCAGGGCGTGGCGGAGACGCCGTTCGGCGGATAAGCCGCAATCGACATGGTGCGTACCCGGAACGCCGGCGCGAGCCGGCGTTCTTGCATCCTGCCGCGTCAGCCCGGGCGCGGCGCCGCGGCGTCGGGTTCGTCGTCATGCAGGTCGAACACCGAGCCCTGGCCATGTTCTTCCTCGAGCTTGCGCCGCGCCTGTTCCAGGCTGTCGGCGAAGACGGTGACCCGCTTGCCGGCGACGCCCGGTTCGGGCTTCCAGACCAGGGCCTTGTAGGTTCTTTTCCTTGTTTGCATATCCAGCGTCCTCGGTACCCGCGGGCGTCGCAGGCAGGCCCGGTCAACGGCGCAGCGCCCGCACGAGCAGGCAGGCGGCCGCTGCCAGGGAGGCCACTACCACGGCCAGCGCCGCCCAGCCTTCGTGCTCGTGGATCAGGTGGGGCATGCCGGTCTCGCCGGCGGAGGCGGGCGCCCCGGCCAGGACGGAGGCAAGGATGGCAAGGAGCAGTGCAGCAATGGGTGCCAGGCGGCGCAGCAACAGGGTCATGGCGATTCCTCGGTCGGTTGAAAGCTGGGGGAAGAGGCTGCGCCGGGCAGGCATGAGCAGGCGTAAGGGCAGCTTCGTTCGTTAGGCTTCCATGATCAGCAAGAAGCATGCCTCGTACGCACGCCGGAACAGGGTGGCTCAGGGGCGCAAAGCCGCACCGTCGCGGTGCAGGCAGGCCTGCCCATGCCTTCCGGTGGCGCAGGACGCGTGCGAAAGGGGCATGCCGGCCCGGCCTGGCATGCAGCGTACAAAATACAAATAAGTACACTTTCGGCAGCGCGGCAGATGGTAGAGTTCGTTCCCCTACTTGTTCATGCGCGGAGCACTCCCATGAAGTTGTCTCTGGCCAGCGTGCTGCTGGCGCTCGCGCCGGCCTGCCTGGCCCAGGATGCGGCGCCGGCATCAACCCTTGCGACGATCACCATGCGCGACCCGGCCGCCCTCGAGGTCAGCTACCGGATCGCCCCCTCCTGTCCTGCGCTGGCGTTTCGGAACGACGGATTCCATCCGGGCGTCGCCGCCAGCCTGCGCAAGGACTGGGCTGCGGCCGACGCGTGCACCGAATTCGACGGCAAGGAGGTCCGCCGCAAGCATCCTTCGTGCAGCACCCTGCGCCTGCGCGTTCCCGCGACCACCCGCAGCGCGGACCGCGTCTATCCCTGGGCTTACCCGGTCGAGCGCGGCCTGTACGTGCATACGAGCGCCTATGCGCCCACGGACGCCTGCGGCCCGGTCGAATGGGAATTCGTCGTGCCGGACGGGACGGTCGTGATCGACGGCAGGACGGCGTCGCAGCGTGCCGCGCGCAGTGCGGCCGACGGAGGCGGCGAACATATGCCGACCGTGCTGATACGGCAGCGCTTCGCTTCGGGGGCGGTGCCGCGCGTGTACGCCAGCAGCGAATTCGCTCCGGCGACGCAGGCGTCGCTCGCCGCCAAGGTGGGGAGCATCGAGTCCGAGCTCAGGCTGATGCTGCCGGGCCTCGCCATCACGGTGCCCTTCATCGTCGCTTCGCCGTCGGAGCCCGGTACCTACTGGGGCGATGTGGCGAACCGCACCGTCATGCGCCTGAGCTTCCCGCCGGCGGTCGGCCCCGAGCAGGAACAACTCCTGCACTCGTTCGTGGCGCACGAGATGGCCCACATCACGCAGCCCGCGGACTGGAACGACAGCTGGAAGGAAGACAGCGCGACCATCGGCGAAGGGGGCGCCGAGTTCCTGCGCGTCGTCGCAGCCACGCGGCTGGGCTGGTTCGATCGGGTGCGCTTGCAGGGCGAACTCGAACAGGCCGTGAACGGCTGCCTGCTCGCGGCCAACGGCAAGCCGTGGAAGGCGATGCGCAACAGGAACTGGGGCACGAACCCCTACCAGTGCGGCCTGACTTTTCACCTGCTCGGCCTCGCGGGCGGCCAGGCGCCGCAGCCGGCCCTGCTGCGCCTGCGGGATTACTACGCCCGGGCCAAGGGAGGGCTCCCTACCGATTTTGCACGCGCGGTCGAATGCGGCGCCGCGGCAGGCTGCGATCCGCGCTGGTTGCCGCGCCTGGCCGGCGAGGAAACCCTCGACGATGTCCTGCTCGATTACACGCGCCACCCCGGCGCCGTGCTGCGCCCGACCGAGGACATCGCCCCGGTCCTGGTCAAGCCCATCGCCTTCTGGCATCTTGGCCTGCTGATGAGTGGCGACTGCAAAGGAAGCATCAGCATGTATCACGAAGCCGCGGCGGCCCGGATTGCCGAGGGACCGGCTTGCGGCGTGCTGCGTCCGGGCATGGTGGTGGTCGGCGCGGAAGGGCTGCCGCTGTTCGAAGGCAGTGCGGCGGTCAAAGCGTCGATCCAGGCTTGCGCGACAACCGGTAAAACGGTGCTGGGACTGCGCGATGGGCGCAGTATCGCGCTCGCTTGCGACGCCACGGTGAAGCTGCCGGCGCGGCTGTACCGCGTGGACGTCGACAGGGCGCTTGCGCTGGCGAGATAAGCCCGGCGCAAGCCGCCAGCCAGCGGCTCCAATGCACGCCGTGAAAAATACAAATCGATACACTTTCGGTAGCGTATCAGGTGGTAGAGTTTGTCATCGTGGATGCCGCGTGCGTATCCCGACTACCCATCTGGAGGCTCAATGAAAGTACTTTGTCTGCTGGCAGTCATCGTCGCGTCCATCGCCGGGTGCGCGAGCACGTCGGCGCCACCGACGACCGCGAAGCGGGAACGCGTGTCGGATGACCAGATCACCGTCGGCAGCAGGATCCCGCGCAAGCGCGCGGACCAGGGCGTCGCCCCGGTCAGCCAGGTCGACAAGCAGGCGCTCGAGAACGAGCGAACCATGAGCTCGGCCGTCATGAACGGTCAATAAGCCCCGGGCCCGTACCGGGCAGCGGCGAACGTCAATGCAAAACGCCGGCAAGCCGGCGTTTTTGCCTCGAGCAGGCCATGTGGCGGCTGCGGGTCAGCGCGCTCCCAGGCTCACCCGCACCGGGCTCTTCGCGCGCGCCGCGGCCTGCGCCACGTAGGCGGTCCAGGCCTGCTGCGAGGTGATATGCCCGGCCCGGTCCCAGGCCGCGCCCGCGTAGTAGCGCAGCGGCTTGCCCGACTCGACCTTCGCCAGTACCAGGTGGTTCAGCGCATCCTCGGCGAAGCCGCTGGCCGAAGGCAGCACCACCGCCGTTCCCATCGCGCCGTTGGTGGCCTGCTGCACCCACTGCAGCAGCGAGGGATCGCGCTCGTTCTTCGCCACCGCGATGGTCGGATCCTGCTTCTTGTCCGAGGGCGTCTTGTTCAGGCCGACGGCGACCGTGATCTCGCGCGGGCCGCTGAAGGTGAAGGTGCTGTCGATCTGGTCGAGCTGGTGGCCGGCGTCGACCGTGAAGCGCTTGACCTCGGTGACCTGCGTGCCGCCCGCGTCCCAGCCTTCGTAGGTCAGCTCGAACACGGCGCGCACCGGGCCATTCGCCAGCACCTTCCACGTCTTGTAATTGGTGCTGGTGAAAAGGGCCGTGCCGTTCCACACGCCGGTGCCGCCGCAACCGCGCGACTTGCCGACGTTGTACATGTCCATGCCTTCGCCCTCGTCCTTGTGGTAGTGGTCGTGGCCTTTGTTGTACCAGCGGTCGACGATCGGATAGTCGACGCGCTTGAACCAGATATCGAGGCCGCTGGTCACCAGCACTTCCTTGCCGCTGCCCGGCTGCGCCGGCGCCGCCAGGGCGGGGCCGTAGGTGCGGTGCGCAACGCGGTCGTTTTCCCAGGCGAAGTCGTCGAGCCGCTCCTGGACGTAGCGGGCGGAGACCCTGGCCGGGAAGACCGGCGCCAGGGTCTCGCTCTTTTCGACCGTGAAGCTGGCCGTCTTTTCGCCGGCCGCGAAGTTGTGCTGGAAAATCAGCTCGCCATAGGCGGCGCCGACGTTGTTCGGATCCTTCGCCTGCGGCGCCACGTTCGTGACCTGGTGCGGCAGCACGCGGCCCTTGCCGTCCTTGACGACGATGCGCTGGATCAGGGCGCCGGGCAGGGCGCGATTCACTTCAGTCCAGGGAATCGTGATCGTTTCCGACGGGCGCGCCAGGTCGAGGTCGTGGCTGACCGTGATTGTCAGGCGCTCGGCGGCGAGTGCCGGGTTGGCCAATACAGTGGCCAGGGCGGGCACCAGCAGCGCCCCGAGGGTACAACGAAGCAAGGTGGATGGCATGCGGGTCTCCATGGATCAGTGGTGTTCGCGGTAGTTGGTCTGGCCGCCCTTGGGCACGAAATGGTAGGTGCGCACGCGGTGTTCGATGTTGAAGGCCGGGTTCTTGACCAGCTTGATGATCTCGGCGCCGGCCAGCAGCGTCGGGCCGTAGCCGTGCAGCGCGTCGACGCTGGTCGGGCGGTTGTAGTAGTAGACCTGGTCGCTGGCGAAGGTGGTGCCGACGCAGGTGCCTTCGACCTGGCCCTTGTCGTTGATCTTGGTCGACAGCCCGGCCCAGCCGGCCAGCGCGATCGAACCGTAGGTGGTCGGGCTGATCCAGCCCTCGTTGACGGCGTGCGCGAACACATAGGTGAACATGGCGCTGGCCGAGGTCTCGAGGTAGGAGTCGTTCCGGTCCAGCATCTGGTGCCACAGGCCGCTGCCCGATTGCAGCTGTGCGATACCCTTCAAGGTCCTGCGCAGCTGTTCCAGCACCTTCGGGTAGCCCGGATGGTCCTTGGGCAGCACGTCGAGCAGGTCCGACATCGTCAGCACGGCCCAGCCGTTGGCGCGGCCCCAGTAGAACTGCGGCGCGTCCGGGTGGTTGGCGTTCCAGCCGTGGGTGTAGATGTTCAGCTGCGGATTGAACATGTAGGCCGACATCTGCAGCACGTTCTTCACCGCGTCGTCATAGTAGGCGCGCTCGCCCGTCATGCGGCCCAGTTCCGCCAGCGCCGGCACGCCCATGTACATGTCGTCGGCCCACAGCGACACCGCCTGCGGCCGTTCGCGCGCCAGGGTGCCGTCCTTCAGGCGGAACTGCTGCTGCGAGACCCATTTGCCGCAGACGGCGATCTGCTTCGAGAGATCGGGGCCGACCTTGACGGCGCGGGCGCGCATCATCGCCGCGCACATCGAGCCGGCGTCGTCCAGCGAGCGCGGGTCGATGAAGCGCGAGAAGGCGTTCGCGCGTTCGAGCTTGAAGCGTTCTTCCTGGGCGCGGAAGTAGGGCAGCCGGTCGGCGAAGAACTGGAAGTGGCGCGCCGTCATGTCGAGGAAGCGCTTGTCGCCGGTGACCTGGGCGGCCTTGAGCATGCCGGCGTGGACCACGCCCATCTCGTAGACCTGGATGCCGAAGTCGGCCTCGCCTTCGCGCACGACCGCATCCTTGAGCGGCGTGCGGAAGTCCGTCACCGGCGCGCCGCTCGACTTCTGCACCACGACGGTCGGGGTCTGGGCATCCATGTAGCCGCGGATGCGGTGCAGGGCGGCCGTGATCTCGGCTTCGACCGGCTTCTTGTAGGGCACGGGGTAGGTGCCTTCTCCCGCGTCCTTCAGGGCGTTCTTGTTGTCGGGATTGCGGTAGGGACCGTCGGCGAGGGCGTCGCCATTGAACACGGCGAGGGCGAAGAGGGTGGCAAGCAGCTTGGTCGGCAGGTTCACGGATGTCTCGTCAGTAGTTTTAGTGGAAACTCGGTGGAACGACCCGGGCCAGGGCCTGGCGGCGCCGGATTGTTAATTTGGTCAGGCCATTCTAATGTGGTCTGACCGCATGTGCAAGGCGGACTAGCCGCTTAATGTTTTTTCATGGCATACTGCCAGCAGAGACAGCATTTCTTCGAACCCAAAGGAAAACCGGCATGACACAAGCACCCTCCAAACCATTCAAGCGTATCCTGCTGACCGGCGCCGCAGGCGGCCTGGGACGCATCCTGCGCGAGCGCATCAAGCCCTGGGCCGAGGTCGTGCGCCTGTCCGACCTGGCCGACATGGGCGAGGCCGGCCCGAACGAGGAAATCGTGCGCTGCGACCTGGCCGACAAGGCCGCGGTGCTGGCGCTGATGGAGGGCGTGGACGCGGTGCTCCACTTCGGCGGCATCTCGACCGAAGCGCCCTTCGAGGACATCATGCAGGCCAACATCCTGGGCGTCGCCAACCTGTACGAGGCGATCCAGAAGCACGGCGTGAAGCGCGTGATCTTCGCCAGCTCGAACCACGCGATCGGCTACTACAAGACCACCGAGATGCTCGATGCCAGCATGCCGGCCCGCGCCGACAGCATGTACGGCATCAGCAAGTGCTTCGGCGAGACCATGTCGCGCTACTACTACGACCGCTTCGGCGTCGAGACCGTCTGCATCCGCATCGGATCGAGCTTCCCCGAGCCGGCCAACAAGCGCATGATGAGCACCTGGTTCAGCTACGACGACCTGACGGAGATGCTGCGCTGCTCGCTGTTCGCCCCGCGCGTCGGCCACACCATCGTCTTCGGCATGTCGGATAACGCCAGCGTCTGGTGGGACAACCGCCACGCGCGCCACCTCGGCTACCAGGCCAAGGACAGCTCGGCGCAATTCGCCTCCAAGTTCCCGGACACCGCCGCGTTCCCGGACAAGGACGACGTCACGACGATCTTCCAGGGCGGGAAATTCCTGCTCGACGGTCCGATGTACCGCTGAGCGCCCGGGAGACCATCATGCAGGTGATTTCCCTGCATTGCGGCGCCCTGCGTGCGCAGGTGCTGCCCGAGGCCGCCGGCGGGCTCGCGCGCTTCGACCTGGAGCGCGGGGGCGCCGTGCACCCGCTGCTGCGCCCTTACGTCCATATGGAAGGCGCGCCCAGGCCGACGACCTCGCAGCTGGCATGCTTCCCGCTGGTGCCCTGGTCGAACCGCATCCACCCCGACGGCTTCGTGTTCGGCGGGCGGGCAGTCACGCCGGCGCCGAACCGGCCGGGCGAGCCGTGCGCCATCCACGGCGACGGCTGGCAGCATCCGTGGCGCGTCGGTGCGCAGTCGGGCAACGGCGTCAGCCTGACGCTCGACCGCCGCGACGGCGCGCCTTTTTCCTATGTGGCGCAGCTGCGCTACATGCTGACCGAAGCGGCGCTGAACGTCACGCTCGAAGTCACCAATACCGGCCTGGCGCCGCTGCCCTTCGGTCTCGGCCTGCACCCCTGGTTCGCGCGCCGCGCGGGCGTGACGCTGCGCGCGCGCTCGACCGGCACCTGGACCCGCGGGCCGCTCGGCCTGCCCGGGGACGAGATCGCGCTGCCGCCGGAGTGGAACTTCGCCACGCCACAGGCGCTGCCGCAAGGGCATGTGGACCATGTGTTCTGCGGCTGGGACGGGCAGGCGGAGATCCGCTGGCCGGATGCGGACGTGCAGCTGTCCGTGCAGGCGGACATGGGCTACTACATCCTGTACGCACCGAGCGGCGCGGACTTCTTCTGCTTCGAGCCGGTCGACCACGCGATCAATGCCCACAATTTGCCGGGAGGGGCGTTGCGCCACGGCCTGACCAGCCTGGCGCCGGGCCGCACGCTGGCGCGCCGCGTCAGTTTCCGGATCGAAGGACAGTAAAGGAGCCGCGCCCCATGAAAGCACCATCGTCGACCCTGTTCGCCGGCCTGCTTGGCGGCTGCGCCCTGGCCGGCTGCGCGGTTCCGGCCTCCATACCCGCGACTGCCTCCGCACCCGCTGCGGACAGCTATACCGCCGAGACCACGCTTCGCAAGCTGCAGCCGAAGTACCCCTTCATCCGGGTCGCCGGCACGCAGGTGCCGGCCTCGGTCGAGGCGCACCGCGACATCGTCTACACCCACGCCGGCGGACGGCCGCTGCAGCTCGATCTCTACCTGCCGGCGGCGCGTCACGGCAAGCCGGTGCCGGGTGTCGTGTTCGTCCACGGAGGCGGCTGGCGCAGCGGCGTGCGCGCCAATTTCGCGCCGATGGCGATCCGCATGGCCCAGCGCGGCTACGCGGCCGCCACCGTCAGCTACCGGCTCTCGCCCGAGGCGCCGTATCCGGCGGCCATCCACGATGTGAAAGCGGCCGTGCGCTGGATGCGCACGCAGTCCGCACGCTACGGCATCGACCCCGCGCGCATCGCGGTCGGCGGCGGCTCGGCCGGCGGGCAGATCGCCAGCCTGGCCGGCGTCACCTCCGGCCTGCCTGCCTTCGATCCGGGGCAGGGGCCTGGTGCGGTGCCCGCCGCCGTCCAGGCTATCGTGAACATCGACGGGCTGTCCGACTTCACCTCGGAGGCGGCGCGCAAGTACGAAGACGATCCTGCCAAACAGCCCTCGTCGGCCGGCGCCTGGTTCGGCGGCCGCTATGCCGAGAAAGCTGCGCTGTGGCGCGAGGCGTCGCCGACCTTTTACGTCAGTGCGAACACGCCGCCCATCCTTTTCATCGGCAGCGGCCAGGCCCGCTTTGCGGTCGGGCGCGAAGAAATGATCGCGAAGATGGACGCCGCCGGCGTGGCGAGCCGGGTCGTGCTGTTCCCGGAGACGCCGCACAGCTTCTGGCTGTTCGATCCCTGGGTGGAGCCGACGGTGGAGGCGACGGTGCGGTTCCTCGACGAGCACATGCCGGCGAAGTAGCCTACGATCACGGCACCGGGTCCCACCCGCTCCCGCCGCCAAACCCCTTGAACACCGCCGCGCGGCTGCCGAAGCGCTGGCGCACTTCGTCCGCGCTCAGCTGATAGCCGCCCGCGCGGCGCGACAGGTCGAGCGGCTTGCCCGCGAGGTCCATCGAGCCGGCTTCGCGCCAGCCGTGGGAGGCGTCGGCCAGGGCCGGATTCGGCGCCGGCTCCCTGTGCACGCCCGCGCCGGCCCAGCCGATGGGCGCCACGTGTTCGCCCATGCGGCAGTTGATGTAGGCGACGTTGTCCCAGGTCGATGCGGTGCCGGGGCTGCGCGCCAGATAGGTCGTCCCCGGCGGGACGACGTTGCCCTTGGGCCCCGCGCCATGGGTCAGCGCGCTGTTGAGGAACACGAAGCCCGGGTCGGCGGCGCTCACCGTGCGCGCCTGCACCACGTAGCCGCCCGAGCCCGGGTTGCCGCTGTCGCCCACCGAGCGCAGCTCGCTCTCCTCGAACAGGGCGGCGCGGTTGGCGCCCCAGATAAAGTCCACGTTCCCCTCGATCAGGGTGCGCCAGAACCAGGCATAGCCCTTCACCTGGATCGTGTCCTGCTCGCTGAAGAAGCTGGCGTTCTTCGCGACCAGCCGGCCCTCGCTGTTGAAATACACGGTCTCGGCCTGGCCCGAGCGGGTGTTCGCGCGCAATGTCGTGTTGCGCAGCGTGAGGTTTTCCAGGGTGAGGAGGTCGGTTTCCTCGATCATGAACAGCGAGCGGCCGCCGGAGAAGGAGGGCGAATGCGCGCCCTGGCTGGTGCCCGAACCCGGGTTCAGGCCGTCGTTGTTAAGAGCGTGGATGAGGACGCCGTCGCGGCTCTCGCCCCGGATCGTGAGCTTGTCCTTGCCGATGGCGAACAGCAGTTCCTCGTAGCGCCCGTTGCGCACGTCGATGGTGACCGGCGCGGCCTTGGGGTAGGCGGCCATGGCGTGATTCAGCGCGCCCTGGACGGTGCGGAAGTCGGCCGGGCCGTCGTCGTCCACCGTGAGCGTCGGCTTGTCCGTTGGCGCGGGCGCGGTGCGGAAAGTCCAGCCGGCCGCCTTGCCGATTCCTTTGAACGGGGTGCCTGCCACGCTGCCTGTAAGGACGCCGTCGCCGACCAGCACGTAATACGCCGTGTCGTGGGCCAGCGCGCCTGCGCGCGGCCTGATCACGGCGGTGTTGCCGTCTACCGTGATAGCGCGGGTGCGGACGTGGCGCGAGCGTGCCTGGCCCGGATAACCGATGGCGCGCACTTCCTCGCCGTTGCGGATGATGTCGACCAGCGCATCGTCCGACTGGCGGTAGATGCGCACCGAACCCGCGTTGCCGGGCACCGGGGGCTGGTCGAAGGCGATGCGCAGGAGGGTGTCGGCGGGCACCTGCGCCGCTTGCGGGGCCGGCAGGACGATGCCTGCAGCCGGCAGGGCGGCTGTCGAAGCCGAGAACGGCGCGCCGATGGTGGCGACGATGGTGCTTTGCAGCGCCGGGTCGTCGACCCCGGACAGCAGGATCTCGGCTGCGCCGGGCGACTTCGGCACGATCGTGATGGCGCCCGCGGCCACGCTCACACTCGCGACCGCCGGGTTGCTCGACTGCGCGCGGAAGGCCAAACGCGTCGCGCCGTCGCTGCCGATGGCGCTGATCGGCAGGAGCCGGGGCGGATCGCCGGCCTGGGCGTCGACATGCGGGCCCGCCAGGGCAGGCGCCAGGCGCGGCGGCTGCACGCCGGGCTGGCCCGCACGCAGGTCGTCGAGCTCGAAGGCGCCCTGGCTGTACAGGCCGACGCGGGCGCGCGCGGCAACGAAGGCCGGCTGGGGCGCGGTCGTGATCTTTTCGCCGTCGAGGTAGACCGCGAGCATGCCGGGCGCCATCTCGAGGCGCAGCATCGCCAGCCGGCCAGCCGGCAGGCGGGCACGGGGAACGTTCTTCAGGCGGGTCAGGACACCGTCCTGCATCGTGACGAGCTGGATATGCACCGTGTCGCCGGCGGCGGACAGGTCGAAGCCGGCGCCGACCCAGTTGCGCGCGTCCACATAGCGGCCGAGCAGGTAGAACTGGCGCGCAGCAGCGGACGAGCCGGCCGGGCGCACGCGCGCCTCGACGAACGCCCGGGCAGGGTCGAGCGCGTTCAGGCGCGGGTTGTTCGAGGCAGCCAGCGCAGTAGCCGTGCCGCCCAGGTGCAGCATGCCCTTGCGGATTGCCGGGGCCGCGCCGCCCGTGACGCGCTCCCACTCCTTGCCATTGGCGCGCGCGAAGCCGTCGCAGAACGCGAAATCGGCCGTCGGGCAGCCGGGCGCCGCCTTGCGCTCGGCGAGCTTGCCGGCGCCGGCGTTGGCCAGCACGTGCTCGCGCACGGCGTCGGCCGGACGCGGCGTGAACGGGTAAGGCACGGTCCAGGCCGGGGTGGGGGCCACGCCGCAGGGCGCGAGCGGGCGGCCGTTCAGGAGCGAACCGCTGTCGGTGAAGACGCCGGCGTCCGGCCCATCGGCCTCGAAGGACCGCACGGCATCGGTACATGCGCGGGCGCCTGCGATCTCGAAGGCGTTCGCGTGCGAGACGATGCGCGCCTGCATCGCCACCCCGACGCCATATTCGTGTTTGTAGGCAGGATGCTTGCGGTCGCCGACATGGTAGTTGTTGAACAGGTGGACCTGGCCGAAGCGCACCCGCGGCGCGCGGCTGGCGACGTTCTCGAACAGGTTGTTGCTGAAGGTGACGCGCAAGTGGCCGCTGTCCCCGAGCGCCTTGTCGCTCGAGCCGACCAGCGTGTTCTTCTGGTGCAGGGCGAAGCGGTTGTACGAAACGGTGACGAAATCCGACCCGCCGCTGATGTCGAGGGCGCCGTCGTGGCACTGTTTCAGCTTGCCGTTTTCGACCGGGAGCCTGTCGTCGGTGAACGGCGCGTCGGTGAAGCTGTTGTGGTCGATCCAGACGTGGTCGGAGCTGGAGATCGAGATAGCGTCGAAATCGGCGTTCCAGTTGCCCTTGGGGCCGTCGTTCGGGTCCCAGGTGGGGGCGACGTCGCAGGGATTGCGCAGGTTCAGGTTGCGGATGATGACTTGCGAGGCTTTCGAGACCTGCAGGTGGGCGTTGATGAAGCCCGCGTTCGCGCCCACGCCGATCAGGGTGGTGTTGCTGCGCAGGCGCACCAGGCCGCGCCTTGCCTGGTCCTTCGCGTCGGTGTAGGGCCTCCCTTCGCTCATGTCGACGATGCCCTCGACCTGGACGATCCGGCTAACGCCGTGCTCGAGGGCGCTGCGCAGCTGTGCCGGGGTGCGGACGGTGAGGGTGTCGGCGGGGCCGGCGCCGCCGCCGCCGCGGGTGCCGCCGGCCTGCGCGGCCCAGCCGTCGAGCGGCGCTTCCTGGCGTGCCAGGGTAGCCTGCGCAGGGGCAGCGAAGGAGGCGGTGCCGGACAGGGAAGCCAGCAGGACCAGGATAATCGGGGTGTGCTTCATGGGCGCTTGGGGCGGTTGCGGCGCGCCGACCCGGCGTGCCGGGAGGGGTTACGGGCGGGACGCGGCCTGCATCGGCGACGTGGCGAAGCTGGGCCCGAGTTCCGGGAACAGGCGCTGGAGTTCGTCCGCGACCATGCTTGAGAAGAGGGCCGCGCCTTTCGCGCCCAGATGGGTGCGGTCGAAGGCGCTTTTCGGCGTGCCCTGCGGTTCGCTGCCCGCTGCTGGCGCCGGTGCGCCGAAATTGGCCGGCCGCGGGGCCTGCGCCAGGGTGTCGGCTTCGTCCTGGCCCATTGCCTGGACCGCCGCCGCGCTGACCGCGTTCAGGTCGACCAGGGCCGCCTTGCGCTCCGCGGCGACGCGGCGGGTGGCCGCGGCCCAGGGCGCCAGGTCGTCCTTCAGGTAGTCGCCCTTGAAGGTCCGGCGGGTGAGCGGCGTCACCAGCACCGGCACGCCGCCGAGGGCCGTCGTCTCCAGGACGTAGCGCTCGATATTCTGCGGGAACTGGGTCACCAGGTCGGTCGAGCGGCCCGGTTTGCCCGGCTGGTCGTTGTGGCCGAACTGGACCAGCACGTAGGTGCGCGAGAAGGCCGCGCCGTCTTTCAGCAGCGCCTGGACTTCGTCCCAGCGCCCTTCGGCACGGAAGCTGCCGGAACTGCGGCCGCCGCGCGCCAGGTTGATGCAGCCGACCTCGGGCTTGAAGCGGGCGCACAGCGCGTCGCCGTAGCCGGATCTGGTGGCCATGGTGGAGTCGCCGACGAGGATGATGCGGGGTGGCTTGGCCGACGTGTCCGCTGCGAATGCAGCACCGGCAAGCAGCGAGAGGGACAGGAGAGCGACCGAATGCTTCATTGGGACCTCGAAAGAAGAAAGGGACGTAGGGTGGACGGCTTCGCCGTCCACGCGGTGATCGGTGCCGGCTCCGTCGTCGCGCCGGATGATCTTGCTTGAAACTATCGACGCGTAGACGGGAGACCCGTCCACCCTACGTTCTACGTGACGCCGGCGATGCGCGCCGGCGTCACGCGTACCGACGACTTAGAACGTGTAATCCGCACGCACCGTGAAGGCGCGGCCGATCGGCTTGGCGATGTTCTGCGCAAACACGACGCGCGAGGACAGGCGCTGGTTCGACAGCGGCGGATCCGTGTCGAACAGGTTGTTCACCCCGGCGCCGAGCTTGAACTTCTTCGACACCTTGTACGTGGTCGACAGGTTGTAGACGCGGTACGGGTCGATCACGTTGTAGAACGGCTGGCCCGGCTGCTGGGTCGGCAGGGCATTGGTGTCTTCGTAGCTCGACGTGTACTGCTGCGTCAGCTGGGCGAAGAACGGGCCGTAGTTCCAGTTCACGCGCGCCGTGTGCTTCCACTTGAAGATGTAGGTGTTGGCCGAGGTCGAGCCGGTGGACAGGGCGCCGATGCGGCCGACGCTGTCGACCCACGGGCTGCCGGTGTCGTTCTGGCCTTCGTAGGTGTCGGTGTAGGTGCCGTCCATCGACGCGCCGAAGCGGCCCCAGTTCTTCGTCGGCAGCGAATAGTTCAGGCTGATGTCGATGCCCTGGGTCTTCAGGCCGCCCATGTTCAGGCGGGTCTTGGTGATGTACTGCAGCGTGCCGTCCGGGTTACGCACGAACAGGTCCTGGTAGCGCGCCAGATTGTCGAAGATCGAGTCTTCGTTGATCTGGGCGATCGTGCCCTTCATGACGATCTTCCAGAAGTCGACCGTGGCATAGAAGTTCTTGACCGGCTCGACCACGAAGCCGACGGTATAGGTCTTCGACTTTTCCGGCTCCAGGTCCGGGTTGGCGCCGACCAGCGTCGTCAGGCGCGTGTTGCAGACGCGCTCTGCGTCGAGGCCCAGGCCGGCATAGCGCGAGTCGGTGGTCAGGGTGCCGGAGCCGGCCACGTTCGGCGTCGCGCTCGGGCACAGCAGCGGATCGTCCCAGCTCGAGGTCGACGGGGTCAGCGTGCGCGGCGTGCCGTACAGCTCAGGCAGGGTCGGCGCGCGGAAACCGGTGCTGACCGTACCGCGGATCATCACTTCCTTCAGCGGCTGGTAGCGGAAGCTGGCCTTCGGGTTGAAGGTCGAGCCGAAATCGCTGAAATGGTCGCCGCGGACGGCGAAGTTCAGGTTCAGCTCTTTGGTGACCGGGGCGTCGAGTTCGGCATACATGCCGGCGACGCGGCGCTGGCCTGTCGGGTTGGAGCCCGGCGTGCCGGAGACGCGCCAGACGACCTCGTTGGCGAGCATGTTCGTGTTTTCCTCGTAGGTCTCGCGATGCCAGTCGCCGCCGACAGCGATGCCCAGCGCGCCGCCCGGCAGGTCCATCAGGGTGCGCGACAGGTTGAAGTCGGCACCGTAGTGGCGCACGTCGGCGGTACGGTAATTCATGCCGTCGGCGGCGAGGCTCTCGAGGTAGGCGCGGCCGGCTGCGTCCTGCGCGCCGAACGGGTTCAGGGTGCCGTTGGCGACACCGGCGTACACGCCGGGGGTGCGGAAGAAGCCGCTCTTGAAGCCGACATCGCGGTGGCTGTACCCGTAGGACGCGCCGACGCGGTAATCCCAGCCCTTGAATTCGCCTTCGTCGGCGACCACCAGGCGGTGGTTGGTCTGGACGTCGTGGCCCGTCGCGACGCCCATTTCGTCCAGGCTCCAGGTCAGCGCCAGGTCTTCGCCGTTCAGGCCGGCCACGGCCGGCACGCCGCCGCTGCCGCCCGGGTACCACTTGCTGGCGCGGGTGATCATCAGCGGGCGGCGCGAAGCCGTCAGGCGGTCATAATCGGTGTTCGCGCCGAACGGCTGCGGCGCGCTGATCGCGTCGATGTAGGACTTCGACAGGTTCAGTTCCACCGTCAGCACCTTGCCGTCGCCGTGCGCCAGGCTGCCCTTGGTGAACAGGGTGACCTGCTGGTTTTCCGGCAGCAGCTGCGGGTAGAGGGTCGGATCGGTGATGCAGGTCTTGCCGCCGTTGGCGTTGGTGCGGGTCGACGGCATCGTGGTCTGGGCCAGGCCAGGGGCGACGCAACCGGCCGCGAAATACGGATTGCCGGTGATGTTGGCCGACTTGCCGTTGCGGTAGATGGTGTAGTTCGCAGGCGAGGCCGAGCCGCCCGAGGTGTTCGCCGTGAACGGCGTGCCGCCCAGCGAAGCCAGCTTGACCGGATCCCAGATGTTCGGGCGGTCCTTCTGCATCAGCGATTCGCGGCGCTGGGCGCTGAAGGCGGTGTAGACGTTCCAGCCGTCGTTCGCGAGGTCGCCCTTGCCGGCGACGATGGAAATGCGCTTCTGGTCGCCGCCGCCGGAACGTTCAGGCTGCACCGTGCTGGCGTGCAGGGTCACGTCCTTGACCGACTTCTTCGTGATGAAGTTGACCACGCCGGCGATGGCGTCGGTGCCGTACAGGGCCGAGGCGCCGTCGCGCAGCACTTCGACGCGGTCGATGGCGGCCATCGGGATGACGTCGACGTTGACCGAGCTGGCGCCCAGGGCTTCGTTCGCCAGGCGGCGGCCGTTGAGCAGGACCAGGGTGCGGTTGGTGTTCAGGCCGCGCATGTTGATCATGGTGCCGCCGCCCCCGCCGCCGACCGGCTCGTTGGTGGCGGCGACCGTCAGGGCCACGGCCACTTCGGTCATCGTGGTCAGGCCCTGGTTGGTCAGCTCTTCCGACTTGTAGGTGGTCAGGGGCAGGGCGTTTTCGCTGGCGAGGCGCTTGATCGAGGAACCGGTGACTTCGACGCGCTGCATCGGGGTTTCCTGGGCGGCGGCGCCGTTGGACAGCACCAGCATGGACGCGGCGACTGCGGCGGCGACTGCGGACAGATGGAAGCGTGGTTCTACCGGGCGTGGGCCGGCAATGTTGCGTGGGTGTTTCACTACGTGTCTCCTGCGTGTGATCGTCAAACGCGTCCAGGTGTATGCCCCGGATCGCTCGAATGGATACCTCGCGTATCCGCGCCGCCCTGACGAGAGCCCATGGCCGAGGTCAGCAACCGGTCAAATGCAAAGCGCCGCCGTCCCGTGTTGTATTGACAGGGAGCCGGGCGCGCCGTGGGAAAGGCCCAAGGCACATCAGTCTGCGGTCGATTGTACTTTGGTCTGGCCAGTTCCGCAATCTGGACATGCCAGTTAATTTTTCGGCCTGAACGGAAGAGCCGTTGCGACATGGCCGTTTGATGACCAGCGAGGAGACGGACGGCGCACGCATGGGCGTGCCTGCAGGATGAGCATGGACGATACGCGCGCCGCATCGGGTGCCGGCGGCGTGGCGTTGACTTGAAGCGGGCCGAGTGCATCGGGCGCGGAAGAGTGTCTGCCTTGACCAGAGCGCGGCCTGCGCGCCCCGATGCGACATTGAGTCGTCTACGGATCAGGTCATCTTGACCGAACGGCCGATGTACAGGATCGGTCCCGTGGGACGGCCGAGCGGCGATCCTCCTGCGGGTTCCAGCGTGATTTCGAACAGCTGGTTCGGCTGGACCGGCGGGAGCTTGTCGAGCCGCACTTCGAGCTTCCTGCCCGGCGTGACGAAACCCAGCGAAACCGGGCCCTTCCAGCCGTCGGCCTTGGTCCATAATTGCAGCACGCGCTGCTCCGGTACGGTGGTGTCCCCGAGCGGCTCCAGAAGCAGGGTCCGGGCGTCGGGCATTTTGATCACCCACCCAGGGGCCATGCTCTGCGGCGCAGCCAGGACCGTCACGAAGCGCGTCCCGGGCGATGGGCGCATGGTCTCGCCCATGTTGAACGCCATGATCGCTGCGGCGGCGAAACCGCCTGCCGCCAGGCCCCGCCACACATTGAGCCTGTTCCACCAGGAGGCCTGCACGGCGCCCGTCCAACCAGGGGTCCGCGCAGGCAGGACGCTGTGCTCGATGCGCTCCCATAGGGCAGTGGACGGTGTGACGGGCTCGGGTATGCTCGTCAGCGGCAGCAGGCGCTGTTCCCAGTATTCGACGGCGGCGCGCAGGCGGCCGTCGGTCAGCTGCGCCTGCTCGACTTGCCGGCGGCGCGCGGCCGGAAGCGTGCCGAGCACGTAGGCGCCGGCGAGTTCGTCGTGATCAGGTAGCTCGGTCATTCCATGCAATTCCGTAACGCGCCCAGTCCGCGCTTGATCCATGCTTTCACCGTGCCAAGCGGTGACTTCAGCAGCTCGGCAATCTCACTATGCGAACACCCATCGACGTACGCGTGCAGGATACTGTTGCGTTGATTGGCATCGAGCTGAGTCAGGCAGTCGCGCAGCCGGCCGAGATTTGCGTGCAGCTCGAACGCGTCCGTCGTCCCGGCGTGAAGCGATGCCTTCGCCTCCGACTCTAGCATGGTCTCGTCGCTGACATGCACTTCGTGCCCGCTGCCGCGCACGAAATCGAGTGCCAGGTGCCGTACGACGGTGTACATCCAGCCACGGGCGGATCCGCGCCTTGCATCGAAGCTGCCGGCCTTTGTCCAGATGCGCACGAACGCGTCGTGCACGACGTCCTCGGCGGCCTGGCGCTCCCGGACGATGCGCAAAGCCACGCCGAGAAGGCGCGGACATTCCTGATCGTAGAGGCGGCGCAATGCCTGCCTGTCGCCGCGGGCGCACGCCCCCAGCGCCGCTTCATAATCGAATTCCCCCGTTGCACCGGTCATGATCAGCCGCCTTGAGGTGGGTTGGCTGGCCCCGCCATCGCCTGGAACCCCAGCCATGGCAGGCCGGGTTGTCGCAGGAGTCGCCGGGTTCGCTATTCGGGTTCGCAGCCTTTTACGAACGTCCACGCTTTCCCGCATTTATTTTGACTTGGCTGCATCCAATTCGCATCTTGCGGCGTAGTAAAGGTATCGGATCAAGACGATTCGGTAATTGGTGCGGCCGCGCAGACGTCGGATTGTCGGCGTGCACCCTGTTCCTTGACCTTGCGCGGAGCATCCCGTCCATCAATCATCCACTTCCTTACCAGGAGAGACATCGTGAGAAAGCTAGTCAAGACAGTCGTCGCAGCAAGTCTGGTCCTTGCCACCTTGCCGGCCATCGCCGCCGATAACGATTCGCGCGATCGATCGCGTTCCGGCTGCGAGAGCGGGGATGGCCGCCGCGGTTCGAATTCGCTATCGGTCGTTGGCCTGACCGAAGACATGCGGCTGGTGTGCTTCAATGAGAAGCGTCCCGGCAAGGCGGACAGTATCGGCATCATCAGTGGCCTCGTGCGAGGCGATGCGTTGGTCGGAATCGATTTCCGTGTACAGGACGGCAAACTTTATGGTGTCAGCCGCACCGGCGGCGTGTACGTGATCGATACCCGGAGCGCGATGGCGACAAAAGTCAGCCAGCTCTCGGTCGCGCTCGAAGGCGCGTCTTTCGGCGTGGATTTCAATCCGGCCGCCGACCGCCTTCGTGTCGTCAGCGATTCGGGACAGAACCTGCGTCATAACGTGAATGCCGCGGGCGTCACCATCGTGGACGATCCCCTGGATTACCCGCCCGCCACCCCGGTCAATGCGGTAGGGGCGAATGCTACTTTCGTCACCGGCTCGGCATACACCAACAACGACCTCTCACCGTCCACCGCGACGACGCTCTACGCGCTCGATACGACGCTGGACCAGGTTGCGCTGCAATCGCCACCGAACGATGGCACGCTTGCTGCGACCGGCAAGCTGGAGCTCGATGCTGCGCCGGCGGTCGGCTTCGACATCTACAGTACGGTCAGGGGAGGGGTTGCAGTCAGCCAGCAGGCGCTGGCGTCGCTTCGTACGGGGGAAGGAGATAGCAAGCTGTTCAGTATCAACCTCTCGACCGGAAAGGCGACGTCACGCGGCAGCTTCCCGAGCCAGTACAGGGTCATCGGGATTGCCATTCCACTGAACCAGCTCTAAACGATTGTCGCGGCCTGGGCAGGCAACTCACGGAAGTGTTGCGGTGCTTGCTTGCCCGGCCGCTTCGCCTCAGCCGCGCGAGAAGGTGCGGGTCACGCGGTCGAGGTGGGCGCGCATGGCGGTGCGCGCGCCGGCCTGGTCGTGGGAGGCGATCGCGGCGAAGATGTTGCGGTGGTCGATCAGCGTCTGCTGGCGCAGTTCCTCGGTCTGGAAGTGTTCCTTCAGCTTGTGCCAGAGCGAGCCGCGCTGGCTCCACAGGTATTCGATCACGCCGACCATCGCGCTGTTGCCGGTCGCGCGGGCGATCGCCAGGTGGAAGTTGCGGTCGGCCTGCTCGTTGCCGCTGCGGTCCTCGTGGTGCTGCTCCATCTCCTCAACGGCGACCAGGATGGCGTCGATGGCCGAATCGCTGGCGTGCTTGGCGGCGAGGGCGGCCATTTCGACTTCGATCAGGCGGCGCGCGGCCAGGACCTCGAACGGGCCCGGTCCGGCGGTGGGCACCTCGGCCGGCGCCGTGGCCTGTTCGCTGACGTAGACCCCGGAGCCGCCGCGCACTTCGACGGTGCCGCCCAGTTCCAGGGCAATCAGCGCTTCGCGCAGCGAAGTGCGGCTCACGCCGAGCTTGAGCGCGAGGTCGCGTTCGGACGGCAGGCGCTCGCCGGGACGGATGTTCTCGGACCGGATCAATTCCTCGATCTTGTTGGAAACGACCCGGTACAGGCGCGGCTCGTTGGCACCGGCTTCGCTCGGCGCAGGGGTCTTCTTCATTGTGCGTGTGTCCTGATCAGGTAGGGAAGTGCCAAAACTAGCGAATCTTAGTTTGGTCCGCTTGATGTTGCAAGGGACTCAACGAAATAATCCGCAAGTTGGCCGTTCAGGCCGCGCTTGACGCGCCTTCGCCCAGCTCCTGTGCCCGCCGCAGCCGTTCGCGGCTGTTGCTCAGGTGGGTGCGCATGGCGGCGCGGGCGGCCTCGGCGTCGCGGCGCGCGATGGCGCCGTAGATGTCCTCGTGCTCGTGGATCACGCGCTCCAGGTAGTGGGCCGGATCGTCCTGCGCCAGCCTGGCGGAATTGAGACGGGCACGGGGGATGATGTTGGTGCCCAGGTGGCTCAGGATGTCGTGGAAATAGCGGTTGCTGGCGCTCTGGGCGATCAGCAGGTGGAACTGCATGTCCGGCTCCACCGTCTCGACGCCCTTGCGCGCGCAGTCCTCGAAGCTGTCGAGCGCCGCGCGCAGCTGGGCCAGCTGTTCCTCGCTGCGGCGGTTGGCCGCCAGCCCGGCCGCCTCGGTCTCGAGGCTGATGCGCAGCTCGAGCAGGGCCAGCACGTCGCGCATCGTCACCACGGTCGCCGGGTCGAGGCCGAGCGTGCTTGCAGGAGGCGGGGGCTCCAGCACGAAAGTACCGATGCCGTGGCGGGTCTCGACCAGGCTGGCCGCCTGCAGGTGCGAGATCGCCTCGCGCACCACGGTGCGGCTGACGCCGAGCAGGCGCATGATCTCCGATTCGGTCGGCAGCTTGTCGCCGGGTTTCAGCTGGCCCGCCTTGATGCTGTCGCCCAGGTGGGCGACGACGCCCTGCGCCAGGTTGCGGTGTTTTTTCAGGGGCGCTTGCGCGAGCGGAGCAGGGGTCATGGTCGGGGAAAAGGTAAGGGCCGCAGGTGCGGCCTCGCGATTATACGCCGAGATCTTGTCTGATGACAGACGACAATGCAGCATGCGACGCTTGCCCGGCCGGGCGCGTCGCCTTACACTCCGGATATGCAACCAGGTGGTTGCTTAATCCAACCCTGACAGGAGACGGCATGACGACAGACATCGGTACAGACTCGGACCGCATCGAACGCAGCGTCGAGATTGCGGCGCCCCGCGCCAGGGTGTGGCGCGCGCTCGCCGACGCGCAGGAGTTCGGCAGCTGGTTCGGGGTGAACCTGCAGGGCCAGGCATTCGCGCCCGGCGCCCGGGTGCGCGGCAACATCACCCATCCCGGCTACGAGCACATCGTCTTCGAGGTGCACGTCGAACATGTCGAGCCGCAGCAGCTTCTGTCCTTCCACTGGCATCCGTATGCGGTCGACCCTGCAGTCGATTATGCGCAGGAAGAGCCGACCCTGGTGAGCTTCACCCTGCAGGACGCGCCGGGCGGGGGCACCCTGCTCACCGTGGTCGAATCCGGCTTCGACCGGGTGCCAGCGGGGCGCCGCCTCGAGGCCTTCCGCATGAACAGCCAGGGCTGGGATGCGCAGGTCGCGAACATCGCGCGCCATGTCGGCGGCTGACACGGCACCGGGCGACCCGGCCGGCCTTGCCGGCGTGTTCGCGGCCCTGGGCGACCCGACCCGGCTGCGGCTCGTGTCGCTGCTGTGCGCGGGCGGCCTGCTGTCGATCGCCCAGCTGACCGCGGGGACCGCCATCAGCCGCCAGGGCGTGACCAAGCACCTGCAGGTGCTCGCCGACGCCGGCCTGGTCTGCGGCGTGAAGCTGGGACGCGAGCGCCGCTGGCAGCTGGCGCCGCAGCGCATCGACGAGGCGCGGCGCAGCCTGGAAGCGATCGGCCGGCAGTGGGAATCGGCGCTCGGCCGGCTCAAGGCTTTCGTCGAATCCGATCGCCCCGATCCGGCCGCATGAAAAAAAGAACCCGCCGGCGGCGGGTTCCTTGTTACACAACAGACCAGCCCAGCAGATTATTTACGCCCGATCGTCGCCTGCTTGACCGCCTGCTGGCTGCCGTCGTCGGTCGCCCGCAGGTCGACGGTCCACGGCCCCTTGCCCGACAGGGTCACGGCTTTCGAGAGCACCAGGGCCTCGCCCTGCTGCACGAAGGCCGACTTGTCGAAGCTGTGCAGCACCTTGCCCGCACTGGTGAGGACCTGCACCCGCGCGTCGCCGACGGTCGTCACGCCGTTCGCATCTTTCACCTTGGCGCTGATCGTTACCGGCTGGCCGCTGCTGACCTTGGTGGCGCTGACGGCCAGCTCGGCGGTCGGCGGCACGTTGTCCGGCACGGTCACCTCGTACTTGCCGGTGTAGTCGGTCGAAACCAGGTTCACGCGGCCGTCGACGCGCACATGCCATTCGCCCGCCTGCGGGAACTTGACCTCGACCGAGCGGTACTTCTGGACGGTCGTCAGGCCGGCCGACTGGGCCGCGAAGCCGGTGCCGGTGCTCGGGTCGACGCCGGGCGCGTACAGGGTGATGTAGAGGTTGTTCGCTTCCAGCGCCCAGGAGGCGTCGGCGAACAGCTTCACGGCGCCCGGCTCGACGCTGATCTTGTGCAGGCCGTAGCCGGTGTTGGTCTGGAAGGAGTTGAGCAGGGCCGAGCCGGCATAGGTGCCGCCGGAGACGCGCATCGGTCCCGGGTTGAAGTGCACCAGGTCCTGGTCCGTCACCGCGGCCGGGATGGCGCCGGCGTTGACGGCGTCGACCGCCTTGCGGGTGTCGACGAAGCCGGCGCCCGCGTCGAAGGTGTCGTAGCCCTGCATCACCGTCTTGTTGGCGGTGACTTCGAGCACGCGGATCACGTCGAGCGGCGACAGGCGCGGGCCGCCTTTCTTGTCCTGGGCCTGGTGCACCAGGGCGGCGATGCCGCTCACGTGCGGCGTGGCCATCGAGGTGCCGGAGGCGGCCCCGTAGTTGGTGCCGCTGAGCGTCATCGGATGCACCGGATTCTGGGTCGAGACGATGTTCTCGCCCGGCGCCACGATGGCCGGACGGTCGATGCCGAGCGGGCGCGCGGCGTGGTCCCAGGCTGCCTGCTCCTCGGCGCTGGCGGCGAGGAAGAGCTGCAGGTTGGCCAGCGCCAGTTCGCGGTCGTGGTTGCCGTCCGGGCGGCCGCGCGACGAGAAGTCGGCCATGCCGTAAGCCTTGTTGGTGGCGCCGATGCCGAGCGCATAGGGCGCGTTCGAATACGGGTTCATCGTGTTCGGGCTTGGGCCGTCGTTACCGGCCGCGAAGACCGACAGGATGCCCTGTTCGAAGGCCAGCCGCGAGGCGACGTTGGTCGCCTGGTTCGGGTTGAAGGGCCCGTAGCTCGAACTGCCCCAGGAATTGCTGAGCACCCGGATGTCGGCGACGCCGTCGCGCACGCTGGCGATCACGTGGTCGTAGGCTTCCAGGGTGAAGGGGAGGTTGATGCCGGTGCTGGCGCCGTAGCTGATGATGGTCGCCTTCGGCGCCATGCCGCGCAGGTTGCCGTCGGAGTCGACGCCGGTGCCGGCGATGGTGCCGATGCAGTGGGTGCCGTGTCCGTATTCGTCGGTGTTCCAGTGGGTCCCGAGCACGTCGATGTGCTTCTCGACGATCGAGGTTTCGACGTCGATGCCGTCCGGCGTGAGCGATACGTAGACCTGGGTCGGGTCGTTGCCCAGCGCGCCAACCGCCTCGTAGTTCTTCTTCACGTTGCCGAGGTCGGGGTGCAGGGCGTCGGCGCCGGTATCGATGATCGCCACCGTCACGCCCGTGCCGTCCAGCCCGAGCACCTTCTGCACTTCCTCAGCCTTGGTCATGACCCGGCCTTCGGCATTGAACAGGCGCTGGCTGCGGCTCGGTTCGATGAAGCGGGTCTCGGGCCAGCCGGCCACCTGCCGGATCTGGTCGCGGCTGAGGAGCACGCGTGCCATCGGCAGCACCTTGTAGGTCTTGACCTTGTTGACCAGCGTGGACAGGCGCGAGGCGCTTTCCTTCTTGTCGAACACGACGATCACGTCGTAGTAGACGTTGGTCAGCTGCTTGTTGAGTTCCTCGGCAAACAGCTTGTCGATCCTGGCCGCGGCCAGGGAGCCGACCGTGCCGCCGGTGCCGGGCAGGATGCTGGTGATGGCTGCGTTGGCGAGCGGGCCCTGGGCGCCCAGGGCCATGACGAGTGCTGCAACCAGGGTAAAACGACGACGATGTGTACTCACGACGATGCTCCTCTTGATCTATTGTTATCGGGATGCTTCCGGTGAAAAACGGCATTCCGTGTGCCGCCTGATGAGTATTTCGGCGGCATGACAACTGGTCAAATGTGCATACGTCTGTAACAACTTTATTTTCGAAAACGTCACAAACATGTTGTGAGTTCGCCAATGCACAATTGTGCGCGGGAGAAATTGTGCTAGGCCTTGTGCATAACCTGGCGCCCGGCGCCGCGCTTCGCACGCCGGCGGGGCCCGGCAAACAAAAACGCCGCTCCGATGCGAATCGAAGCGGCGTTCTTCAGTGCCTGGCAGCTGCGGCCAGGCTCTGCGTCAAGCGGTCGTGGATCAGGCCTGCTTGCGGCGGCGCGCAGCGGCGAGTCCGGCCATCGCCAGGCCCATCAGTGCCAGGCTGCCTGGTTCCGGCACATTGCCGACGCGCAGGTTGTCGACGCGGACCACGAGGCTGTTATCGATGTTGGCGGTACGGAAACCCAGGGTGTCGAAGTTCTTGATGTTGCTGTTGAGTTTCATCGAGGCGAACGACGCGGTACCCGGCACGCTCGGCGTGAACCAGGCGTCGAAACGGTCGTAGTAGTTATTGTTGCCCGGCTTCGACTTGTACAGGTGGCCCGACACCTGGTAGCTCACACCCGCGGCGAGGTCGCTGCCGCCGAGGTAGCTGCCGCCGGAACCGGAGGTGCGCACGAACAGGTCATTGATGCAAGCGCCGTCGCAGTTGGCCTTCAGGCCGATGTTCGGGCCGGTCGAGCTGCCGAACCACAGGCCGACGAAATCGTTATCGCCCAGGACGCCCGTGTATTCCAGCGTGAAGTCGACGAACACGTCCGAGAACTGGCGCGTGTCGAGTTTGCGCACGGCGGCGTTGTCGTTATTGCCGATGATGACGAGGGCGCCGTCCTTGATTTGCGCCGGGGCCTTGGCCGTGCCCTTGGCCGGGGCGAGGTTCCAGCCCTTGTTCCAGCCCTCGCTGCCGCCCTCGAAGTTGTCGTGCGCGACGATGACGGTGGCGTTGGCAGCGCCTGCGGCGAAGGCGAGGGCAGCGAAGGAAGCGCGGATCGAAGTAGAGAGTTTCATGTCAAGAACATTTGTTGTGGTAAAAGATGTTTTCCATTAAGCATGTTTCGTGCCAGAAAATAAACATCTTTTATAAACAGTTACTTAGCATTCTCTCGGGAAATTGAGTTGCCGTCTGTGTAAGATTTTTCGACAGAAAGAGCCCGTCAGACTGCAGTGGCGGCGGCAGGGTTGGCCGCCAAGCCTCAGCGTGGCGCGTGGCTACTGCGCGGCTGCTCCCGCGGTGTGCTGACGACGGCACCACCCTTCATCACGAATACCACCTCCTCGATGGCGGCGAGGTTCTCGAGCGGATTGCCTTCGACGGCAATGATGTCGGCGTGCGCACCTTTGACCAGCATCCCCAGCCCGCTCTCACCGAGCAGCCGGGCGCCGTGGATGGTCGCGGCCTGCAGGATATCCCGCGCCGGCAGCCCTGCCTCCGCGTAGGCGAACAGCACGCGCCTGGCAGCGTTGCCGCGCCCAGGGCCGAGCGCCATGTACATGTCGGAGCCGGCTGCAATCGTCACCCCCGCCCGGCGCGCTCGGCGCAGTCGTTCATGGTAGGGCGTGGCCAGATTCCTTATCTGCGCCTCCGTCAGCGGCATGGCGAGCTTGCGCACCTGTTTTTCCGCCAGCGAGAAATCCATATCGGTCGGGACGAGGACGACGCCCTTGCTGCGCATGGCCGCCAGCGTGGCGTCGTCCACTGCGTAACCGTGCTCGATCGCATCCACGCCCGCCTCCAGTGCGCGCCGGATCGCAAGGTCGGTGGTGGCGTGCGCCGTGACCTTCATCTTGTACAGGTGGGCCTCGTCCACGATCGCGCGCATTTCGTCGACCGAGAGCATTGCCTTGTTGGGCGAACTGTTCGAATAGATCTTGATGAGGTCGGCGCCGCCGTAGAGGTTCTCGCGCACGGCCTGGCGCGCATCCTCGCGTCCGCGGACGATCCGGTAGTCGCCGTCGACGATGGCGCCGTGGCCCGGAGCCAGCCCCGGCGCCTGGCCGCCCTCGGGCGCCAGTCCCGGCCCTGAGACGAACAGGCGCGGCCCGGGGACGCTACCCTCGGCGATCGCGCGCTTCAGGGCGACGTCGGCGAAGCGCCCGGCGTTTCCCAGGTCGCGCACGGTGGTGTAGCCTGCGTCCAGGTAGGATTTGGCGCGCGCCGCCCCCCGCAGGGCACGCAGGGCGTCGCCCTCGATTGCCACCGCCTTGGTCACCGTCAGGGTATTGTGCTCGTCGCCGGGATGCTCCTGGAGCAGGTGGGCATGGGATTCGATCAGGCCCGGGAGGACGGTGTGGGCGCGCAGGTCGATGACCCGGGCGCCGGCCGGCACTGCCACGCCGGCGCCGATCGCGGCGATCCTGCCGTCCTGGACCAGGATGACCTGTTCTCCCGTCATGACGCCGCGCTCGCTGTCGAACACCTTGCCGGCCAATAGCGCGAGGGTCGGTTCGGCAGCGTGCAGACCTGGGGCAGTGTTGCAGGCAAATGCAAGCACGAGGGCACGCAGGCGTTTCATGATCGCTCCAGAAGCCGGGTTCGCGCCAGTCTAGCAGCCGCCGGGCTGGGCCGGCGCGCCCCGGGTTTGGTAAACTGTCCCCTTTGTCCGATGGATCGCTCCATGTCCCACCCGATCGAGCTGCGCGCCGCAGCCTTGCACTGCCTGTTGCTGACCGACCCGCGCGCCAAGGCCGACGCGGTGGCCGTGCTGGCGCAGGCGCAGGCCAGCGGTGCCGCAATGGTCGACAGCGGAGGCGCGCTGGAGACAACCGGCGCCATTCCCGGCCGGCCCGCGCGTCCCGAACTGGTATCGCCGCGCCTGGTCGGCCGCCGTTCGATGGCCACCGTCGAAGGGCGGGCGATGCTGGTGCACGCGCTCGCGCACATTGAATTCAACGCCGTCAACCTGGCGCTCGACGCGCTGTGGCGCTTCCCCGGCATGCCGGAGGCCTATTACCTCGACTGGCTGCAGGTCGCGGGCGAAGAGGCGTATCACTTCTCGCTGCTGTCCGCGCACCTGGAGGTGCTCGGCTATGCCTACGGCGATTTTCCCGGCCACGACAGCCTGTGGGAGATGGTCGAGAAAACCTGCGGCGATCCGCTGGCGCGCATGGCGCTGGTGCCGCGCACGCTGGAAGCACGCGGGCTCGATGCGATCCCGCCGCTGCGCGCCAAGCTGGCGCAGGCCGGCGACCTGGCCGCCGCCGCCATCCTCGACATCATCCTGCGCGACGAAGTCGGGCACGTCGAGATCGGCAACCGCTGGTACGGCTTCCTGTGCGAGCAGCAGGGGCGGGAACCGCGCGCCACCTATGACGAGCTCGTCGTACGGTACAAGGCCCCGGTCCTGAAGGGACCGTTCAACCTCGAGGCGCGCCGCCGCGCCGGCTTCAGCGAGGCCGAACTGGCGCGCCTGGCCCAGGGTGACGGGCCCGCCGTCTGACCCGCACCGGTACAGGGGCAATCGGCAGCGCAATACGTGCCCGGTCAGAAGACGAATAAGGTATTCGAAAATTTCGATGATAGCCCGGCAAACTACTCGCTTTTTGATTCCCGGGTCGACGCGCATAATGCATTCCATCGACAACACGGCACAGGCCGGACCGGGAGAGCCGGGACGGCAGCGAGATTCGAATCCTTCGAATAAGCCGACAATAAAAGGAGCGCATCATGTTGAAAGTTCGTAAAGCAGAAGAACGCGGCGTCGCCAATTTCGGCTGGCTGGACTCGAAGCACACTTTCTCGTTCGGCCACTACCACGACCCGGCCCACATGGGCGTCGGCCCGCTGCGCGTGATCAATGAGGACCGGGTGGCGGCAGGACGCGGTTTCGATTCGCACGGCCACCGCGACATGGAAATCATCAGCTACGTGCTGGACGGCGCGCTCGAGCACAAGGACAGCATGGGCAACGGTTCCGTGCTGCGTCCGGGCGACGTGCAGCGCATGAGTGCGGGCAAGGGCGTGGTCCACAGCGAGTTCAATGGCTCGCGTACCGAGCCGGTGCACTTCCTGCAGATCTGGATCCAGCCGAACGAGATCGGCGGGCCGGCCGGCTACGAAGAGAAGCACTTCGACGCCGCCTCGAAAACCGGCCGCCTGCGCCTGGTGGCTTCCAGCGACGGCCGCGAAGGCTCGGTGACGATCCGCCAGGACGCCTCGCTCTACGCCGGCATCCTCGACGGCGACGACGCGGTCAGCTTCCCGCTGCAGGCAGGGCGCATCGGCTACGCCCACGTGGCCCGCGGCAGCGTGACGGTGAACGGGGTGGCCCTGAAGGCGGGCGACGCGGTGCGCATCGACGACGAGGCGACGGTCTCGCTCACCGGCGCGGACCAGGCGGAAGTGCTGCTGTTCGATTTACCGCACTAAGCTGCCGCAGGCGTAGGGGTGGAGGAGGCCAATGGCCTCCTCCACGGCTTCACCGGAGTCCCGACTCCACGCGTCGCTACGCCGGCATAACCCGCATCGGCGGCTGGCATGACGCAATCAACCTCGCGCAGCGACGCAGGCCTGGTCCGAAACCGCGTCAGGGCTGCTGCAGCATCCGCGCGAACGCCGCGCCGTCGCGCATGCGCTCGCGCCACCACGCGAGCGCGGCCCCTTCTTCGCCGGTGCGCCAGGCCAGATACAGGGTCTCGTCCGGCTTCGGCTCCTCGACCTCTTTCAGGATGAAGCGGCCCTGCGCGATATCCTCGCGCACCCAGGGCTCGGGCAGAAAGCCGAAGCCCAGGCCCGCGCGCTGGAACGCGTACTTGGTCTGCAGGTCGGGCGCGGCCAGCGTGTCCTGGCCGAACAGCAGGCCCACGGTGCGCGCCGCCAGCTGGCGCGCCGAATCCGATACCGACACCGCGCGCCAGGCCGCCAGGTCCGCCTTGGCCAGCGGATGCGCGGCCCCGGCCAGCGGGTGGCCCGGTGCGACCACGAACACGAAGGACACGCTGCCGAAGGGAATGGCGGTATAGCCGCCGCCAGAAGGCCCGCTGCCGGCCGCACCGATCAGCAGGTCGGCGCGGCGCTCGATCAGCGCTTCCCAGGTGCCGGACAATTCTTCCTTCATCAGCCGCAGGCGGGTCTGGTCCGCGACCTCGTAGAAGGCCGTGATGTCGTCCATCAGGCCGCAGGGCGTGAGCATCGAGTCGATGGCGATGGTGAATTCGGTCTCCCAGCCAGAGGCGACCCGGCGTACGCGCCGTTCGAGGTCGCCCGCCGCCTTCAGGAGGTAGCGGCCTTCCTTGAGCAGCTCGGCGCCGGCCTCGGTGAGTTCGACGCGCGGGCCGAAGCGCTCGAACAGCTGCACCCCGAGGTCTTCCTCGAGCTTGGAGACGGTATAGGAAATCGTGGATGGGACCCGGTACAGCTCTTTCGCGGCGGCGGCGAAGGAGCCGCGGCGGGCGATGGTGTCGACGGTGAGCAGGGCGTCCAGGCTGAGCTTGAGCATAGGGTGTCGTGTTGTGCGGGCTGGCGCATCATAACCCGACGAGGCGCCCGGCCGGGCGGGGCATGGAGAAACCACGATCGCTCGTGGTTTTCCGTGAAGGCGGGGAGGACGTCAGAAGTAGAAGTTCACCAGCAGCCCGATGTGGTCGCCCTTGACCGGGATGCGCGAGCGCTTCTCCTTGAACTCGTCGTTGGCCCAGCGCAGCTTGAAGCCGATGCGGTGCGAGTACATGTATTCCAGCTCGGCCACCGCGCCGGTCGAATCGTCGAACTGGTAGTCGCCGATGTCGCTCGCGCCGCCGCTGCGGAATTCGGTATTGGTCACATGGCGGATGCCGCCGCCGACGCGCACCTGGTCGTTGACGTGGTAGTAGCCCAGCAGCTCGAGCGGGATGCGCTCGAAACGCATGCTGCCGTTACGGGCGCTGGCGTCGTCGAAGTGGTAGCCGATGGTGCCCTGCACCGAGAATTGCTGGTTGATGCGGTAGTCCAGGCCTGCCAGCAGGGCGATGCTGTCGCCGCCGTTCAGGTCGATGCTGTAATCGTCCTCGTAGTACTGCGTGGCCAGCTTGTCGCCGCCATGGGTCAGGCCGGCGCCGATCACGAAGCGCAGCGGCTTGGCCAGGGGGTCGACCACCACGTAGGTCGGGGTCGGTGCAGGTGCGGGGATGGAGTCCTGGGCGTGGGCCGCGCCGAGCGAGGCGAGCGCGAGGGTAACTGCAAGTGCAAGATTTTTCATGTCGTTGTCGTTGGTTTTCTACGGGACGCGGGCTCGCGCCGCCAGGTGACAGGCATGATAAAGATACAAGTGTTTCGAAACAAGGAGGGATCGACTTTTGTTGCAAACTAGAAACAAAAGTCGGTGCGGCCGGGGGAGGGAACGCAGAGAGTGCCCGGACGGCGCGCGCGCACCGTCCGGGCAGGGCCAGCTTAGAACACGCGCTGGATCCAGCCGTGCTTGTCTTCGGCGCGGCCGTTCTGGATGTCGAGCAGGGCCGACTTCAGGCGGGTAGTAACAGCGCCGGCTTCGCCGTCGCCGATGGCCGCTTCGAAGCCGCGGCCCTTGACCTTGCCGATCGGGGTGACGACGGCCGCGGTGCCGCAGGCGAAGGCTTCGGTCAGGCGGCCGCTGGCGGCGTCCGCTTTCCACTGGTCGATCGAGTACGGTTCTTCGCGCACCGTCAGGCCCAGGTCGCGCGCCAGCACGATCAGGGAATCGCGGGTGATGCCCGGCAGGATGGTGCCGGTCAGCGGCGGCGTCTGGATCGAGCCGTCGGCGAACACGAAGAAGATGTTCATGCCGCCCAGTTCTTCGACCCACTTGCGCTCGACCGCGTCGAGGAACACGACCTGGTCGCAGCCTTCGCGGGTCGCTTCGGCCTGCGCCGCCAGGCTGGCGGCGTAGTTGCCGCCGCACTTGGCGTCGCCGGTGCCGCCGGGCGCGGCGCGGATGTAGTTCTCGGACACCCACAGGGTCACGCCGGCGGCGCCGCCCTTGAAGTAGTTACCGGCAGGGGACGCGAACACGCAGTACAGGTATTCGGCGGCCGGGCGCACGCCCAGCGCCGCTTCGGTGGCGATCATGAAGGGGCGCAGGTACAGGGCAGAACCTTCGGCCTGCGGGATCCAGTCGCGGTCCTCGGAGACCAGCGCGTGCACCGATTCCAGGAACAGTTCTTCCGGCAGCGGCGCCATCGCCAGGCGTTCGGCCGACTTGCGGAAGCGGCGCGCATTGGCGTCCGGGCGGAACAGGGCGGCGCCGCCGTCCGGCTGCGGGTAGGCCTTCATGCCTTCGAAGATTTCCTGGGCATAGTGCAGCACCATGGTCGTCGGGTCGAGCGGCAGGGCGCCGCGCGCTTCGACCTTGCCGTCGTGCCAGCCGCGGCCTTCGGTGTAGCGGATCGTGACCATGTGGTCGCTGAACGCGCGGCCGAAACCGGGATTGGCAAGCAGTGCCGAACGGTCGGCGGGTGGAAGGGGCATCAAACTTTTCTGGATCGACAGGGTCGATTGGCGGTCATTGCTCATACGGTCTCCGGGATACAAAAGTACGCGACAGTGCGGTAGTGCGTCGTCAGGCGGTATTATCAGCCAATCACGCACTTTTCGTGACGTGAATATTGCGAGAGCGTCGAAGAAGCGATGCTTGTTCGGTCATTTTGGGAGGAATACTTGTTTCGTTCGCTCGACAAGGGGCAAACCGCGCCAGCATCGCTGCCCCCGATGGGCGCCGGCCTGCTGCTGCGCGCGCTCTTCAAGCGCCCGCATGCCGTCTCGGGGCCGGCGGCCGGGCCGCTCACGTCGCGCTTCCTGGCCGACCTGTCCGACCGCGCCGACATCGCGCGCTACGGCGCCGCCCTTGGTTTCGCGCCCGGCACGGTGCCCCTCACGTACTACTACCTCGCCGTCCAGCGCGCCCACTTGGTGACGATGCTGGCGCCGGCCTTCCCCTACCGGATCGCCGGGATGGTCCATGTCGAGAACGCGCTCGTCGCGCACGGCGCGCCGCCGTCCGGGCCGCTCAGTGCACCAGTTCGCCTCGACACTCGCATCGAGATCCTGCCGCCCAGCGCATCTGGCGCCGTCTACTGCGCGCTCGAGACCGAGGGCTGGTGTGGCGAGACGCATGTCTTCACCTGCACCAGCACCTATCTCGCCGTGCGCGGCAAACGCGGCGCCCGGTCGCCTGCGCCGGCGGCCGGCCCAGGTGCGCCGATCGGCGAATGGACCCTGCCGCGCTCCGCCGGAAGGGCCTATGCCCGCGTCTCGGGCGACTGGAACCCGATCCACCTGGCCGGCTGGACCGCGCGCCTGATGGGACTGCGCGAACCGATCATCCACGGCATGCACTCGGTCGGCAAGACCGCCGCCCGCCTCGAGCAGGTGGCGGGCCGGCGCGTGACGGCGATCTCGGTGCGCTTTCGTGCGCCCATCCCGCTCGGCGCCACCGTCGTGCTGGCGCAGGGGCAGGAGCTGGAGTCCTGGGCCCTGTATTGCCGCGGCCAGCTCGCGGCCGAAGGCAGCTACCGGCTGGGCCAACCCGTCGTCGATAAATTGCAAGGCTGAAAGTAAAGACGGGCAAAGCGCCGTAGAATGGACGCTCGATGTTCCACTCATACCCAGGAATGTGCCATGAACGACCACCACGGACGACCGGTCCACGAACTGACGATGACGGTCTTGATGACGCCCGACATGGCGAACTTTTCGGGCAACGTCCACGGCGGCACCATCCTGAAATTCCTCGACAGCGTCGCCTACGCCTGCGCCAGCCGCTATTCCGGTTCCTACGTCGTGACCCTGTCGGTCGACCAGGTGATGTTCCTGCAGCCGATCCACGTCGGCGAACTGGTGACTTTCCTGGCCTCGGTCAACTACACCGGCACCAGTTCGATGGAGATCGGCATCCGCGTCGTCACCGAGAACATCCAGCAGCGCACCCAGCGCCACGCCAACAGCTGCTATTTCACGATGGTCGCGGTGGACGCCAGCCGCAAGCCGCAGGCGGTGCCGCCGCTGGTGCCGGAAACGGAGGAGCAGAAGCGCCGTTTCGAGAAGGCCGAGGAGCGCAAGCGCTCGCGCCAGGCGCTGCACGGCAAGAAGCGCTGAGCCGGCGCGTCGCTTCGCATGGGGCGCGGCCGACGTCCGCTCCTGTAGCGATGCGTCAAACCCTACCCTGGCTGCCTGCACTAGACTGGCCGGCTTGCGTTTCGTCCAACCACGAGGAGCCCCGATGCCATCCATGTCGTCTTCGCGCCGTGTCTTCACCGCCGCCGCAGTGGCGGCCCTCGCATTCCTGCCGGCGGCCTGCGTGCTCGCCGCCCCCTTCGCCTCGAACCGCGTCAGCGTGCGCGTCGAAGGAACGGGCCCCGACGTCATCCTGATCCCCGGCCTGAATTCCTCGCCGCGCGCCTGGGCCTCGACGGTGGCGGCCCTCCCTGGCTACCGCTACCACCTGGTGCACCTGTCGGGCTTCGCCGGCCAGCCGGCCGGCGCCAACAGCGAGGGCGCCGTGGCCGCTCCCGTGGCCGAGGAGATCGTCCGCTACATCCGCGCGGCGAAGCTGGAGCGGCCGGCCCTCATCGGCCATTCGCTGGGCGGCACCATCGGCATGCTGCTGGCAAGCCGCCACCCGGACGTGCTGTCGCGCCTGATGGTGGTCGACATGTTCCCCTACCTCGGCATGCTGTACGCCGGCCCGGCGGCCCCGCCTGCGCGGGTCGAGGCGCTGGCCGACCAGATCGCCGCCGGCATGCGCGCCGCCACGCCCGAGCAGCGCAACCGGGGCGCCATCGAGACCATCCATGCGATGGTCGACACGGAGGCGATGCGCCCGGTCGCGATCAAGGACGCGCTGGACAGCGATTTCGAGGTCGGCGTGCGCGCCTACCATGAACTGTTCGTCACCAACCTCATTCCCCAGCTGCCCAGGATCAGGGTGCCGGTCACGGTGCTGTACATCCAGCCGAAGAGCGTGCCGGTGCCGCCGGAGCAGTTCGACGCCGGCTACCGGATCGGGTACGCGCCGGTGAAGCAGCTGACGATCAGGCGCATCCCGGACAGCGCCCACTTCATCATGTGGGACCAGCCGCAGCGCTTCCAGGCCGAAGCGCGGGCCTTCCTCGCGGGGCGGTGACCAGGGCGGTACGCCTTCGCAGGGCTGGATGAGGCCAATGGCCTCCTCCATGGCTTCACCGGAGTCCTGACTCGTCGGCCGGCCTCATTGCGCGCAGATCTGAAAGGCCGGCGAGCGAGATTGTTTCGTGATACCCGCGTCCGCTTCCTTTCCAGCCGGCGCTTGCTGGCCTAGACTGGAATGACCGCGGTGCGCAGTGCCGGCGCCGCAGCTTCCCAACGGCTCGACCTCACGCTTTCCGCGCGACGCCTGTACCGAAGGCCTGTTACCGCTTCGTGAAGGAACGATCATGCGCTCCCTGTCAACCTGCCTGTCTGCCGCCGCGCTGCTGTGCGCCGGCGGCGCGGGCGCCCAAACCCTGCCGTATCCGCAGGACACTCTACCGAGCTCCACCGTGCAGGTCACCGCTCCAGCCCGCGGCACCTGGGTCAGGCCCGAGCAGGCGCGCCAGATCGCCGGCGCGTACGACATGTCGAACGGCTGGTACATGCGGGTGCGTACCGCGTCCCGCCATATCGACGTCACGATCGACGAACAAAAGCCGCTGCGCCTGGTTCCCGTGGCGCCCTACCGGTTCGTGTCGGGCGACGGCAACGTGACGATGGAATTCAACCGCGGAAATTGGGGCGACGAGATGATGATGAGCTATGTCCCCGACCGGCGGACGGCCCAGGTCGTCGTCCTGACGTCGCGCATCGCCCAGCGCTGAGGACCAGCCCTGCCGCCCGGGCGGGACAACCTGAGAGAGACGGACAAATGGACATCTTTTCTGCGGTCGAACGGAAGAACCTGCGCGCGTTGCAACGCATCCTGGACAGCGATCCCGGCGCGGCGCGCAGCACCGATTGCTGGGGACGCACCGCCCTGATGCTGGCCTGTGTCGAGGGCGAGGATGCCTACGCCAGGCTGCTGCTGCCCTGGAGCGATGCCCTCGCCAGCGACAGGGACGGCGAGACCGCCCTGATGCTGGCCGCGTTCGGCCATCCCCGCTGCGTCGAACTGCTGCTGCCGGTGAGCGACCCGGAAGCGCGCGACGCCGACGGATGGACCGCGCTGATGTGGGCCGCCTCCAGCGGGAGCGAGCGCTGCGTGCAGCTGCTCCTCCCGCACAGCGACGTGGACGCCGCCACCGCATCGGGGATGACGGCGCTCGACATCGCGCGCAGGCACGACCAGCATGCGCGCGCGCAGCAGATTCGCAGGCACATGCTCGAGCAGGAGGCGATCGCGGGGGCTGCAGCGCCGCCGCCAGGCGCCCCTGGCCCGACCGGGCTGCGGCCATAGGGTCAGCGCGACTTCGCCGGCGGGATGCTGCGCAGGTAAGCCAGCAGGTCCCTTACCTGGCCTTCGTTGCTCATCCCCCAGAAGCGCATTTTGGTGCCGGGCACCACGTCGCCGGGCGCGTCGAGGAAGGCCGTGAGGGTCTTGTCGTTCCAGACGATGGCGGACCTGGCCATCGCCGGCGAATAGCGGTAGTCCGGGGCGCTGCCGGCACGCCGGCCGTACAGGCCGTTGAGCTGGGGACCGAAGGCGCTGCGCGCGGACGGGCCGACGCTGTGGCAGGAGGCGCAGCGCGAGCCGAACAGGCGCTCGCCGCGGGCCAGGTCGGCCGCCATGGCGGGCAGCGCTGCGCACAACAGCAGGGCGATCCCGGCTGTCCGGAGGAGGCTCATGATGCTTCCAGGGTGGCGGCAGGATGTACGCCGGCGGCCCCTGGCGGGCCATAGGCCGCCATGAAGATCGACAGCGCGCTCGCCGTGGTGCGCTCGATCTGCTCGGGAGTGAGGGCGGGCGGGGTCTCGAACAGGTAGCGCCTGCTCCATTCCGCTTCGAGCAGGCCTTTCAGGTGCAGGGCGGCGCGGGTCGGATCGGCTTCGCGCAGGCGGCCGGCGTCCATCGCGCCGCGCAGGAAGCGGGTCAGCGCCGCCATGGTGCGCGCCGCGCCCAGGTCGTAGTGCCCGCCTTCGAAACCGGGACGGCCGGCCTGCGACACCAGCAGGCGCCGCAGCATGGCGACCCGGGGCGAAAAACCGTGGGCGAGGTAGACTTCGGCGAAACGCGCGAGCGCCGCGGGCAGGTCGGCGCCAGGGGCGCCCAGCACGTCCTGGGTCGCGGCCAGTCCCGCCTCGGTCGCTTCCCCGACGAGTTCGAGGAACAGGGCTTCCTTGGAACCGAAATAGCCGTACAGCGTCGCCTTCGAATAGCCGACGCGCGCGCAGATGTCGGACATCGACGCGCGGTCGAAGCCCGATTCCGCGAAGGTTTCAAGGCCGGCCGCCAGGATGGCCTGGCGCCGTTCTTCGGTTTTCCTCATCGCCGTTCCATGGCAGTGCGGGCGCGCCGCTCAGTCGACCCGGCGTACCTTGGCCGAGCTGTTGGTACCCTCGACGTGCAGGAACAGGGTGCCGAACAAATTGCGCTCGATCCGCACCTTGGTGTTGCTGCGGCGCGGCAGCACGGCCGAGCTGTCGTCGGTGACGCGCCAGACCTGGCCGTTGGCGAGCTTGATGCGGGCATTCGGGCCCCAGCCTTCGAAGTCGCCGGCGATGGTGCTCTCGATGGACTTCGGCTCCTCGTCGGCCTTGCGCGCGATGGATTGGCGGCCGAAACCGGCGACGCCGGAGGCCGCTGCGGTGGCCGGGGCTGCGGCAGGCGTGGCGCCGAGCGGCATGGCGTCGTAGCAGGCAAGGCGGGCAGGGGCATCGGGGAGGGCGCGGCATTTCAGGACGGCGGCGTCATCGGCCAGTGCGGCACTCGACACGAACAGCAGCAGGGACAGGGCTTTCTTCATATGCTTTCCAAAGGTGATGCCGGGCGGTCGTGCGCGGCTGCGCAAGATTATATCGGCACCGGCCTCCGCTGTGCCGGGCTCGCTTGTCAGGGCTGCTGCGGCTGGGTGAGGAAGATCCAGGCCACGGTGATGACAACGGCGCCGGTGGCGGTGATGCACGACCAGGTGAAGAACCAGGCCGAGAGCAGGGTCGCGTGCAGGGCGCGCTCGACCAGGCAGCCGAGTGCAAAGGCAAGGACGGTGAGGAAGGACCAGCGGCGCAGGTAGATCGGCAGGTACTTGCTCATGCGGCGGTTGTGCTGGGTGGCGGCGTGGCGCTCGATCGGCGTGCGGGCGCGGCCGACGTCGGCGAACAGCCAGTCGAAGAAGATGAAGCGGTAGAGCAGGGTGCGCAGGCGCAACTGCGGTGCCGGCACTGCCTGCGCGCTTTCCTGCTGGCCGGGCCGGCCGTGCGGATGGGTCATTGGCGGTCTCCCAGGGTGCAGCGGGCAGACCCGCCAGGCGGCCCGCCGCGCATCGATGGCGCGCCAGGCGTGCAAGGCCAGTATGCCGCAAGGCGGACGGACGCAGCGCCCCGGTTGTGCGTGAATCGGTGCGTGACGTCGGTGCGGGACGGCGCGTGCGGGCACCGCGGCTGGGCAAAGCGCGCGGGAAGCGCTAGCATGGCGGGTTTTGCCAGCCTGCCTTTCCGATGCCGCCAGAGAACTTCCACATCCGCCCGCTCCTCCCCGCAGACCTCGCAGCCGTTCTGTGCGTGCAGGCCGAGTGCTACGGCCCGGCGATGCAGGAAGCGGCCGCGGTCGTCCGCGCGCGTTTGGAGCAGGCCGCCGACACGGCCTTCGCCGCCGTCCGCGAGGGCGGCGTGTGCGGCTACCTGTTCGCCTACCGCAGCCTGCTGGGCCAGGTCACGCCGCTGGGCGCGGGCTTCGCGCCGGCGGCCGCGCCCGACACCCTCTACCTGCACGACCTGGCGGTGTCGCCGCGGGCGGCCGGCCTGGGACTGGCGCGGGCCCTGGCGCAGCATGCGAACGCGCTGGCGCGGCGCGAGGCGCTGGACTGGTGCGCGCTGGTGTCGGTGCAGGATTCGCAGGCGTTCTGGGAGCGGCTCGGGTACCGGGCAGCTGCCTGCGATGGGCCGGAGGCGCGTGCGGCGCTGGCGGGGTATCCGCCGGTCGCACTGTATATGGCGCGACCGGCCTGAGTTCCCGGCTATTGGAGCGTCGAAAGCGCGTGGAGTTGCCATTGAAGCCCCCGGCTTCAATGGCTCCACCCTACGCTTGCGCCTGGCGCATCGCTTGCCGACGCGGCGCGCTCATCCTTGATATAGTGGATCCTTTGCGCCGGCGGCATCGGCCGGCGCCATCGCCATCAAGAGGAATGCATGAAGAAGTTTGTAGTCGCGGCCGCGCTGTTGTCGGCCGCTGGCCTGGCGCCGGCCCAGGAAGTCGTGAAGATCGGCCACTCGGCCGCCGTGACCGGTCCGGTCTCGTATTTTGGCAAGGACACCGAAAACGGCGCCCGCATGGCGATCGAGGCCCTGAACAGCCGCGGCGTGGTCGTCGGCGGCAAGAAAGTCCGGTTCGAGCTGATGGCCGAGGATGACGGCGGCGACCCCAAGCAGGCGACCAACGTCGCGCAAAAGCTGGTCGACGCCAGGGTGAACGGCGTGGTCGGCCACGAGACCTCGGGCACCACGATTCCCGCCTCGAAGATCTACCACCAGGCCGGGATTCCCCAGATCTCGCCCTCGAGCACCAGCCCGAAATACACCCAGCAGGGCTTCAATACCGCCTTCCGCGTTGTCGCCAACGACGTGCAGCTGGGCCAGGCACTGGGCCGCTACGCCGTCAAGAACGTGGGCGCGCAGCGCGTGGCCGTGATCGACGACCGCACCGCCTACGGCCAGGGCCTGGCAGTGGAATTCGCCAAGAGTTTGCAGCAGCAGGGCGCCAAGGTCGTCGCGCGCGAGTTCACGCACGACAAGGCCACCGATTTCAATGCGATCCTGACCAAGATCCGCGCGGCGAAACCGGACCTGGTCTTCTTCGGCGGCATGAGTTCGGTCGCCGGGCCGATGCTGCGCCAGATGAAGCAGCTGGGCATGAACACGAAGATGATGGGTGGCGATGGCATCTGCTCGGACGAGATCCACAAGCTCTCGGGCGGCGCGATGGCGGATGGCCAGGTGTTCTGCGCGGAGGCGGGCGGCGTCGATGCGGCCGGCAAGGCGGCGATGGACAATTTCCGCGCCGCCTACAAGAAGCGCTTCGGGATCGAGGTCCAGATCAACGCGCCCTACGCCTACGACGCCGTGATGACGATGGCGGAGGCGATGACGAAGGCCGGCTCGACCGCACCGGCAAAATACCTGCCGGTGCTGGCGAAGATCCAGCACAAGGGCGTGACCGGGCTGGTCGCCTTCGACGCGAAGGGCGACATCCGCGACGGCACCATCACCCTGTACACCTTCAAGGGCGGGCGCCGCACGGTGCTGGCGGTCACCAAGTAATTCCTCTTCGCCGGGCCATTGCTGCCGTGGCCGCTTTTCCACGCTCCGGCCGTCCCGCTGGCGGCCGATGCGCCGGAAGCGGCACCAATGGCGCTACACTGGGCGCACTGCATGCAGGGCGCATGGCCGCACTGCCGGGCAGGAGCGAGCGGGACGGACGCGGTCCCGGGGGAGGAAGGGGATGGAACAAGCGCAGGGAGCGCCGGGCCCCGCAGGCCCTGGCGACGGTGCGGAGGGAGCCGGTATCGAACAGCTGCGCTACCTGTGGACGCTCGTCGATACGCTCGAAGCCTGTTTCTACGTCAAGGACCGGGCCGGGCGCTACCAGTTCGTCAACCAGTCGCTCGCCGCCACGCTGGGCGCGCCGGCCGCCCAGATCCTGGGGAGCACCGACGCCGCCTTCATCGACCTCGCCCGGTCGAGCCTGTCGGCCACCGACCGCCAGGTCTGGCGCGGCGAGAAGGTCGATACCGACGAGCTGATCTGCCTGCGCAGCGGCGAATGCCGCACCTTCCGCACGGTCAAGCTGCCGTTGTTCGACCAGGAACGGCGGGTGGTCGGCCTGTGCGGGATCTCGAGCGACATCACCGCCCAGCGCCGCGCGGTCGAGCAACTGGTCGAGCGCAACGAGTTGCTCGACACCATCCTTTCCAATGTCGACGCGGCGATCTACCTGAAGGACCTCGAAGGCCGCTACCTGTACGCCAACCGGCCCGTGCTCGAACTGTACGGTCGGCAACTCGAAGAACTTGTCGGCCGCACCGACCGCGACCTGATGCCGCCCGACCTGGCCGCGCGCGTCACCGAATACGACCTGGCGGTCATGGCCGGCACCGGCCCGGAAATTCGGGAGGAAACGATTATCGGCGCAGACGGTTGCAAGCATCATTTCCATTCGCGCAAGATCCCGCTGCACCTGCCGGGCCAGGCGGCCTGCCTGATCGGCTTTTCCAACGAGATCACCGAACTGCGCGGCCTGCGCATCCGGCTCGAGCAGGAACGCATCACCGATTCGCTGACGGGCCTGGCCAACCGTACCATGTTCGAATCGGCGCTCGAAGAGCAGCTGGTGATGTCGGCCCTGGCCGGCGCGCGCCTGGCGGTGGTCATCATCGACCTCGACCAGTTCAAGTTCATCAACAACAATTACGGCCAGGGCATCGGCGACCAGCTGATCCAGCTGGTCGGGCAGCGCCTCCAGCAGTGCAACGTCGTGCTCGGCAGCCTGGCGCGCCTGTCGGGGGACGAGTTCGCCTTCACCCTGCCGGCGGCCGCCTCGACCGAGGAGGTGGCGCGCCAGGTCGAGCAGGTCCGCGCCTTCCTCGGCCAGCCCTACGCGGTGCTGCGCCAGCCGCTGCACCTGGCCTTCAGCGCCGGCATCAGCCTGTCGCAGGGCGACCGCTACAGCGCGGCCGACCTGCTGGGGCGCGCCGAGGCGGCCATGTACGCGGCCAAGGACAGCGGCCGCGACCAGTACCGCTTCTATTCGCCCGAGCTGGGCGGGGCGGTGGCGCAGCGCGTCGAACTCGAGCGCGACCTGCGCGCCGCCATGGGCTCCGACGAATTCGACCTGCACTACCAGCCGAAGATGCGGCGCGACGGCAGCGTGGCCGGCTTCGAGGCCCTGATCCGCTGGAACCGGCCCGGCGTCGGCCTGGTCGCGCCGGACCACTTCATCCCGCTCGCGGAACAGCTCGGCCTGCTGTTGCAGCTGGGCCGCTGGGTCATCGAACAGGCCTGCCGCCAGATCGCCGCCTGGCGCCAGGCCGGCCTGGGCACGGTCCCGGTCTCGGTGAACCTGTCCACGAGCCAGCTGACCAACGCCGCCTTGCCCGACTACGTGTTCGACCGGATGCGCGCCTACGGGGTCGCGCCGGGCTGCCTGGAGATGGAACTGACCGAATCGATGATGATGTCCGACCCGGACCTGGCGATCGCCATCCTCCACCGGCTGCGCGGCGGCGGGGTGTCCCTGTCGATCGACGACTTCGGCACCGGCTTCTCGTCCATGGCCTACCTGCGCCAGCTGCCGGTGAACTACCTGAAGCTCGACCGCTCCTTCGTGCAACACATCGCCGACGACCCGAAGGACGCCGACCTGTGCGCCGGCATCATGGCGCTCGCCCACAAGCTCGACATGCACGTCGTGGCGGAAGGGGTGGAGACCAGCGCCCAGCATCACGCGCTCGCCGCGTGCGACTGCGACCTGTTCCAGGGTTTTTTGTTCAGTAGGCCGATGCCGGCGCAGGCGGCGACGGAATTTTTACGCCAGCCGCATTAGATGTCGAAAACGGCGCGGGTTCTTTATGCGCCGGAACGCGTGGAGTCGGGACTCCACCCTACATCTGGCGCGATGCCGCACACCCGTGCCGGGTGGTTCAGGCAGACAGCTTGCAATCAGCGCGCCTCGATCGCCGCGGTGAGCATGGCCACCGCATCCTCCGCCCCCATCTTCGCCGCCGCCTCGCGGATCGACATACCGGCCGCGTCGGGCACCAGCGGGTCGGCGCCGTGCTCGAGCAGCAGGCGGGCGATGTCGACGCGGTTGAACATGGCCGCGATCATCAGGGCGGTCTTGCCGTTCGGGCCGGCAGCGTCGACCAGGGCGCCGCGTTCGAGCAGCAGCGAGGCGCAGGCGGCGTCGCCCTTGAATGCGGCCGCGGCGAGCGGCGTCTGGCCGGCGTCGTTCAGGAGTTCGGGATCGGCGCCGGCGTCGAGCAGGGCGCGCGCGGCGGGCAGGTGGCCGTGGTAGCAGGCCAGCATCAGCAGGCTGTCGCCGCGTTCGTTGCGCAGGTTGGGCGGCAGGCCCTGGCCCAGCAAGGTCGACAGCTCGCCGGCGTCGCCGGTGCGCGCGTACTGGAACACGCGGCGCACGAAGGCCAGGGTGTCGTCGTCGAGATCGGCCGGCGTGGCGGGGCGTGGGGACGGCGGGATGGACATCGGTACTCCGGCGGTTCAGGAAAACTTGATTAAAGCACAAGCAGCGTGCCGGCGGCGCCCGCCCATGGCGGCCGGATCAGGGTTTGACGGTGGCCGGCTGGCGCGCGTCGGCCAGGTTCGGCGTGCGCAGGAGGGGATAGGGATTGATCGCCCCGCCGGCCTCGTAGATGCCGTAATGCAGGTGGGGCGGCGTGCCGGCGGCGTTGCCGGTGGTGCCCACATAGCCGAGGATGGTGCCGGCGCGCACCCGCTGGCCGGCGCTGACGTCGGCGTAGCGGTCCAGATGCGCATAGTAGTGGCGCTGGCCGCCGGGGCCGAGCACCCAGACCACCTGGCCGCCGAGCCGGTTGGTGCCGACGCGCAGGACGATGCCCTCGGTGGCCGAGGTGACGGCCGTGCCGCGTTTGGCGAAGATGTCGATGCCCTCGTGCTTGCGCCCGCCGCCGCGCGCGCCGCCCCAGGTGTCGCGCAGGGCGCGCGGCGGCACGCCCCGTACCGGCACCGGGACGGCCTGCGCGGCCGGCATCGCGGCCAGGCGCATCGCGTACAGCATGTTCTTCACCCAGGGGCCGGCCAGGGCATACAGGCCCAGGGCGAGGACCGCCAGCAGGAAGGTGGAAACGAGCGTGCGCAGGAGTGATCGCATGGGTACGAGGAATATAGCTTGGACGGCGCGTCCGCATGGTCGCACGGTTCCGGGACAGGAGGATATGGACGCGATCAGGCGGACGCCCCGTAGCCGGGGTGTCCGCCGTCGTTCAGACGTTCATGCGCCGCTTCGTCCGGGAACGCGGCGCGCCGGGATCAAGAGGGCTCAGTTTTCCTTGCCCATCACGTCCTGGTCGAGGCTCTTGCCGAGGCTCGAGCCGCCTTGCTGCTTGCCGCCCTGCTGGCTGCCGCTTTGCTGGCTGCCGCTCTGCTGGCTGCCTTGCTGGCTGCCGCCCTGTACATTGCCGCTGGGCTTGGACCGGGTCCCGGTGCCGAGCGCCGGCGTGGTGTAGTCGTCGTCCGGCTCGGCCGACTGGCGGCTGCCTGCGCGGTTGCCCGTGTCTCCGGCGGAGGGTTTGCCGATGCCGCCGTCGCGCACGCCGTCGTTCAGGTTGCCGGTGGTGCCGGTCACCCCGGCGCTGCTCGTGCCCACGCCCGACAGTTCGTCATAGTTGCGGCCTTTCGTACCTTTGCCTTTGTTTTCACCCATCCTCGCCTCCTGCTGTCGATTAACGGTGTAACGATGGTAACGCCGCTCGCGCGAACGGCAATAGGAGCGAGCGCGCCACCGCTGTAGGAAGTGTCGGACGCCGCACCGGCACACTCCCACGGAGCACGATTGAGCGCACCCGGCTTGCCGCGCCCCGCCCGATGCTTTACTGGCTGACTGCGGCGTTGCATACTCTTGTCGTTACGTCTATATCTGTGGAGTAATTCCGATGTCCTATATGTTGCTGATCCACGAACCCGTCGGCCAGCGCGCCACCCGCAGCGAAGCCGAGGGACGCGCGCTCTACGAGCGCATGCTGCGCTTCGGCGACGAACTGGCGGCCGAGGGCGTGCTGCTGGGTGCGCAGTCGCTTGCGCCCTCGAGCCAGGCCAGCCGCGTGCGGCTCGAAGGTGGCCAGGCGCGCATCGTCGACGGCCCGTTTGCCGAGGCCAAGGAAATGATCGGCGGCTTCTTCCACGTCGACGTCGCCAGCCACGGCGAAGCGCTGGCGCTGGCGGCGCGCTGTCCGGCGGCGGAATGGGCGACGGTCGAGGTGCGGGCGCTGGCCCCGTGCTACGAGGCCTGAACGCGTCCAAAAAATATTTTTTGCGCGGGGTGTCGATTTGCGCGATGCCGGTTCGTCGTGTCGTCAGGAACCGGCGTTGACGGGGCAGGCGCCCTGCAGGCCGTCCATCTTTTTTACATACACAGGAGAACGAACATGCGCTTCATGATCATCGTCAAGGCCACCCCCGAGTCCGAAGCCGGCGTCATGCCGGGCGAAGACTTGCTCAATGCGATGGCCGACTACCACGGCGAACTGGCGCGCGCCGGCGTCCTGCTCGACGCCAACGGCCTGCACCCGAGCAGCCGCGGCTGGCGCATCCGCTATAACGGCAACGAGCGCAGCGTGACCGACGGCCCGTTCACGGAATCGAAGGAAATGATCGCCGGCTACACCATCATCGGCACCCGCACCCGCGAGGAAGCGCTCGAATGGGCGCGCCGCTTCCCGAACCCGCGCGGGCAGGGCCTGGATGCGGAAATCGAGGTGCGCCAGATCTTCGAGCTCGACGATTTCGCCCAGACCGAGGCGCTGGAACGTTTCCGCGAACTCGAGGATACGAGCCCGACGGCCCAGCGCTGAGCCGAGGAGACTGCCATGCACAAGCACATTTTCGTCAACCTGCCGGTCCGCGACCTCGGCCGCAGCAGGGAATTTTTCGCCAGCCTGGGCTTCAGCTTCAACCCGCAGTTCAGCAACGAGGACGCCGCCTGCATGATCATCGGCGAGAACATCTTCGCCATGCTGCTGGTCGAGCGCTTCTTCCAGGGTTTCACGAACAAGCCGGTGGCCGATGCCTTCCAGGCGACCGAGGTGCTGACCTGCCTCTCGTGCGAGAGCCGGGAAGAGGTCGATGCCCTCGTGGCGAAGGCACTGGCCGCCGGCGGCCGGGCGCCGAACCCAAAGCAGGATCACGGTTTCATGTACAGCCACGGCTTCGAGGACCTCGACGGGCACGTCTGGGAGCTGGCCTGGATGAGTGCTGAAGCGGCCGGGGCCTGATGCGCGCCGAGGTCGACAAAGCCGCTGTGAACACGGCGATATGCGCGGTCTGGCGCATCGAGTCGGCGAAGATCGTCGCCGGCGTCGCCCGGCTGGTGCGCGACATCGGCCTGGCCGAAGAGCTGGCCGGCGACGCGCTGGTCGCCGCGCTTGAGCACTGGCCGGCGGCCGGCGTTCCCGACAATCCCGGCGCCTGGCTGATGCGCACGGCGAAGAACGCCGCGCTCGACCGCCTGCGCCGCGACAAGGTGTTCCAGGAAAAGCTGCAGCAGATCGGCTACGACCTGGAAGCACAGGAGGCCCTGATTGTGCCCGACTTCGTCGACAACCTCGACGCCGCACGCCAGGACGTGATCGGCGACGACCTGCTGCGGCTGATCTTTACCGCCTGCCACCCGGTGCTCTCGCTCGACGCCCGCGTGGCGCTGACCCTGAAGCTCCTCGGCGGGCTCACCACCCACGAGATCGCGCGCGCCTTCCTGGTGCCCGAGCCGACCATCGCCCAGCGCCTGGTGCGCGCCAAGCGCACCCTCGGCAAGGCCCGCGTGCCCTTCGAGCTGCCGCCGGCCGGGGAACTGTCGGAACGCCTCGGCGCGGTGCTCGAAGTGGTGTATCTCGTCTTTAACGAAGGCTACACGGCCACGGCGGGCGACGACTGGATGCGCCCGGCCCTGATGGACGAAGCGCTGCGCCTGGCGCGCATGCTGGCCGAACTGGCGCCGGACGAGCCCGAAGCGCACGGGCTGGCGGCGCTGATGGAACTCCAGGCTTCGCGGGCGCGGGCGCGGGTCGACGCGCAGGGCAGGCCGGTGCTGCTGCTGGACCAGGACCGCGCGCGCTGGGACGGCATCCTGCTCAGGCGTGGGCTGGCGGCGCTGGCACGCGCCGAACTGCTGGGCGGCGAGCCGGGCAGCTACCAGCTGCAGGCCGCGATCGCCGCCTGCCACGCACGGGCGCGCACGGCGAAGGAGACGGACTGGCGCCGGATCGCGGCGCTGTACGGGCAACTGGCGCGCATCCACCCCTCGCCGGTGGTGGAACTCAATCGTGCGGTGGCGGTGGGCATGGCCGAGGGGCCGGCGGCCGGACTGGCCCTGGTCGATGCGCTGGCGCAGGATGGCACGCTGGCCGGCTACCAGTGGCTGCCGAGCGTGCGTGGGGATTTGCTGGAAAAGCTGGGGCGGCGCCAGGAGGCGGGCGCGGAGTTCGCGCGGGCGGCCGGCATGGCCACCAATGGGCGGGAACGGGCGCTGCTCGCCGAGCGCGCCCGGGCGAACGGGGTCGAAGAGGCCGGCGGCCAGGCTTGACGCTTGTCGTCACACCTGGCGGCCGGGATCAGTGCCCGTGCTGCTTTTCGTACTCGTCGGCCTCGGCCTTGGTCGCATGCACGATGCCGTCCGGGTGCTCGGGCGGGGTGTACAGCGTGTACAGGCGCAGTGGGGCGCTGGCCGAGGTGTTGATGACGTTGTGTTCGGCGCCGGCCGGTATTACCACGGCGGTACCGTCTTCCAGCGCATGCTTTTCGCCGTCGAGAATGGCCACGCCTTCGCCTTCTTCCACGCGGATGAACTGGTCGTGGCCCTCGTGGCGTTCCTGCCCGATTTCCTCGCCAGGCTGCAGCGTCATGATGACGAGTTGGCTGCGCTGCGTGGTGTACAGGACTTCGCGGAAATTATTGCCCGCAAGCGTTTTTTCTTCGATGTTGATGCTGTAGCCCGACATGCTTTCTCCTATGGTCAATGCTGGCGCTTTTGATAATAGGCGCCAGTCGTCGAGGATTGTATAGCAGGCGGCGCGGGGCCGTCGGGCGCGACCGTGCGCGGTGCCCACCCTACAAGATCAGCGCTTCCAGCCGCGCTCGCGTGCGGCCCGTTCACCCGCCGCATCCAGCGCTCCGCCCTCGATCCGTTCGTCGATCGCCTCCAGCACCGCCGCCGGCGCCGCGCTGCCGGCTTGCCGGTAAGCCCCTGACTCGGCCGGCGCGTCGCGCAGCACGGGAATGCGCCAGCCATCTCCCTCGCGGCAGGCCAGCCCCGCGCTGGCGCCGGCCGTGAAGCTGCGGCAGTAGCCGCCGTCGCGGGCGGCGAAGCTGATCCCGATCCGGACGCGCTTGTCCGTTTGCCCGGTGCCGGCCAGTTGCTCGTTCAGCGCGCCGGCCAGTTCCCCGCGGGCGACCAGGCGCCCGGCGCCATCGGTGGCGACCAGTCCGGCGTCGCCGTCGGCCGCGCCGCCCAGCCAGAGGCTGCCGGCCAGCACGCCGACCGCGAGCGAGGCGGCCAGCGCACCCCAGCGCGGCCAGGCAGGCCGCTGCACGCTGGCAGCCGTCACCGATGCGGCCGCTTCCCGCGCCCGCGCCTTGCGTTCGCGCGCGGCGTCGAGCGAGGCGACGGTCGCGGCAGCCGTACCCGCGCTGCTGCCCGCGGGCTGCAGCCGCGCCGGCACCGGCTCGTCGAGCACGCCGGCAAAGGCGGCGAAGACATCGGCGCGCAGCGCGCGGTGGCGGGCGATGACGGCCGCCACGGCCGGGTCGTCGCGCTCGGCGGCTGCAACCGCGCTGCGCTCGGGTTCGCCCAGCTCGCCGTCGGCGTAGGCCATCAGGGTTTCGTCGGAAAAGTTCATGTTACGGTCCTCGCTTCGTCGGACAACAGTTTCTGTAATGCGTCGCGCGCCCGCGCAAGGCGGCTCGTCAGCGTGCCCATCGGGATCTCCAGCACCTCGGCCGCTTCCTTGTAGGGCAGGCCATCCACCAGCACCAGCGCAATCACCATGCGGTGCTCCTCGGACAGCAGGCTCATCGCCTTTTGCACGGCCATGCGCTGCTGCTGCGCTTCGGCCGCGTCGTGCCCGACGTGTTCGCCTTCTTCCTCGGGCGCGAACAGGGCGTCGCGCCGCACCCGGCTGCGGACCTCGTCGATCCAGGCGTTGCGGATGATGCGAAACAGCCAGCTGTCGAGGCGCGTACCCGCCTCGTATTGTTCGGACCGGCCGAGCGCGCGCTCCATCGCGACCTGGACCAGGTCGTCGGCATCTTCCCGGTGGAAGGTGATGGAGCGCGCGAAGCGGCGCATCCGGGGCAGCAGGGCGGCAAGTTCGTTGGCGAGCATGGCGGTGTCGTGGGTCACATGGGGTAAACGTCGGCGCGAGGGATTTTATTCCATCTGCCAATCGTTATTCTCAAAATAGTGCTCAACGTAAAACACATCCTTTATGATCGCAACCATGAAACGCCGACCTTCTCCTTGCAAGCGCCTGCTGCAGGCCGCGCTCGCACTCGTGTTCTGCAGCGCCGGCCCGGCCCAGGCGCAGTTGCGCCTGCCGCCCCTGAACTTGCCCCAGCAACTGGGCCAGCCGGGCCTCGACAGCCTCGTGCGCCCGGCCGAGCGCCTGCTCGACCGTGTCGTGCCGGGCGATCTCGGCGGCCTCCGCCTGGGGCAGGTCGGCGAACTGCTGCGCCGCCACCGCGACCTGATCGAGCTCGATCCGCGCGGCGAACCGGTCGTGCGCCGCGAAATCCTGGCCAGTACCCCGGACCCCGCCACCCTGCGCGAGGCGGCCAGGCTCGGCTTCGAGGTGGTGCGCGAGCAGGGATTCGAGGAGCTCGGCGAGTCGCTCGTCGTGCTGCGCGCGCCAAATGGCATGCCGACCGCCGACGCGCTGGCCCGCCTGCGCGCGCTCGACCCGCAGGCGACCTTCGATTTCAACCACGTGTACATGGGCGGCGGCGCCGCCGGTGCCGCAGCAGATGGCGCCGGCGCCGGCGACAAGTCGCGCAGCGGCGAGCCGGGCGCGGTTGGGCTGATCGACAGCGGGGTCGATACCGCGCACCCGGTGTTCGACGGCGCCGCCATCGAACAGTTCGGCTGTGGCGGCAAGCGCCACCCGGCGCCGCACGGCACCGCCGTGGCCGCGCTGATGGTCGGGCGCGCCGAGCGCTTCAAGGGCGCGGCGCCGGGCGCGCGCCTGTACGCCGCCGACATCTATTGCGACAGTCCGACCGGCGGCTCGGCCGACAAGATCGCCGCCGCCCTTGCCTGGATGGCGAAGCAGCGGGTCGGCGTCGTCAACCTGAGCCTGGTCGGCCCGGACAACGCCGCCCTGGGCAGGATGGTGGCCGCCATGGTCGCGCGCGGCCACCTGCTGGTCGCGGCGGTGGGCAACGACGGGCCGGCCGCGCCGCCGCTGTACCCGGCCAGTTATCCGGGCGTGGTCGGCGTCAGCGGCGTCGACCGTCAGGGCCGGCCCTTGCCCGAGGCCGCGCGCGGCCCGCAGGTGATGTTCGCCGCGCCGGGCAGCCAGATGGTAAGCGCGGCGCCGGGCGCGCCCCCTTACCGCCAGGTGCGCGGCACCTCGTTTGCGGCGCCGCTGGTGGCCGCGCTCCTGGCGCCGGCGCTGCCGCAGCCGAACCGCGAGGGCGCGGCGCGGGCCGTGGCCGCGCTGGCGCGCCAGGCCGTGCGGGCCGATGCCGCGGCGGTCAGCAACGCCACCGGCCACGGCGTCGTCGGCGCCGCACTGCGTATCGACCCTTCGCGTTTTCGGTAAAACAAAAAAAATTTAAAAATATTTTTGGTTGGATGGAATAAACGGCCGAGCCCGTTCGTTTTCCATGTATCGGCGCCGAACTCGAGCGCGCCACTTACAGGAGAACCAACATGCAAACCAAGAAAATCGTCCGCCACATCGCCATCGCCCTGTCCATGACCTTCGCCGTCTCGGCCCACGCCCAGCTGCTCGGTGGCGGTGGTGGCGGCCTCGGCGGGATGATCGGCGGTGGTGGCGCCTTCGGCAGCCGCATCGGATCCATGGACAGCATGGGCAGCCGTGTCTCGACCATCGACGCGACGCGCCAGATCGAACGCCGCAACAGCCGCATCGACGCCAGCGGCGCCGCGAGCGGTGAAGCCAGCGGCCGTGGCGGCGCCCGCGCTCCAGCCCTCCCGGCCATCAGCCAGCCGGACAATGCAGGCGGTGGCCTGGCCGGACAATTGCCCCTGAGCGGACGCGGTGCTGCCAACGGGGCCGGCAGCGGCGAGGGCGGCCTGGCGGGCAACCTGGGCTCCGCCGGCCGCGAGATGCGTGGCCGCGCCGATGGCGCCGGCAGCGGTGCGGGCGACGTGGCGGCGGGCCTGCCGCGTGGCCGTGCCGCCGAGGCGGGCGGACAAGGTGCCGGCGCACTGGGCGGCGTCCTGAACGGCACGGCGCGCGGCGCCGGCGCCGAGGGCAGCGCCGCCGGCAACGGCCAGGGCGCCCTGGCCGGCAGCCTCGGCCGCACGGTGCCTCCTGCCCAGGACGGCGCCAACAGTGCAAGCGGCAGCGCCTCCGGCGCCGGCAACGGCAGTGCCGGACTGGCCGGCAGCCTTGGCCGCACTACCTCGTCCGTGGCCGACCGCGGCCAGGCCCCAACCGGTGCTGCATCGGGTTCGGGCAGCGCGGCAGGCATCAGTAACGCCGGGCTGGCCGGCAGCATTGGCCGCCAGGCATCCGCGCTCGGCGGCAGCAGCAGCGCAGCCGGCAGCACCGAAGCTGGCTCCAGCCGTTCGGTGACCGTGTCCGGCAGCCCATCCGGCGCCGGGGCCAGCACCCAGGGGCAGGGCAGCGCGTCCGGCTCCTTCGGCGTACAGTCCGGCGTCCAGCCCGGCGCCGCCCTGGGCCAGGCCCGCGACCTGGCCGGCAGCGCCCGCTCCAGCGCAGGCGCGGCAGCCGCTCCGGCAGTCGGCGCCGCGCGCAGCCAGGCCAGCCGCACCGCCGAGTACGCCCGTGCGAGCGCAGGCAATGCCCGTGCCGCAGCCGGCGCCACGGCGCGCGGCGCCGCCGGCGGTGCACGCGGCCTCGCAGGCCAGGCGGCCTCGACCCGGCTGCCGGTCTCGGGTTCGGTGAGCGGCTCGGCTTCGGCCGGTGGCGCGGCCTCGGGCAGCGGCGGCACCAACTAAAGACGTCGCCGAAAGAAGGCACACGCCGCGCGCCGTATCCCTGCGGCGCGCGGCGCTTATGCCAGACGGACATGTTTATATGGGAAATTGATCCTTCCGTGAGACTGGTGGCTTGCCCTATACTGCTCGGCTTGTCTATCAAGTTGTTGGAGTAACCCATGGCCACCCGCCGCATCTTCCTCGCCTGCGCCCTCGCGCTTTCCCAGTTTGCCGCCGCCGGCGCGGCCCATGCCGACCAGCTGGCCGACATCAAGAAGAAGGGCGAGATCGTCTTCGGCGTGCTCGGCACGGACGAGCCGAACAGCTTCATCGACCCGAAGACGCGCGAACTGGTCGGCTATGAAATCGACCTGGCCAAGGCCGTCGCCAAAAAAATCGGCGTGAAACCCGTGTTCCGCCAGATGTCGGTCGCCGCGCGCATCCCCGAGCTGCAGCAGGGCCACGTCGACGTGCTGGCCGCGACCCTGACCCACAACAAGGAACGCGAGTCGCAGGTCGATTTCGCGCTGACTCATTTCGTCACCGGTTCGAAAGTCATGGTGCGCAGCGCCAGCGGCGTCACCGCTTTGGCGCAACTGGCCGGCAAGAAGGTCGTGACGGTGCGCGGCGGCACCCAGGAAACGAACATCCGCGCCGCCGTGCCGACTGCCACCATCGTCACCTTCGAGAACACCCAGCAGGCCTTCCAGGCCCTGCAGCAGGGCAAGGGCATCGCCTACGTCAACGACGAGTCCTCGCTGCTGGCCGACTACGGCAAGCTCGGCCCGAACGCGAAGAATTTCACTATCCTCCCGAACAGCATCGGCCGCGAATCGATCGCGCTCGGCCTGCGCAAGGGCGAGAAGAACCTCAAAAGCGTAGTGGACGCGACCCTGCGCGAGCTGGAGGCGAGCGGCGCGGCCAACGCCCTCTTCAACAAGTGGTACGGTCCGGGCACCCGCCCGAACATCGCCAAGCGCGCCTTCACCATCCACACCGACAAGATCTGAGCAGGTTTCTCCGTTGTTCGACGCAAGCCTCCTGCAGTCCGGCCAGTATCACGACTGGCTGGTGCAGGGCCTCATCCTCTCGCTGCAACTGACCGCCGCCAGCTTCGTGCTGGCGCTGCCCTTCGGCGTCGTGATCGCCCTGATGCGCAGCTCGCCCTCGAAGACCCTGCGCGCCATCGGCGCTGCGGTCGTCGAGGGCATCCGCAACGTGCCGCTGCTGGCGCACCTGCTGTTCTGGTACTTCGCCTTCCCGGAGCTGCTGCCCGAGCCGGTCAAGCTGGCCCTCTACGACAGCAATCCCGAGGCGATCTGCGCGGTGATTGCACTCTCCCTCTACAGCGGCGTGCACATGGCCGAGGACATCCGCAGCGGCATCCGCGCGGTGCCCGCCAGCCAGACGGAAGCGGCGCGGTCGCTGGGCCTCGGCCGCTTCGCTGCCGTGCGCCTGGTGCTGCTGCCGCAAGCTTTCCGCGTCTCGGTGCCGCCGTTGCTGTCGCAGACGGTCAACCTGTGGAAGGACACCAGCGTGGCCACCGTGATCGGCGCCGCCGAAATGATGTACCAGGCCGCCCGCGTGGAAACGGCGACCTTCCGCAGCGTCGAGGCCTTCACCTTCGCGACCCTGGCCTACCTGACGGTGTCGCTGCTGATCTCCGCGGCCGCGGCCCTGTACGCGCGCCGCTTCCCGGTGCGGACGAATTGAGGCGGCCATGATCGAGTTAATCCAGGATTACTGGCTGTACTTCCTCGTCGGCCAATACCCGAACGGCCCTCTGGGCGGCCTGTCGCTCACGGTGCTGCTGTCCGCCGCCGCGCTGCTGCTGGCGATGCCCCTCGGCCTGCTGCTGGGCGTGGCGCGTGTGAGCCCATGGCGCGCGCTGCGCTGGCCGACCGCCGCGCTGGTGCAGGTGGTGCGCGCCGTGCCGCTGCTGCTGGTCGTCTTCTGGGCCTATTTCTTCCTGCCGGCGGTGACCGGCGTGAAGACCGGGCAGGCGACGACCATGCTGATGACGCTGGTGCTGTTCGACGCCGTCTACCTGGCCGAGATCGTCGCCGCCGGCATCCGCTCGCTGCCGAAAGGGCAGCTCGAGAGCGCGCGTTCGCTGGGGCTAAGCTATGTGCAGGCCTTGCGCCTGGTGGTGCTGCCGCAGGCGCTGCGCCATGTGCTGCCGTCCCTGGTGAGCCAGCTGGTCGCGACCATCAAGGCGACCTCGCTCGGCTACATCATCGGCCTGTCGGAAGTGTCCTTCATCGCCACCCAGGTCAATACCCTGGTGTTCACCAAGGCGGTCGAGGTCTACCTGATCCTCGCGCTGACCTATTTCGTCCTGTGCTTCGGCCTCTCGCGCCTGGCCTTCCTGCTCGAGCGGCGCCTGGCGCGGCGCCCGGCAGCCACGCATTAGAAAGAAAACCGAACCATGATCGTTCTCGAACAAGTCAACAAGTGGTACGGCGACTACCACGCCCTGGCCGACGTGACCGAGCAGGTCGCGAAAAACGAAGTCGTGGTCGTGTGCGGGCCGTCCGGCTCCGGCAAGTCGACCCTGATCCGCACCCTGAACCGCCTGGAAGACATCGACGGCGGCCGCATCGCCATCGGCGGCCAGGACATCCATGCGCGCGGCCTGGACGTGAACGCGCTGCGCGCCGGGATCGGCTTCGTGTTCCAGAGCTTCAATCTGTTCCCGCACCTCACGGCGCTGGAAAACTGCATGCTGGCCCCGGTGAACCTGAAGCGCGCTACCAGGGCTGAAGCGAAAGCCTATGCCATGGAGCTGCTCGACGGCGTCGGGCTGTCTCATAAGGCGGGTGCGTATCCGCACGAGTTGTCGGGCGGCCAGCAGCAGCGCGTGGCGATCGCGCGCGCGCTGGCAATGCGCCCGCCCATCATGCTGTTCGACGAGCCGACCAGCGCGCTCGACCCGGAAATGGTGGGCGAGGTGCTGCAGGTGATGCGGCGCCTGGCCGGGCAGGGCATGACCATGGTCTGCGTAACCCACGAGATGGGCTTTGCGCGCGACGTGGCGGACCGGGTCTGGTTCATGAGCGAAGGGCGGATCCTGGAGCAGGGAAAGCCGGAGGAGTTCTTTACCAATCCTTCCCACCCGCGCGCAAAGCAGTTTTTGGCGGATCGCAGCGGGCGCTGATCCTGTTGGGTTTCCAAACGCGTGGAGTCAGGACTCCACCCTACATCTGGCGCGATGTGTAGGGTGGAGTCCCGACTCCACGCGTTTACGGCATATGAAACACCGATAACTACTTCTTCACCACCCCCATATCCAGCTCGATCCACGTCGGCGCATGATCGCTCGGCTTCTCGCGCGCCCGCACGTCGCGGTCGACGCCGGCCGCGCGCAGGGCCGGGGCCAGCGACGGGCTGAGCAGCAGATGGTCGATGCGCAGGCCGGCATTGCGGCCAAAGGCGTCGCGGAAGTAATCGAAAAACGTGTAGATGACTTCGTCCGGATGCATCGTGCGCAGGGAGTCGGTCCAGCCCTGGGCCATCAGCCTATGGAAAGCCTCGCGCGACTCTGGGCGAAACAGGGCGTCGTTCACCCAGCGTTCCGGCTTGTAGACGTCGAGCTCGGTCGGCATGACGTTGTAGTCGCCCGCCATCACCACCGGCGCGCCCGTTTCCAGCAACTGCTGCGCCCGCGTGATCAGGCGCTCGAACCAGGCGAGCTTGTAGTCGAACTTCGGCCCCGGCGCCGGATTACCATTAGGAAGGTACAGACAGGCGACCACCAGGTCGTCGACCACGGCCTCTAAGTAGCGGCTCTGCTCGTCGCTGTCGTCGCCCGGCAGCCCGCGCGTGACCTCCACCGGGTCCTTGCCGCGTGCCAGAATCGCCACTCCGTTCCAGCTCTTCTGTCCCTGCCAGATGGCGCCGTAGCCGGCCGTGTTGATCTCGGCAATGGGAAAACGTTCCTGGGGCGACTTCAGTTCCTGCAGGCAGGCCACGTCCGGCTGCTTTTCTTCCAGCCATTGCAGCAGCGCGCCAAGGCGGGCGCCCATGCCGTTGATGTTAAAGGTCGCGACGCGCATGCGTTCTCCTGTCGATGAGTTTGTCTAGTTGTAACCCGAGTCCCTCCGCAGGGGCGCACGGATCGAAGCCATATACCAAACTATCTTGTCAGAAATGTATCTTGGTTACCACATTAACTGCTGAGCGTGCGCGGGTTTTTTTGCAAAATGAGTACGATTAAATTTTTAACAACCCTTGGAGACTTACATGTTCAAATCGATCCTGCGCGCAGTTGCCCGTCCAGCGGCCGTTACCCTGTTGCTGGCAGCGTCGGCTACCGCCTCGGCAGGTGGATGGGTTGTCAAGCCGCTCGAAATCGAAGGCGTGCTGCAGGAGGCCGTCGGCCCGGCCAGCCGCTGCCTGTCGCAATTCGGCGGCACGATCAGCGGCCGCGGCGACAGCCCGCAAATGGGCAAGGTCGTCTTCATCGGCACCGATTGCATCACCCCGCTGGGCGTCATGTTCAACTTCAGCGGCGGCAAGTTCGTCGTGATGACCACCTCGGGCGACCAGATCTTCGCCAACTACAGCGGCCAGTTCGTGCCGACCGGCGTTGGCGCTCGTTTTAACTTCTCGGGCGCGACCTTCCAGGTCACCGGCGGCACCGGCAAGTACGCGCGCGTCACCGGCGGAGGCACCTTCACCGGCGGCGAGGACATGGTCAGCGGCGCCGGCGATATCAAGCTCGTCGGCAAAATCATGTACCTGGAAAATTAATCCGCTGTGCAGGCGGTCAGAATGGCGCCCTTCGGGGCGCTTTTTCGTTGTCGCCTGTCCGTCAATTCCTACATGGCTCCCGCGCGTGTACCGATTGCCGCCCGGGGCAGGGGCTTTATCATCTCTTCGACAACATTGACTGAGGAGATCACCATGTCCACTTCCACCGACAAGCAGGACGCACAAGGCCGGTCCTGGGACCAGATCACGAAAAACGGCACCAGCAGCGCCGGCTCGATGGGCGTCGGCGGCACCGGCGACAGCGGCAAGCTCGACCGCCAGGGCCAGGGCCAGCAGTCGGCCACGCGTACCGACGACCTGCTCACCGACGGCTCGGACCAGGATGCATCGGGCGAAGGATTCCATAGCTCGGGCGGACGGGTCGAGACCGGCCTCGAAGGCATGGGCAGCAAGAGCGGAAGCGGCGCGGGCAATCGCCAGGCGGCGGGCCAGTCCGGCGCGATGAACCAGCAGGGCAATGCCGGCGGGATGCGCAGCACCGAGACCGACCGCGACGAAGGCAATTCGGCGCGCGAGGACGGGCAAGACCGCTAGGGCTTGCTAACGGTGCGGGCGGTACCCGGCGCTGCGCGCGCCGGGCATCCGTGCGCCGCCCGGTCTACAGCGCTTCGTGCAGCGGCGCCTGCCTTTTACTCGACGCGAGCCGGCCGATGTCCTCGAGCAGGCGCTCGAACCTCACGGGTTTGACGAAGTGGCTGTCGAAGCCGGCCTCCAGGGCCGCGCGGCGGTCGGCTTCCTGGCCGTAGCCCGTCAACGCAATCAGCCCGACCCCGGCCGTGGCCGGCGCCGCGCGCAGGCGGCGCGCGAGCGCGTAGCCGTCGAGCAGGGGCAGCCCGACGTCGATGACCGCGACGTCCGGCGGCGCGCCCAGCGCCGCCTCCAGGCCGGCCATCCCGTCGGCCGCCTGCACGACCCGAGCGCCGACGGCGGCCTGCTTGGCGGCCAGCAGCTCCCGCGCATCCTCGTTGTCTTCCACCAGCAGGACCGAGCAGCCGACGATGCCGGCCGGGCCACCGCTTGGCCCCGCGTGCGCCGCCTCCGGCGCGAGAGCGGGCGCGGGCGCCTGCGCCAGCGGAAGCCGGACGGTGAAGACGCTGCCCTGGTGTGCGCCTGCGCTGTCGGCGTCGATCGTCCCGCCGTGCAGCTGGACCAGCTGGCGCACCAGCGCCAGGCCGATGCCCAGCCCGCCCTCGGAGCGGTCGAGCGAGACGGCGCCCTGGGTGAAAATGTCGAACAGCCGCGGCAGCAGCTCGGCCGAGATGCCGATGCCGGTATCGCGCACCGACAGCACCGCCTGTCCTTCCTCGGCGCCCACGTGCACGTGGATGGCGCCGCCCGCCGGCGTGTACTTCAGGGCATTCGTCAGCAGGTTGTTGATGACCTGGTCGAGGCGGGTGCGGTCGGCCATGACCCAGGCCGGCGCCAGGGCCAGGGTCACCGCATGCCCGACCCTGCCTGCCGCGCGCAGGGCGTCCGCCGTGGCCTGGGTGGCGGCGGCCAGGTCGACCGCCTGCATCTCCAGCCTGATCTTGCCCTGGGACAGGCGGGCGACGTCGAGCAGGTCGTCGACGATGTGGGTCAGGTGCCCGGCCTGGCGGCGCAGGATGTCGCGCGCCCGCGCCTTGCGATCCTCATGCACCCCGGGCAGCTCCATCAATTGCAGGGCGCCCATGATCCCGCTCAGCGGGTTGCGCAGCTCGTGTCCGAGCATGGCCAGGAACTCGTCCTTGGACTGGTTCTGCCGTTCCGCCAGCGCGCGCGCTTCCTGCTCGCGCTGCAGCGAGGCGCTGCGCTCGGCCCCGGCCGCGGCCAGCACCGCGCCCGCATCCTGCAATGCGTGGTGCAGCTCGTCGACCTCGGCCACGCGCATCTTGTCCGGCGCCGGCACCCGGCCCCCGGCCAGCGCCGCCGCGGCGTCCGTTGCGTGCGCGAGGGAGGTGAGCAGGCGGCGTCCGAAGAACGAGGCCACGGCCAGCGCGCTCCCCAGGGTCAGCAGCAGGCCGAGCGACATCATGACCAGCGCCCGGCGCGCCGCCGCGTCGATCTCCCCGGCGGGCGCCGATACCGACACCGTCCAGCCCGACATGGCCGAGCGGGTGAACGCGCCGTAGACGTCGATCCCTTCCTTCGTGGTGTAGCGCATCCGCCCCTCCGGCCCGGCTTCCATCTGCTGCAATGCCTCCATGCCGGCGCGCTGCCCCAGCAGGTCGACGCCATGCCAGCTGCGCGCGACAAAGCGGCCGCTGCGGTCCGTGATGGCCACCTTCCAGCTCGGCGGCACCGGGCGCTGGGCCAGCAGTTTCTGGAAATACGTGGTGCCGAACACCGAGGCGAGCACATAGCGCCGGCCGCCGTCCAGGGGGACCGGGACGTTGATCGTGGTGACCGGCTTTTTCTGCACGGCGCCGCTCATCATGCCCGACACGAGCACCTTCTGGGTCCGGATGACCTGTTGTATCCGCGTCGTCACGTAATCGGGCGGCGGCGGCAGGGGCGAGCCGAGCGGCAGGACGGTATTGATCAGCTGCTGGCCGTTGGGTGCGAACAGGATGGTGCGGCCGTCGTTACCGCGGTCGGCAGTGCGCGCGTGATGGTAGAACGCGCTCGTATCCCCGGCGGCGAGCGCGGGCGACACCGCCAGCACGCGCAGGGCGGCCTCCGCGCTGCTCAGCTCGCGGTCGATCACGAGGGCCGTCGCGCGCGCCGACTCGTCCAGGCTGCGGAGCGCGGCACGGCGCTCGGACGCCAGCAGCAGGTCGATGGCGACGCCGGAAAAAATGATGACCGGGATCCCGATGGCCGCGGCAATCAGGATCAGGTAAGTGCGAATTCTCATCGACGGGGACAGCGGAAGCCGCGGGGCAGGGATACTGGTTGGCAAATTATGCCGGATTGTACGCGTGGCCGTCGCGCCGGGGAGAAAAGCGCAGCGGCATTATGCCGGCGCCCGGGTTCCTTGCGCACCTCCCCATGCGCAGTCCTGTAAGCGAACCTCAGGGTGCGCGCAGCGTCAGCTTGACGATCTCGCCCGGCTGCCACAACCGCATGCGCGGTCCCCAGCTGCCGGCGCCGCGGCTGATCACCAGCGACATGCCGTCGACCTTGTGCTCGCCCACCATGCGCGGGAAGCGGCGCTGCACCAGGTAGCTGAAGGGCCAGATCTGGCCGCCGTGGGTGTGGCCCGACAGCATCAGGTCGACGCCGCGTTCGGCGGCGCCCGTGACGATCGGCTCGGCCGGGATGTGCGACAGCAGGATGGTCGCCGAGTTCGTCTTCTGCGGCAGGGTGCTGGCCAGGCCGCCGGTGTAGTCGGCGCCGCTGCGCATGCCGCGGCCGACGTCGTCGATGCCGGCCAGGACCAGGCCCGGCGCCAGTTCGACGCTGGCGTCGCGCAGCCAGCGTACGCCGCCGGCCTCGAATTCGGCGATCGTGGTGTCGGCGTCGCCGTAGTACTCGTGGTTGCCGGTCGCGGCCCAGACGCCGAGCGGCGCCTTGAAGCCGCGCAGCACCTCGGCCAGCCGCGCTTCGCCGAGCGGATTGTCTTCCACCTGGTCGCCGACCATCACCACCGCGTGCGGCGCCAGGGCGTTGATCTGGGCCACGCGCTGTTCCATCCAGCCTGACCTGCGCTGGGCGCCGAGGTGGAGGTCGGTCACCATCACGATCACGGTGCCGTCCAGGCCGGCGGGCAGGTCCTGCATGACGATCGCGTATTCGCTGACCGCCGGGGCGCGCATGGCCTGGTAGACGGCGAAGGCGCTGAGCGCAGCGCCGGCCAGCGCCGCGACGCCGAGCAGGCGCGGTGCGCGCTCGCGCCACCACAGGCCGAAGCCGGTCGCCAGGTCGGCCACCAGCAGGCACAGGGTCATGACGAACAGGATGCCGAGCCAGGTCAGGGCGAACTGCCCGGGCCACCAGCGCCAGTCGAGCGCCTCGTCGCCGAGCTGCACGCCGGCCAGGTAGACCAGCCACAGCAGCAGGGCGCCCAGCCACCAGTATTTGGCCGGCACCCGCGCGCGGACGGCGGGCACGCGGTACAGGCGGTGCGCGACGTAGAAATGCATCAGGGAGCCGACGATGTTCAGGATGATCGAAAACATAGGTGAATCAGGATGGTTATACGGAGTCTCCGCCCCGGGCGGGGCGGCGGGAATGCCGGTAAAAGACGGCTATTCGAGCGCGGCCGCTTCTTCGACCGCCCGCAGCGCCTGCTGGGCCAGCTCGCGGATGCCCTCGTACGATTTTGCGGCCGCGATGAAGCGCCCGTTGTGGCAGAAGGTTGCGTCGGGCACTCCGGTCACGGCCGCCAGGTCGGCGTCGCGCAGGCCGGCCCAGGGTTCCGGCAGGTCGGCCCTGGCCTCGAAGCTGTCGGCGCTGACCGGGACCGTATGGATCAGGTAGCGCTGCTCGCCGAGGCTGTGGCTGATCACGAACAGCACCTTCGGCATCTCCTTGCGCACCACGGCCGTCCATGGGAGGGCGGCGTTTCTCAGGAACAGCAGGCGGCCGTCTTCGAGCACCTCGGCGCCGCGCACCTGCTCCAGCGCCAGTATCGCGCCGACCCGGTATTTCACGGAATTGACCATGATGTCGGCGAGCAGGGCCATCGCCTTGCGGAATTGCACGAGGCGGTAGGCCTCGGTCGGCTCGCCGAAGCCCATGCGCTGCTCGTCGAGCCAGTTCGGGTTGAAGCCCGAGACCACCGCCGACAGGCCGTAGCCGCCCGGCGCGTTCTTGGCCGCGCCGACGTCGGAGAGGTCGAGGTACTGGACGATATCGGCGTCGATGGCGTAGGCCAGCTGCTGGGCGCTGTCCTCGCTCAGCTGGTGGCCCGTGTGTTCGAGGGCCAGGACGGCCACGCAGCGCGCGCCATACTCGCGCCAGACCAGGCCCGCGCTGGCATAGGGCACGCCGCTCTGGCGCGCGCCCGAAAAACCCTTCTGGTGGTGGTCGAAGCGGCCGCTGGCCGGGTCCCAGATGCCGCCCACGTCGACCGCGAAGTCGGCCGCCTCGATGGTGGCCGGGTCGCGCGTGCGCACGATCTCGCAGCCGGGAAACACGATGTCGAGGACGGCAACCGCCCAGGCGTCGTCGGCGTGGAACTTGCCGCTATGTGTTACTACAACCATACCTGCTCCTATGCCGGGCACGCCCGGCCAAATCCGAAGAGCGCCTAACAAAACCTCCATGGCTGCGTTGCAGCGTCTCGCCGTACTAGTCGTACTGTCGTCGACGCCGCGTCGGGTGGCCGCATCCCTTGCCCTGAAGGTTTTGTTAGGCGCTCTAAATCACTACAACCCGGCCAGGCAGGCCGGGTTGTGCTCGTTTCAGGATGATACTGGCTTTGGCGCGCCGGCGTCGCCGGGGCGGTGCCGCTGCCCGAGGCTTAGCGGGCAGCGACCGCCGCGCGCTGCGCGACCCGCTCCACGAAGGCGGCGGTCAGCAGCGGCTGGGTCACCGGCAGCATGTGGCCGCCGTCGACCAGTTCGAGCCAGGCGCCCGGCACCTTGTCGACCAGGCCCTGGCCGTTGATGCGCCAGTCGAGGAGGGCGTCCTCGCGGCCGTAGAGGACGCCGACCGGCAGCGCCAGTTCGCCGTAGCGCGCTTCGATGGCCGGCACGCCTGTCGCCACCGCCTGCATGTCGCAGGATGCGGCCAGGAAGGCGGACGGGCGCAGGGGCAGCAGGCCGCCGCCCTTGACGGCGAAGTCGCGCGGCGCGGCTTCGGGTGCGAACACGTCCGCCAGCGCCTTGTGGCTGGTCGAGAGGGCAACGGGCAGGGCGATCGTGTGCGCGACCAGGGCGCGCAGCGGCCGGCTGGCGATCGTCAGCGCGCGGAACACGGCAGGCGCACGTTCGGGCGCACGGGTCAGCGGCGCCACCAGGGCGAGTGCGCCGACCGAGGCCGGATGCTCGAGCGCCAGCGCGAGCGCCACCGCGCCGCCCAGCGAATGGCCGACCACCGTCGGCCGCACCAGGCCAAGTTTACCGATCAGGGCCGCCAGCGCCCCGGCCTGGGCCGAGACGTCGGCCGACGTCGCCTCGCCGCGCAGCGAATGGCCGGAACCGGGGCGGTCGACCACGACCACGCGGTAGCGCTTCCAGAGTTCCTCGACGACGCCGTAGTCGAAATGGGCCATCTGGCCGCACAGGCCGTGCACCAGCAGCAGGTCTGGGCCGACTCCCGGATCGCAGCCGAGTTCGCGCACGTGCAGGCGCGCGCCGGGGACGTCGACGAATTGCCCTTTCGGCGGCAGGAACTGGTCGATGCGGCGCGCGGTGCGGTGGGTGAACCAGGCCAGGGCGGCCAGCACCAGGGCCACCAGGGCCAGCAGGAAGAGAAGGGTATTCATCGTGCGGTCAGTCCTTTCAGGTAGCGCCAGTAGTGGACGGGCGAGAGGCGTTCCAGGACGGACACCACCTTGGCGTCGCTGCCGACCAGGATGCGGGCCTCGCGCCGCTCGATGCCGCGCGCGATGATCTCGCCGGCCGCCTCGGGCGCCAGGCGCAGCAGCTTTTCGGCGACCTTGCGCCCGCGCGCGATCTCGTCGGCCGGCGCGTCCTTCGGCACACGCGCATTGCGGGCGATCGAGGTGGCGACGCCGCCCGGGTGCACGACGCTGACGCCGACGCTGCTGCCCTCGAGCTCGTGGCGCAGCGCGTTGGAAAAGCCGCGCACCGCGAACTTGCTGGCCGAGTAGGCGCTCTGGCCGGGCGGCGAGACCAGGCCGTAGACGCTCGACACGTTCACCACGCGCGCGTCGTCGCTCTGGCGCAGGATGGGCAGGAAGGCGCGCGTCATGCGCACCACGCCGTTGAAATTGATGTCGAACAGCCAGTCGAAATCTTCCTCGCTGACCTGCTCGAAGCTGCCGCCCAGGGCCACGCCGGCATTGTTCATCAGGATGTCGACGCGCTGGTGGGCGGCGAACACGGCGCCCGGCAGGGCGCGCACCGCGTCGCGGTCGGCCACGTCGAGCACATGGTTGGTGACGCGCACGCCGAGGTTGGCGAGCGTCGCCGCCGTCTGCTGGAGGCCGGCGCGGTCGATGTCGGCGAGCGCCAGGTGGCAGCCGCGGCGCGCCAGCGCCTGGGCGGTGGCGCGGCCGATGCCGCTGCCCGCGCCGGTGATCAGGGCGACCCTGTTGGAGACCTTCATGGGAGTGTTCCTTCTGTTCCAAAGCGCATCACGCCGTCGGCCACGCGGCCGAAGCGGATGGTCATCATGTCCTGCAAATAGTTCTGGTAGACCTGCCAGGGCCGGCGCGAACCCTGCTGCGGCAGCAGGCTGGCCGCGCGCTGCACGTAGCCGGAGGTGAAGCTGAGGAAGGGCTGGGGCGCGACATCCGCTTCGCGCCGCACGACGGCGATGCGGTGGCCCTTGCGGTCCATGTACTTCAGCAGGCGGCAGACCCAGGCCGCGGTGAGGTCGGCCTTGAGCGTCCACGAGGCGTTCGTGTAGCCGAAGGTCATGACCGCGTTCGGCAGACCGCTCAGCATCATGCCTTTATAGGCCATCGCCGTGCTGGGATTGAAAGCTTCACCGTCGACCGTGAGCTGCGCGCCGCCGAGCACCGACAGCGACAGGCCGGTGGCCATCACGACCACATCGGCCTCGAGTTCGCGCCCGGATGCGAGCAGGATGCCGCGTTCGGTGAAGCGGGCGATGTGGTCGGTCACGACCTCGGCCCGGCTATTCCGGATCGCGCGGAACAGGTCGCCGTCGGGGACGACGCACACGCGCTGGTCCCAGGGCTTGTAGTCCGGGGTGAAATGGGTGGCCACGTCGTAGCCGGCCCCGAGCTGGTGCGCGGCCATCTCCACGATCTTCCGCTTCGCCAGTTCCGGCCGGCTGCGCGCGATCCGGTACAGCAGCATCGATTCGGCGATGACGCGCCAGCGCGTGGCCCAGTAGGCCAGGCCTTGCGGCAGGCGCTTCTGCAGGCGCCGCGCGAAACGGTATTCGGACGGGCGTGACACCACATAGGTCGGCGAGCGCTGCAACATCGTTACGTGCGCGGCCGTCTGCGCCATGGCCGGCACCAGCGTGACGGCCGTGGCGCCGCTGCCGATCACGACCACGCGCTTGCCGGCGTAGTCGAGGTCCTGCGGCCAGAACTGCGGCTGGACGATGCGGCCCTGGTAGCGGTCCTCGCCTTCGAAGGAGGGGCGGTAGGCGTGGTCGTAGCTGTAGTAGCCGCTGCACAGGTGCAGGAAGCGGGTGCGCACGGTCCTCGTCTCGCCGCTGGGCCGGTGCTCGGCGTCGACCGTCCACAGCGCGTCCCGGCTCGACCAGGAGGCGCGCACCACCTTGTGGCCGAAGCGGATGTGGCGCTCGATGCCGCACTCGGCCGCTGTCTCGGCGATGTAGGCGCGGATCGCCGGGCCGTCGGCGATGGCTTTCGGCTCAAGCCAGGGCTTGAACCCGTAGCCGAGGGTGTACATGTCGGAGTCGGAGCGGATGCCGGGGTAGCGGAACAGGTCCCAGGTGCCGCCGATGGCGTCGCGCGCTTCCAGGATCGCATAGCGCTTGCCCGGGCAACGCTGCTGGAGCTGGGCCGCGGCGCCGATGCCGGACAGGCCGGCGCCGACGATCAGGACGTCCAGCACGTCGGGTACGTCCAGCGCCTGCGCGCCTGCGCCGTCCGCGGGTGAAGTGGAATGCATGGTGTCTCGGTGTTGTGTTTTTGTACTGTTGACACTGTACATTGTCAGTTTCGGTGTGACAAGTAAGTATGTCAGAATAGAGCCATGACTCCAGACCTGCACCCGCCGCGCGCCTACCGCGGCGTCTCGACCGAACAACGCCGCGCCGAGCGGCGCGAGAAGCTGGTCGCGGCGGCGATCGCGGTGTACGGCGAGCGCGGCTACCGGAATGCGACCGTCAAGGCGGTCTGCGAAGCGGCCGGCCTCACCGAGCGCTATTTCTATGAATCCTTCGAGAACAGCGAAGCGCTGCTGGTGGCCTCCTACAATGCCGTCACCTATGCCGTGTTCGACGAGATCACGGCCGCCGCGCGCGCGGCCGGGCGCGGGCGGGTGGCCAAGGCGCGCGCGATGCTGGAAGCCTACTTCGGCGCGCTGCAGCGCGAGCCGGCCTCGGCGCGCGTGTTCCTGGTCGAGATCCGGGGCGTCAGCCGCGAGGTGGACAAGGCCTTCGATGCTTCGTTGCGGGTGATCGGCGCGGAGGTCGCGCAACTGCTGGCGCCGCGCGATGCGGCGCCGGACGAGCTGCTGCAAGCGGGCGTGGTGGGCGGGGTGATGCACATTGCCCTGCGCTGGATCGCGGACGGTTACCAGCCGCCGCTGGCGCAGGTGACGGAGACGGCGCTGCGGCTGGGGATGGTGCTGGCGCGTTGATCGATAACGGCTCCGTGATCGAGCCGGATGATCTTGCCGCTAACGATCACCGCGTGGACGGGGAACCCGTCCACCCTACATGTTGCGCCCTGCTGGCGTCCCGGCCGTGTCGATCACGGCGGTCAGGCTGCCCAGATCCACGGGCTTGACGAAATGGTGGTCGAAGCCGGCGCTCAGCGAGAGCACCTTGTCGTGCGCCTGCCCGTAGCCGGTCAGGGCCACGTACAGGGCCGGGCGCGCCTCCGGCAGGGCGCGCAGGCGGCGCACCAGTTCGTAGCCGTCGATGTCGGGCAGGCCGATGTCGAGGATGAACACGTCCGGCCAGTCGCCGGCGGCAAAGGCGAGGCCGGCGTGGGGCGTGTTGGCCGTCGACACCGTGTGGCCGAAGGCCGACAGGATGTCGCCCAGCGACTCGGCGGCGTCGACGTTGTCGTCGACGATCAGGATGCGCCTGCCGCCGTGCGCGCCGCCCATGCCCTCGCCGGACGCAGGGTCCGGCGCCGGCGCCGCTGCCGGGTCCTCGACCACATCCAGCGTGATGCTGAAGGTGCTCCCTTTCCCCAAGCCCTCGCTCTTCGCCTCGACCTGCCCGCCGTGCAGCTGCACCAGGCTTTTCACGAGCGCCAGGCCGAGCCCGAGTCCGCCCTGCGAGCGGTCCGGCGTGCGCTCGGCCTGGGTGAACAGCTCGAACACCAGCGGAAGCACGTCGGGCGCGATGCCGATGCCGGTGTCGGCGACGGCGATCGTCACTTGGCCCGCATGGCCCCGGACCGCCAGCGCGATGGCGCCGCCCTGGGGCGTGTACTTGGCCGCATTGTTGAGCAGGTTCGACACCACCTGCACCAGGCGCGTGCGGTCGCCGTCGATGCACAGGTCCGCGTCCTCGAGGGCGAGGCTGAGCTGCTGGCCGCGCGCCTCGACCAGGGGGCGCGCCTGTTCGACCGCGCCCAGCACGATCGCGCGCACGCCGACCGCTTCGCGCTCGAGCGTCACCAGCCCGCGCGTGACGCGCGAGACGTCGAGCAGGTCGTCGACCAGCTCGGTCATGTGGCGCACCTGGCGGGTGATCACCTCGCTCGACTGGCGGATCCGCCTGTCGGCCGGGTTGGCCATGGCAATCAGCTGGGCGGCGTTGCTGATCGGCGCGAGCGGATTGCGCAGCTCGTGCGCGAGCATCGCCAGGAACTCGTCCTTGCGGCGCGCGGCCGCCCGCAGTTCCTCCTCGCCGGCCTTCTGGTCGTGGATGTCGGTCAGGGTGCCCATCCAGTGGGTGACGGTCCCGAGCGCGTCGGTGCAGGGCAGGGCGCGGTTCAGCACCCAGCGGTAACCGTCCGCGTGGTGCACCAGGCGGTGTTCGATCTCGAACGGGGTGTTGTCCGCGAAGCTGCGTTTCCACGCGGCCAGTACCTGGGGAAGGTCGTCCGGGTGGATCACCTGGCGCCAGCCGTTGCCGGCGAACTGGATCTGGCTGCAGCCGGTGAAGGCATGCCAGCGCTCGTTTACGTAGTCCTCGGTGCCCTCGACATTGACCGACCACACCATTTGCGGAATCACGTTCGTGATGTTGCGGAACTTGCGCTCGCTGTCCTTGAGCGCCCGCTCGGCCGCGACCTGGGCCGTGATGTCCATGTTGGCCGCCACTCCGCCGACGACGGCGCCGGAGGCGTCGCGCAGGGCCTGGGCGCGCACCAGGATGGTCTTGCGCACGCCGGGGCTGCCGAAGGGCTCGATTTCGACGATGGCTTCGCTGGTGTCGTCGCCGCCGAGCGCCCGTGCGACCGGCCATTCCTGGGGGACGAGCCGCCTGCCGTCGCTCGGCCACCAGCCTTTCCACCCGGCGTATTCGTCGACGTTGGCGGGTGCCTCGTAGTCGCCCCAGATGTTCCGGTTGGCCGCATTCGACATCAGCAAGCGGCCTTCCATGTCGACGTAGACGATGCCAACTGGCGCAGCTTCGAGCAAGGCGTCGAGCCGGCGCCGGCTTTCCTCGGCATGCAGCGAGGCCGCCGTGGCGAGACGCTCGGTCGCCAGCAGCGCCAGTTCAGCCGTCTTGCGCTCGCTGATGTCGACCGCAATGCCTGCGAAGCGACGTTTGCCGGTGGCCGGATCGGCATAGACCTTTCCGCGCGCGTTGACCCAGGCGTCGACACCCGATCGCTGCGGGATGCGGTACTCGATGTCGTACAGCGTCTCCTGGCGGATTGCGGCGTTGATGGCGTCGAGCACCTGCGGCCGGTCGTCAGGATGGATCATGTCGGTAAAGCGCGTCAGTTCCTTGCCCGAGCGGGCCAGTGCGGCGTCCATCTGGAACAGGCGCGCAAATCGGCCATCGACATAGGTGGCATAGGTCTCGAGGTCGACCGACCAGGTACCGATGTTGCCGGACGCTTCGAGCGACATGGCCAGCCGTTCTTCCGCTTCCTTGTGGCGCGCCAGCGCTTCGATCTTGTCGGTCACTTCGACCACGGTGCAGATCACGCCGCGGACTTCGCCCAGTTCGTCGCGAAGGGGGCTGTACGAAAAGGTAAACCAGGCCTGCTCGGGGTAGCCGTTGCGCTCCAGCGTGGTGGCGTAGTTCTCGAAGAAGAAGGATTCGCCGGCCTGCACCTGCGCCAGGGTCGGCGATAGGGCGTCCCAGACTTCGGGCCAGACGCGGGCATAGGGCTGGCCCAGCGCCCATTCGGACCTCTGGCCGAGCATGGGCACATAGGTGTCGTTGAAGAAAAAGGCGAGCTCCTCGCCCCAGGCCAGGAAGGTCGGGAAGGACGAACTGAGCACGATGCCCAGGCCGGTCCGCAGCGCCGGCTCCCAGCCGTCGACCGGTCCCACCGGATGCGCAGACCAGTCCGTGTCGCGGATGCGCTGGCCGGACTTGCCGCCATTGTCCAGGAACGCATATTGGCTGTGTCTTCTGTTCACGATTCGTCCAGCGGGGGAAACGTTGCATTGTACACAAATATGCCAACTGGATTCTTCGAGCAAGCCGACAGCCTGGAGCGCTGGACAGGAGCTGCCGGTTGCTAACGGGGCAGGCAGATCCTACACTGGGCCATTGCGGCCATGCGCGGCCGGCCGGCTCCCTGGAGGTCCGCGATCGTCGAGCTGGACATCGGCGAGCGGCCCGTCGCGCGCTCTCGAACGGAGGACATTGTGGGACTCTTAAGCTTCAGTATCAACATCACCCTGGACGGCTGCACCGACCATCGCGAAGGCATCGCCGACGACGAGACACACGCCTTTTTCACTCGCCTCATGGACGAGGCGGGAGCGATGCTGTGGGGCCGTGTCACCTACGAGATGATGGAAAGCTACTGGCCAGCCGTCGCCTGCGGCACCGCAGAGGCGCCGCAGGCGATGCGCGAATGGGCGCTCAAGCTCGAGGCCAAGCCGAAGTATGTGGTGTCCTCGACCCGATCCGACTTCGCCTGGACCAACAGCCACCGTCTCGCGGGCGACCTGCGTACGAGTGTGCAGCAGCTCAAGGATGCGACCCCGAACGGCGTGCTGCTCGGTAGCGGCAAGCTGGCGGCCGAGCTCGACCGGCTCGACCTGATCGACGAATATCGCTTGCTCGTGCACCCCCGGATCGCCGGCCACGGCCCGACCCTGTACGCGGCCGGATTGCCCGGCGCGCGCAAGCTCGAGCTGATCTCGGCCACACCCCTCCTCAATGGCGCGGTCGCCATGCATTACCGGCGCGCGCGCTGACTGCGGGATGAGCCGCGCGGCCGAGCGCCACCTCGTGCCCGGACCCACACAGGCTCAGCCCTCCCTGGCGCCCTCAATCCCAGCCGCTTTCGGTATCCTTGTCATACCGCTTCAGGTCGCGCGCGAACATCTGGTTCAGTTCGTCGCGGGCGCGCTTGGCCATCGACACGTACTGTTCGCGGTCCTTGTAGAAGGGATAGACGGCGTCGACGCTGGCCTTGTTGTGCTCGCGGAACTTGAGGGTCGCTTCACGCGCGCGGTAGGCGCCGTAGCCCAGCTGGCACAGCACGCGCCGCCCGAGCTGCAGGGCGCCCTCGAAAGTCTCGCGTTCGATCACGGTGACGCCGCGGTCCATCAGCTGGTAGTAGTGGGTGACGTTGCGCGCCCGCGCCAGGACCGGCAGGTCCGGGAAGTGCTCGCGTACGGCGTCGACCAGGGCCAGGCTGTCCTCGATGTCGTCGATCGCCAGCACCAGGGCGCGTGCTTTGGCCGCGCCGGCGGCGTGCAGCAGGTCGACGCGGGTGGCGTCGCCATAGAAGACCTTGAAGCCGAAGCCGCGCAGCAGCTCGATCTGGTCGGGGTCGTGGTCGAGGATGGTCAGCTTGAAGCGGTTGGCGTTCAGCAGGCGCCCGACGATCTGGCCGAAGCGCCCGAAGCCGGCGATGATGACGTGGCCTTCGGCTTCGGGAATGGCATCGGCCTCGCGCTTGTTCTGGCCGCGGTAGCGCGGCTCGAGCACCTTGTCGTGCAGCAGCAGCAGCAGGGGCGTGGACACCATCGACAGGGCCACGGTCGCCACCAGGATGGAGCCGACCTCCGGCGTGAACACGCGCGCAGCGGCGGCCGCGCCGAACACCACGAAGGCAAATTCGCCGCCCTGCGAGAGCAGGAAGGCGAACAGCCAGCGCTGCCCGCGCGCGATGCGGAACAGGAAGGAAAGCGCGAACAGCACCGCCAGCTTGATGGCGAGGAAGCCGACCACCAGCCCGAGGATCAGCCAGGGGTTGGCCGCGAACACGCCGAAGTCGACCGACATGCCGACCGCGATGAAAAACAGGCCGAGCAGCAGGCCCTTGAAGGGCTCGAGGTCGGTTTCCAGGGCGTGGCGGTATTCGGAATCGGCCAGCAGCACGCCGGCCATGAAGGCGCCCAGCGCCATCGACATGCCGACCCATTGCATCAGCAGCGAGATGGCGATCACCAGCAGCAGCGCAAAGGCGGTGAAGATCTCGCGCATGCCGGACTTGGCGATCACGCGCAGGGCCGGGCGCACCAGGTAACGGCCGCCGACCACCAGGCCGATCACGACGGCGGCGAGGCGCGCCGCGCGGATCCAGTCGTCGCCGCCGGCAGCGCTGTCAGCGGCCGCCACGCCCAGCAGCGGCACCAATGCGATCATCGGGATCGCGGCGATGTCCTGGAACAGCAGCAGGGCGAAGCCGGCCTGGCCGGCGGGCGTGCCCATCAGGTTGCGCTCGCCCAGCGTGGCCAGCGCGATCGCGGTCGAGGACAGCGACAGGCCGAGCGCGCCGACCAGCGCGACCTGCCAGCCGATCCCGGCCAGCAGCGCCGCGCCGAACAGGGCCGCGGCCACCCCGAGCACCTGCGCGCTGCCCCAGCCGAAGATCGGCCGCCGCATCGACCACAGGCGGTCGGGCTCGAGTTCGAGGCCGATCAGGAACAGCAGCAGGACGACGCCGAATTCCGAGAAGTGCAGGATGTCCTCGACCTCGCGGATCAGGCCCAGGCCCCAGGGACCGATCGCCATCCCGGCCAGCAGGTAGCCGAGCACGGCGCCGAGGCCGAGGCGCTTGGCCAGCGGCACCGCGAGTACGGCGGCGGCGAGGTAGACGAGGGCGTTCGTCAAGAGGCTATGCTCCATGCTGGGCTTCCTTTGCTGGCGTGTCCAGGAATTGTGCGAGCCGCGCCCGGAAGGCCGACACATGGGCGTCGATGGCTTCGGGCGGGGCGCCGTTGGCGCCGTGCAGGATGTGCGGCGGCCACCACTGCATCCCGCACAGGACGGCGGTCCGCTCGAAGGGCGGCAGGAAGGCGTCGAAGGGCTGGCCGTGACGCTCGCCCGGCTGGTAGCTGCTCTCCGGGCTGCCGGTGGTGACGGCCAGCCAGTAGCCCTTGCCCTGCAGGGTCGTGACGCCGGGGCCGTAGGCCCAGCCCGGCAGCAGCACGCTGTCGACCCATTCCTTCAGCAGCGAGGGCATGCTGTACCAGCGGATCGGATGCAGGAACACGACCAGCTCGGCCTGTTCGAGCAGCGCCTGCTCGCGCGCCACGTCGATGAAGAAGTCGGGATAGGTTTCGTAGAGGTCGTGCACCAGCACGCCCTCGAGCGCGCGGGCGGCGTCCGCCATCCTGCTGTTAATGCGCGAGCGGTGCGCTTCCGGATGGGCGTACAGGACGAGAATGCGTGGGGTGTTGGCCATTGGGTCCCTGTGCGGAGGTGTTGCACAATTGTACAGGGATGACGGAGCAGCGAGGCCAGGGCTTTGCATCGCCGCAGTACTGTAGGGTGGACGGCTTTGCCGTCCACGCGTTCAAGCGGCGAGTGAGCCGTCGCGACCGTTCATGAAATCGTTGAACGCGTGGAGTAACTCAGGCCGGGGGCCTGAATTACGAGCCGTCCACCCAACGCTGGATTTTAAAACGCCGCGCGCACGCCCACCGTCAGGTTGCGTCCCGGCAGGGGCGCGATGTCCTTCAGCACCGAGGTCGAGATCCGGATTTCCTCGTCGAGCAGGTTCTTGCCGATGATGAACCAGGTCAGGTCCGTGTGCCTGAAGCGCTGGGTGTACGACAGGTTGGCGTCGAGCTGGGTGTAGGCCGGGGTCGGGGTCGACTCGAAGGCCGCCAGGCGCTCCTGCTTCAGGGCCCGCAGCAGCGACACGCCGCCGCGCAGCGCGCCCTGCTTGTAGCCCGTTTCCAGGCCCAGGCGTTTCGCCGGCTGCAGCGGCAGGCTGCCGGCGTCGTCGAGCTCACCGCGCGACATGTCGCCGAAGGCCCTCAGCGACAGGCCTTCGCGGCCCTGGTTCCAGCTGATCTCGGCCTCCACGCCGCGGATCGTGGCGTTCGCCTGGCGGAAGGTACGCTCGCGCAGTTCGTCGCCCGGGTTGCCCTCGTCGTCGAGCAGGGTGTCGCTCACTTCGCCGTAGATGAAGTCGCGCACGCGGTTCTGGAACAGGTTCGCCTGCCAGCGCAGCAGGCCCGTCGTCTTGCGGAAGGAGAGCTCGATGTTGCGCGAGGTTTCCTTCCTGAAGTCCGGATTGCCGATGTCGAAGGTCAGGGTCGACTCGTGCGGGCCGCCCGAATACAGCTCGTCGGCGGTCGGCGCGCGCTGGGCGACGGAGGCGGTCAGGCCCACGTTGTAGCCGGGCGCGAGGGGAACGATGGCGCCGGCCGAGTAGGACAGCAGGTCGAAGCTGCGGCGGCGCGCGCCTTCCGGTTCGCGCTTGACCGACTCGACGCGCACGCCGGCGTTTACGCGCGCCACGCCGAAATCGTGCTCTTCGACGAGGAAGGCGGCGTGGGTGTCGGACACGGTGCGCGGCACGGTCGCGGACTCGCCGCTCTCGGCCGACAGTCCCGAGAAGCGCGCGTGCTCGGTCTGGACGCCGAAGCTGCCGGTCCAGCCCTTGACCGGCTTGTGCTTCATCTCGAGGCGTGTTTCCAGCGCCCGGTTGGCGAAGATCGTCTCGGGGCCGCCTTCGTCGTTCAGCTCGACGTGGCCGTAGTCGTTGTAGCCGACCTTGAAGCGCAGGGTCTCGAAGCCCGGCAGGGGCGCATTGAGCAGGCTGTCAATGTCGTAGCGGGTCTGCTCGAGGTCGATCTGCGCGCCTTCGCCGCCGGGGATGCCGTAGCGCTTGTCGAGCGAGCTGGCCGAGGCGCCGATGTAGCCGCGCTCGCCGATCCAGGAGGCGCCGACGCCGAGCGTGTGCTGGCGCAGGGAGGAATTCGGGAGGGTGTCTCCATGCGGTGAACCGGGCACATGGTAGTCGCCCGCTTCGCGGCCGCTGCCGTCCACGTGCAGCGCCACCTTGCCGGCCGACGCGTCGCCCGAGAACGACACGGCGCGTCCGTGGTCGACATTGTTGTAGCGGGTCTCGACCACGCCGGTCGGCTTTTCATGGTGTTCGGTCGGGATGCGCTCGTTCACCACGTTGACCAGGCCGCCGATCGCGCCCGAGCCATACAGCAGGGCGGCCGGCCCGCGCAGGATCTCGATCTGGCGCGCCGTGGCCGGCTCGCCGGTCACCGCATGGTCGTTCGACAGGCCCGACAGGTCGGAGACGGCCATGCCGTTTTCCAGCACTTTGACGCGGTTGCCTTCCAGGCCGCGGATGATCGGGCGCGAGGCGCCGGCGCCGAAAGCCGAGGCCGAGACGCCGAGTTCGTTCGACAGGGTTTCGCCCAGGGAGCTCCCGAGCTTGCTGCGCAGCTCGTGGCCGGCCAGCACCTTGGCCGGGGTCAGGATCTGGTCGCCTTCGGCGGCGTTGAACGGGGTGGCGGTGACGATGACGGTGGCGACCGGCTCGCCGGTGGTTTGGGCCAATGCGAGGGGAGCGAGGGCGGTCAGGACCGCGCTCGCCAGGAGCGTACGCTGGACGTGCATGATAATTCCTAGATAAAGAATGGGGCGAACGCGCGTGCGCAGGCGTGCCGGCGCAGGCGGGTCAGGAAGTCAGGGCAGTCAGGCGAGGGGCGGAGCGCGGGAAGAAAAATACGGCGTGAACGGGGCATCCCAGGAATCGTAGGCGGCCCACTGGGCCAGCACCTGGGCGCCGGGCAGGATGCCGACGCCGCAGGCCGGCGTGTGCAGGGCAGGCGCGACCGTGGCCGCGTCGTAGGCCAGGCAGGAGTGCTGCAGGGCCTTCTGGTGCGAACCGGCGAGCGTGCCGGTCGCCAGGGTAGTGGATGCGTTGGGGTATTGCGACGCGTGGGCGATCCGGTGCGACAGGCCCTGCCAGTGCGCAAACACCATCGCCAGCGTCAGGAAAACAACCATGACGAAGCGGGTGGATCGAATGCGTGCGAGCTTGACGAGCATCTGTATGGTCTGGGCCGGACGGTGCTGGGCGGTTTGTGAAGCTGGATATTATAACGGCTTGGCCCCGCGACCAGAAGTGCCGGCAGGCATGGCCGGCGCCGCGATGCGGTCCCTGTGCAAACTTAGCGCCAAATGCCGCCCTGTCAAACGGCCCGCAGGCGGCCGGCCAGCAAAAAAGCGGCAAGCCGCCGCCCCAAATTGTTTGAACATATTAAAGCCTTATATGCATACATAATCGGATTGCGGCGAAAGCGCGATTCTCGCGGGGGCGGATTATGCCAGCCGCAATATAAATCCGACAATGCATGACCGGATGTCTTTAATATGTATATATATTAAAAAATATTCGGCATGGATAATAAAAAACCCGGGACGCATCGGCACCCCGGGTTTTTGCGCAGGTTCCGGTATCACCGGAACCGGCATGGTTCAGCGCCCAATCAGAACTTGAATGCGACGCCTGCGACGATCTTGGTGGTGTCGCTGGCAGGCTTCTGCACTTCCAGGCGGCCATGGACGCCAGGGGTGAAGGTATAGCCCAGGCCCAGGCCGTACAGGGCGTTGGAATCGTGTTCCTTGCCGGTGAAGCCCTGGATCTCGGCTTCGGCGTTCAGGCGGGCGTAGCCGAGGCGGCCGTAGACGTCGAAGCCGTTGCTCAGCGGCAGGGTGCCGATGACCGAGACGTCGAACTGGTCCAGGGTCAGGTCGGCACGGGTGGCGCCTACGCGGTATTCGGCATCGGCCACGCGGTAGTAGCCGCCTTCGATGGCGATGCTCTGGTTGAACTTGTAGCCGAGGAAGGCGCCGTACCCGCTTTCGCGGTCGAAGCCGTCGATCTCGGTGGAGGTACCGGCGACACCGGCGTAGAACGACGGCGGTTCCTGTGCGAATGCACCTGCGGATGCGGCGACCAGGGCGACTGCGGCGGCGATTTTCTTGAACATTGTTATAACCTTCTTATTACGGATAATTGGGAAAGGCCAGAATCGAATTTTGGCCGGTGCGCATTATCGCACATTTGAAATAAGCACGATTGCTAAGCCAATTGTGGCGCGGAACGAAGTATGGAGGTTTTGATTGAATGCAAGCAAGCTTTAGTAACATTCGCTTGCAATTTACATTGTCGGGTAAAGGCGACGCCGTATTCCCGATGCGCTTGCGGAAGCGGCTGAAAGGAGTGGAGAACGGCGCGACGAAGCCGATCCGATGCGGGGAAAACGCCCGGATTTCCGTGGGTGATAGATGTTCGGGGATGGATTGCGGGCCGGCGCGACAACATCGTCCGCCAGCCCGCCACTTGCATGGATCAGATATGCAGCGCGTGTCCCAGCGCGCGCAGCGCCGCTTCCTGCACTGCCTCGCCCAGGGTCGGGTGGGCGTGGATGGTGCCGCCCACGTCTTCCAGGCGGGCGCCCAGTTCGATCGAGTGGGAGAAGGCCGTGCTCAGTTCCGACACGCCGCGGCCGACGGCCTGCCAGCCGAGGATCACGTGGTTGTCGCGCCGCGCCACCACGCGCACAAAACCGTCGGTCGACTCGATCGTCATCGCGCGTCCGTTCGCCGCGAACGGGAAGTTGGCGCTGATCGCGTCGATGCCGGCGGCTTGCGCCTCGCTCGGCGACATGCCGACTACCACCACTTCCGGATCGGTGAAGCAGACTGCCGGCATGGCGTTCGGCTGGAAGTGGCGGCGCTTGCCGGAGATGATCTCGGCTACCATTTCGCCCTGCGCCATCGCGCGGTGCGCCAGCATCGGCTCGCCGGCGAGGTCGCCGATGCACCAGACGTTGCGCATCGAGGTGCGGCACTGGTCGTCGATCTTCACCGCGCGGCCGTTCATGTCGAGCTGCAGCGACTCCAGGCCCCAGCCGGCGGAACGCGGGCGGCGGCCGACGGCCACCAGCACGTTGTCGGCGGCAAGCACCTCTTCGGCGCTGCCGGCTTCCGCGCCGGCAGCCTGGATGCGCACGCCGTCGCCGGCCGCGTTCAGGCCCAGCACCTTCGAACCGAGGCGCAGCTCGATGCCGAGGCGTTTCAGTGCCGCGCCGACCGGCTTGGTGAGTTCCGCGTCATAGGCCGGCAGCAGGCGCTCGGCCGCTTCCACGACGGTCACTTCCGCTCCCAGCTTGCGGTAGGCCGTGCCCAGTTCCAGGCCGATGTAGCCGGCGCCGACGACCACCAGTTTGCCGGGGATGGCGCTCGGGGACAAGGCCTCGGTGGAGGACACCACCTTGCCGCCGAAGGGCATGAAGGGCAGTTCGACCGCTTCCGAACCGGCTGCCAGCAGCAGGTGCTCGCAGTGCACGCGCTGCAGGTCGCCGGAAGGCGTCTTGACCTCGACCGTCTTGCCGTCGAGGATGCGGGCGAAGCCGTTGATGACCTGGACGTCGTTCTTCTTGAGCAGGGCGCCGACGCCGCCCGTCAGGCGTTTCACGATGCCGTCCTTCCAGCCGACAGTGCGCGCGATGTCGATCGCCGGCGCGCCGGCCGAGATGCCGATCGGCGAGTCGCCCGCGTAGTGGGTCGCCTTTTCGAATTCCTCGGCCGCGTGGATGATGGCCTTGGAGGGGATGCAGCCGATGTTCAGGCAGGTGCCGCCCAGCTGGCCGGCTTCGACCAGGATGGTCTTGATGCCGAGCTGGCCGGCGCGGATGGCGGCGACGTAGCCGCCGGGGCCGCCGCCGATCACGAGCAGGGTTGTGGTCAGATTCATCGGCTCACTCCACGAACAGGGTTGCCGGGCACTCGAGGTAGCCGCGGATGGTCTGGATGAACTGCGCCGCCACCATGCCGTCGATGACGCGGTGGTCGAAACTCGACGACAGGTTCATCGTCTTGCGCGCCACCATGGCGCCGTTCAGGATCACGGGCTTGTCGATGATGCGGTTCACGCCCACGATCGCCACTTCCGGACGGTTGATCACCGGCGTGGTGACGATGCCGCCCAGGGCGCCCAGGCTGGTGATCGTGATGGTCGAACCGGTCAGCTCCTCGCGCAGGGCCTTGCCGGTGCGCGCGGCTTCCGCCAGGCGCGCCACCTCGGCTGCAGCCGACCACGGGTCGCGCGCCTCGGCGTTGCGCACCACGGGCACCATCAGGCCGGCGTCGGTCTGGGCGGCGATGCCCAGGTGGACCGGGTTGTAGGTGGTGACGATGTTGGCTTCGTCGTCGAAGCGGGCGTTCACCGACGGGTACTGGCGGATCGCCAGCACGACGGCGCGCATGATCAGCGGCAGCAGGGTCAGTTTCGGACGGCTGCCGGCATAGCGGGCGTTGAGCTGGACGCGCAGGGCTTCCAGTTCGGTGACGTCGATTTCCTCGACATAGGTGAAGTGCGGGATGCGGCGTTTCGCTTCCTGCATCTTCTCGGCGATCTTGCGGCGCATGCCGATCACGGGCATGGCCTGCTCGCCTTCCAGCGGGGCGTAGCGGCGGTCGCCTTCGGCGGCTTTCGCCTGGCCGCGCGAGACGTAGGCGTCGAGGTCGGCGTGGGTGATGCGGCCGGCCGGGCCGGAGCCGGTCACGTACTGCAGTTCGACGCCCATGTCCCAGGCGCGCTGGCGCACGGCGGGCGCGGCCAGCGGCTTTTCGCCGGGGGCGCGGCCGTGGTGGGCCGGTGCGGAAACAGCGCCATGCGATGGCGGCGGCGACATCGGCGGTGCGGCCTTTGCCGGCGCGGCGGCCGGTTTTATCGTTGCGTCGCTGGTCACCGTCGTGACCACCGTTTCCGGCTGCGCCACCGTGATCGGGATGAACTCGTCGACGGTTTCGCCGCCGTCGGCACGCGCGGCGGTCGTCGCCTGTTCCGGGCGGGCGGCAGGGGCTGCGCTATCGCCCTTGAAGTTGCCTGCACCTTCGACTTCCAGGCGGATCAGTTCCGCGCCGACGGCCATCGCCTCGCCCAGCTTGCCGCCGAGCGAAGTGACGGTGCCGTTCACCGGCGACGGGATTTCGACGGTCGCCTTGTCGGTCATGACGTCGGCCAGCACCTGGTCTTCCTTGACCGTGTCGCCCGGCTTGACGTGCCATGCGACGACTTCGACTTCCGCAATGCCTTCGCCCAGATCAGGCATCTTGATGACGTGAATACCCATGCTTATTTTGCCTCCATCGCACGTTTGAACGCGGCGCCGACACGGTCGGGGCCGGGGAAGTACGCCCATTCCTGCGCGTGCGGATAGGGGGTGTCCCATCCGGTGACGCGCTCGATCGGCGCTTCCAGGTGATAGAAGCAGTGTTCCTGCACGAGCGCCGCGAGTTCCGCGCCGAAGCCGCTGGTGCGCGTCGCTTCGTGCACGACCACGCAGCGGCCGGTCTTCTTGACCGATTCGACGATGGTGTCGAGGTCGAGCGGCCACAGGGTGCGCAGGTCGATGATCTCGGCATCGACGCCGGATTCCATCGCCGCCGCTTCCGAGACCCAGACCATGGTGCCGTAGGTGATCACGGTCAGGTCATTGCCCGGCCTGAAGATCGCCGCCTTGTCGAGCGGGACGGTGTAGTAGCCGTCCGGGACTTCGCCCATCGGGTGCTTCGCCCACGAGACCACCGGACGGTCGTGGTGGCCGTCGAAGGGGCCGTTGTAGAGGCGTTTCGGTTCGAGGAAGATGACCGGGTCGTCGTTCTCGATCGAGGCGATCAGCAGGCCTTTCGCGTCGTAGGGGTTGGACGGCATGACCGTGCGCACGCCGCAGACGTGGGTGAACAGGGCTTCCGGGCTCTGGCTGTGGGTCTGGCCGCCGTAGATGCCGCCGCCGCAGGGCATGCGGATGGTCAGCGGGGCCGTGAAGTCGCCGGCCGAGCGGTAGCGCAGGCGCGCCGCTTCCGAGACGATCTGGTCGGAGGCCGGGTAGAAGTAGTCGGCGAACTGGATTTCCACCACCGGGCGCAGGCCGTAGGCGCCCATGCCGACCGCGGTGCCGACGATGCCGCCTTCGGAAATCGGCGCGTCGAACACGCGCTGCTTGCCGTACTTTACCTGCAGGCCGTCGGTGGCGCGGAACACGCCGCCGAAGTAGCCGACGTCCTGGCCGTAGACCACGACGTTGTCGTCGCGGCCGAGCATCACGTCCATGGCCGAACGCAGGGCCTGGATCATGGTCATCTGCGTCGTCGTTGGCTCCGTCACCGGATCTTTTTCGTTGCTTTCGCTATCGCGCGCCATCTCACACTCCCAATTGTTGACGTTGGCGGCGCAGGTGTTCCGGCATGTCCTTGTAGACATCCTCGAACATCGACGCCGCGCTCGGGACGCGGCCATCGGCCAGCGTACCGTATTGTTCCGCTTCCTTTTGCGCGGCCAGGACTTCGGCCTCGAGCTCGGCCTGCACGCGGGCGTGCTCGTCGTCCGACCAGGCACCGAGCCTGGTCAGGTGCTGGCGCAAGCGGGCGATCGGGTCGCCCAGCGGGAAGCGGGTCCAGTCGTCGGCCGGACGGTAGCGCGACGGGTCGTCGGAGGTGGAGTGCGGGCCGGCGCGGTAGGTCACCCATTCGATCAGGGTCGGGCCGAGATTGTTGCGGGCGCGCTCGGCGGCCCAGCAGGAAGCGGCATACACGGCCAGGAAGTCGTTGCCGTCCACGCGCAGCGAGGCGATGCCCGCGCCCACGCCGCGGGCGGCGAAGGTCACGCTCTCGCCGCCAGCGATCGCCTGGAAGGTCGAGATCGCCCACTGGTTGTTGACGACGTTGATGATGCAGGGCGCGCGGTAGACGTGCGCGAAGGTCAGCGCGGTATGGAAGTCGGATTCCGCGGTGGCGCCGTCGCCGATCCAGGCCGAGGCGATTTTCGTGTCGCCCTTGATCGCGGAGGCCATGGCCCAGCCGACCGCCTGCGGCACCTGGGTCGCCAGGTTGCCGGAGATCGAGAAGAAGCCTTTTTCCTTGACCGAGTACATGACCGGCAACTGGCGGCCCTTCATCGGGTCGCGCTCGTTGGAGAGCAGCTGGCAGATCATGTCGACCATCGGGTATTCGCGCGCCATCAGCAGGCTTTGCTGGCGGTAGGTCGGGAAGCACATGTCGCCGTCCTTCAGGGCGAGCGAGTGCGCGGTGCCGATGGCTTCCTCGCCGAGCGAGGTCATGTAGAACGACATCTTCTTCTGGCGCTGGCCGATGACCATGCGCGCGTCGAAGATGCGGGTCTTCATCATCGTGCGCAGGCCGAAGCGCAGCTGGTCGACGCTGATCTCGGGCGCCCACGGGCCGACGGCATTGCCTTCGTCGTCGAGCACGCGGATGAGGGAGGAGACGAGGTCGGCGGTGTCGCCGAACTGGACATCCACGTTCGGCCGGCGGACTTCACCGGCGGCACTTAATTGGAGATACGAAAAATCGGTCTTGCAACCCGGACGGCCGGTTGGCTCCGGGACATGCAGCGACAGAGGGTTACCCTGGCTCATAATGCGCGTTTCCTTTGTGAGGTGATGTGCGGCAAGCTGAAATGATAAATCCTGCAAGCCCCCGCACGTGCTCTGCAGGGAAGTATTTTCGTGGTGCTTTGCAGCATTCCATGGAGTGGAGTGAGCGTTATCGGGGAAGGCGGAACGGGGTGCGGCAGATCGTATGCCGGCGATCGACGCGTGGACGGCGAAGCCGTCAACCCTACCGTCAGCGCGAACGTAGGGTGGACGGGTTTCCCGTCCACGCGGTGATCGTTATCGCTCGCGTATCGTGCCCGTGCCGGTACCCAAAGTCGCTGGAACCGTACCACGCCCTCGGTGTAACACAAGCGATATCAAGCAAACGTCCGCTTATCAGAATTGCATCAAGGAACTCCGCCCCCGGACCACCCGCCACCCAGCGCCCGGTACAGCACCACCAGGTTATCGAGCTGTGTGCGCTGCAACGTAACCAGATCCAGCTCGACCCGGTATAAATTGCGCTGGGCGTCCAATTCCTCGAGATAGGAGGCATATCCGGCCTGGTAGCGGTCGCGCGCATAGCCGAGCGAGCGCGCCAGGATCGCCCGGCGTTCGGTGGCGTGCGCGACCTGCTCGCGCAGGCGCGGCACGCCGGCCAGCGCATTCTCGACCTCCGAAAAGGCCGTGAGCACGGTGCGCCGGTAGGCAAAGGCGGCCTGGTCGCGCTGGGAGGCGGCCGCCTCGTACTGGGCCGTGAGGCGTCCGCCTGAAAACAGCGGCGCGAGTACGCTGCCGCCGATGCTCCACACCGACACCGGGTCGTAATCGAGCGCATTGACGAACAGGCTGCCCAGTTGCGCGCTCAGCGTCACCTGCGGCAGGAAGGCCTGGCGGCGCACGGCGAGGCTGGCGTCGGCGGCGGCCAGCAGGAGTTCTCGCTGGGCGATGTCGGGGCGGCGCGCCAGCAGCTGGGAAGGCAGGGCCGCCGGAACCGGCGGCAGCTGCAGTTGGGCGAAACCACGACCCCGGGCGACGGCGCCCGGCAGCTCGCCGGCCAGCAGGCGCACGGCGTTTTCCTGGCGCCGCACGGCGAGGTCCAGTTCCGGCACCGCCTGCAGCACCGCCTCGTATTCGGACTGGGCCTGGGTCAGCTGGAGCTGCGAAATGTATCCGACTCTGGCCTGGTCGCTGGCCAGGCGCAGGGCCTCGCGGCGCGACGCGACCGTCTCGCGGGTGATGAACAGCTGGGCGTCCAGCGCCAGCAGGGCGATGTAGTTCTGCGCGGTGGCGGCGGCCACGGCCAGCAGGGCCGCATCGCGCTCGGCGGCGCTGGCGCGATAGGCAAGGCCGGCGGCGCGCACCTGGGCGCGGAGGCGGCCGAAGAGGTCGGCCTCCCAGCTCGCCTGCAGCGCCGGCTGCAGCGCCCGGGTATGGCTGATGCCGGTCGCTTCCAGGCCACGCCCGGCCGACACCCCGACCGCGCCGTTCAGCGCTGGCAGGCGCGCGGCCTCGGCCAGTTGCGCCTGCGCGCGCGCCTCGTCGACGCGGGCCGCGGCGAGCAGGACGTCGCTGTTGCGGGCCAGCGCCGCTTCGACCAGCGCGGCCAGGACCGGGTCGTCGAAGGCGCGCCACCAGTGCGGGTCGACGCTGCCGCTGCCGGCCGGGTCTTCGCGCCAGGCGGCGGGCGGCGATACTTCGGCCAAGGCGGGCGCTGGACGTCGGGCCGGCAGGCAGCCGGACAGGGTCGCGGCGCCTGCCGTCGCCAGCAGTCCGTTGAAGGCGCGCCGTCTCACCGGGCGCTCCCGCGCGCGTTTTCGCGCGGCACCGCACCGGTATCCACCTCGGCCGTCACCGACATCCCCGGCCGCAGGCGCCGGGCCAGCTCCTGGTCCGGGTCGATGGCGATGCGCACCGGCAGGCGCTGCACCACCTTGGTGAAGTTGCCCGACGCGTTATCGGGCCGCAGCACCGAGAATTCCGATCCCGTGGCCGGCGCGATCTGCTCCACGTGTCCGGTCAGCGACGCGCCTTCGAAGGCGTCGACAGCGAAGCTGGCCGGCTGGCCCACGCGCATGCGCCAGGTCTGGCCTTCCTTGAAGTTGGCGACCACCCACAGGGTGTCGGGCACCAGGAACAGCAGCTGGGAGCCGGCTGTCACGTACTGGCCGCGCCGCACCGAGGCTTCGCTTACCTGGCCGTCGCGCGGCGCCTTGATGACGGTGTTGGCGAGGTCGATCTTCGCCAGCGCGAGCTGGGCTTCGGCCATGCGCACCTGGGCTTCCAGGCCGCCGCGTGAGACCGTGGTGGACTTGCTGCGCTGCTGGGCGATGTCGATTTCGGCCTGCGCCTTGAGCACGTTGGCGGCGGCCACGCGGGCCGAGGTGCGCACCCGGTCGCGCTCGTTCAGCGAGACCGAACCGCGTTCGGCCAGCTCGTCGACCCGGGCCTGCTCGGCGCGGGCGCGGGCCTGCTCGGCCTGGGCGGCGGCCAGGTTGGCGCGCGCGGAGCCGGTCGAGGCCGTGTTCTGGGCCAGGGTCTGCTCGGCATTGTTCAACTGCGCGACCGCATTGGCCAGCTGGGCCTCGGCCTGGCGCACCCGTTCGGCATAGATGCGGTCGTCGATGCGCAGCAGTTCCTGGCCGCCCTTGACGTACTGGTAGTCCTTGACCAGCACCTCGGTCACGTAGCCGTTCACCTGGGGCGACAGCACGGTGATGGCGCCGCGCACGTAGGCGTTGTCGGTGGAGACGCGGCTGGTGTTGAAGGGGCCGAGGTGCCAGGCCCACATGATCAGGCCGATGCCGGCGAGGGCGACGACGGCCATCGCGGCGATCGACCTGGGCGAGGCCTTGATCTTCTTTGGGGGCGGCGCCGGCTGCGCGGCAGGCGCTGCGGCAGCGGCCGGCGCGCCGTCGTCCGAGTCGCCCGGTGGCGGCGGGTTGGCGGCGGCTTGCTCGGTTTCTTCGCGGGTCGGGGGTGGCGGGCTGTTCATGTCGGGGTCATGCGTTGGAGGCGCGCCGGATCGAGCGCGCCGGGTTGTCGGGAGAGGCGGCGGCCCTGCGGTCGCGGATGGCGGCGCGCACCGCGACGAACAGGGACCAGCACAGGAAGGCCATGGCGAGCAGGCCGCTCAGCGCGAACACGTCGTTGAAGGCCCGCACGTTCGCTTCGCGGCGTGCAACCTGGGCCAGCAGCGCCGTGCCTTGCGCGGCGCGCTGCACCGGATCGGCGATGACGGCGCCGTAGACCCGTTCCTGCATGCGCAGGCGCGCCGCCACCTGCGGATCGGCGGGGTTGATATGGGCTACCAGTTCGCTCGAATACACCTGTTCGCGGTGCAGCTGGTAGGTGCTCAGCAGGGCCGAGCCGGTCAGGGCGCCCAGGGTCTGGGTCATCGACAGCACCACGGTGAAGGTGATGACGTAGTTGGCGCCGAACTTGAGCGCCTGGAAGATCCCGAGCAGCACCAGCGGCCCCATGAACATGCCGCTGCCGGCCGCGATCAGGAACTGGCTAAGGAAGAAGTCCTGCGGCCTGTCCAGGCTGGTGCGCCCGTAGTCGAGGATGGCCGCGCTGCCGATCAGGACGATGGCCACCAGGATCTGCGGGATCAGGGTCTTCGGGCTGAAGGTAAGCGCGCTGGCGAGCATGCCGAAGACAGTCCCGGCCAGCACCACGGCGAAGAGCGGCTGCATCTGGTCGGGGCCCATGCCGAGCGCGCGCAGCAGGCCCACCGCGCCGAAGGTCTGCTCGGAGGTGAGGAAACGGATCAGGAAGGCGCCGACGATGAAGCGCAGCATGGTGGGCGTGGCCAGCCAGCGCGTCTGGATCAGCGGGTTCTCGCGGTGGTGCTCGATGTAGAGCGCCGCGCCGAGCAGGACCAGGGCGCCCATGAGCAGGTAGGCGATCCAGGGTTCGTCGAACCACCAGTGCGCATAGCCCTGGGCCAGCGCGGCGACCAGCATTGCGGCCCCGGGCGCCATCAACGCGAAGGTGAGGAAGTCGGCCTTCTCGAAGACCTTGATGTGCATGCCGGGCGGGAGCTTCAGCACCACCACGGCCGCCAGCGAGCACAATGCCAGGCCGGCCTCGAACAGGTAGAGATTGTGCCACTGGCCGTAGACCAGCAGCGTGGGCGAGAGCAGCCAGGCCAGCGGGGTGGCCAGCTGCGGTATGCCGACGCCGATCACCACCATCTTGCCGGTGTAGGCGCGCGGCGCCGCCTGCAGCATGTAGAGCATCGACAGCGTGGTGGCCGCCGCGCCGGCGAAGCCGCTGACCGCCCGCACCACCACTGTGCTGCCGAAACCGCCGACCAGCAGGTGCAGCAGGGTGACGGCGGCGTACAGGCCCAGGCCGATCTCGGTGAACAGGCGCAGGCCGTATTGCTGGCGGAATTTGAATACCAGCAGGTTCACCGTGATGTTGACCATCACGTAGGCCGCCGGCAGCCAGGTGGCCTCGGACGGCGTCAGGCCGAGCTGGCCCTGGATGGTAGGCAGGTTGGCCGACACCAGCGCGTTGCCGAGGCCCCCGGTGATCCCGACCAGCAGGGCCACCAGCGCATAGGCCAGGCGCACCGCGGGACGGTGATAGGGCATCGACGCCGAGCCGGGCAGGGTGGGCTTTTCGTGTTCTTCCCAGTCGGGCGTGGGCTTGAGCAGCTGGGCCATTCAGTGCGATCCCGCGGGGGCCGCGAGGCCGCCGTCCAGCAGTTCGATCGCTCGCCGCACCAGCGTGCGGCGCTGGTGCGGTGTACTACCGCGCAGGGCGGCGCCGAGCATGCCGCAGACGAGCACCAGGTCGGTGGCGCGCAGGTCCGGGCGGCAGGCGCCCTCGCGCAGGGCCGCCGCCAGCGGTGCACGGAAGCAGCGCGCCAGGCGCTCGCGCGCCGCCTTGGCCGCCGGATGGCTGGGCTCGAGCGCGCGCCAGTAGTCGGCCAGCGCCGGCGACTCGACCAGGCGAAGCGCGGCCAGTTCGACCAGCGCGAACAGGCCGCTGCCAGCCGCCTGCGCTTCGAGCCCGGCCAGGGCGCGCTCGAACAGCGCCTCGACCAGCGCGCCGCGGTCTGGGAAGTTACGGTAGAGGGTGGCCCGGCCCACGCCGGCCCGGGTCACGACGAGATCGAGCGGCGCGGTGATGCCGCGTTCGGCGAACACGGCGTCGGCCGCATCGAGGATCTGGTCGCGCCGCAGCGCGGCGTCGGATCGGAGCGTGGTCATGGATTCTGGACAGGCTTGTCCGCTTGCTGTTGCTATGCCTGCAGAATACTGCGCCGCGGCATCGGCAAGCGCACGAAAGGCCGCGTGGAGTCAGGACTCCACGCGTCATGCTCGCATCCCCGCGGCTTACGCCGCGCCAGCCCGCCGCTGCCGCACCACATACCCCACGCACAGCACCAGCAGCCAGGCCGGAATCAGGTACACCGACACGCGCAGCCCCGGCGTCTCGTACATCACCCACAGGATGCCGGCCAGGAAGGCCAGGCACAGGTAGTTCGAGAAGGGCACGAAGGGGCTTGGGAACACCGTCTTGCGCCCCGCACGCGCGCTGCGGAAACGCAGGTGCACGATCGAGATCGTCGCCCAGTTGATGATCAGGCCCGCCACGGCCAGCCCCATCATCAGCCCGAAGGCTTCGCCCGGCAGGAAGTAGTTGACGCTGATGCAGACGCCGGTGGCCAGCGCCGATACGCCCAGCGCCGCCAGCGGCACGCCGCTCTTCGTCAGCTTGAGCAGCGCGCGCGGCGCATTGCCCTGGGCGGCCAGGCCGTAGAGCATGCGGGTGTTGGCATACACGCCGCTGTTGTAGACCGACAGGGCGGCGGTCAGCACCACGATGTTGAGCGCGGTGGCAACGGCCGGGGTGTCGAGCGCGGCGAAGATCAGCACGAAGGGGCTGCCGCCTTGCACCACCTTGGTCCACGGGAAGAGCGACAGCAGGATGAACAGGGCGCCGATATAGAAGATCAGCACGCGCCACAAGGCCTGGTTCGTCGCGCGCGGGATCGAGCGCGCGGGGTCGTCCGCTTCGGCGGCGGTGATGCCGATCAGCTCCAGGCCGCCGAAGGAGAACATGATCACGGCCATCGCCATCACCAGCCCGTTGACGCCGTTCGGGAAGAAGCCGCCGTGGCGCCACAGGTTGGCCACGCCGGCTTCCGGGCCGGCCGTGTTCGAGACGAGCAGATAGCCGCCGAACAGGATCATGCCGATCACGGCCACCACCTTGATCACGGCGAACCAGAATTCGAGCTCGCCGAAGGCCTTCACGTTGAGCAGGCTGAAGGAATTGATGACGCCGAAGAAGACCAGCGCCGAGACCCAGGTCGGCACTTCGGGGAACCAGTACTGCACGTAGATCCCGACCGCCGACAGCTCGGCCATGCTGACCAGGATGTACATCACCCAGTAGTTCCAGCCCGTGATGAAGCCCCCCATGTGGCCGACGTACTTGTCCGCGAAGTAGCTGACCGAACCGGCAACCGGTTCCTCGACCACCAGCTCGGCCAGCTGGCGCATGATCAGGAAGGCGACCAGGCCAGCGATGCCGTAGCCGAGCAGCACCGAAGGACCGGCCATCTGGATGGTCTGGGCGATGCCGAGGAAGAGGCCGGTGCCGATCGCGCCGCCGAGGGCGATGAGCTGGATGTGGCGGCTCTTGAGGCCGCGCTTGAGTTGTTGCGCCGGGGCGCCGGCGGATGCTTGCGCCGGAGCGTGGGTCGCCGTGTGGGTGGATTCAGTCATCGCCGCTGAGCCAGTATGCAAAAGTAAATGATTCTAAAGCATACCGGCCCGTGCAGCGCTGCAATATTGCGGCGGCTGCGTGAAGCTGCCGCTATCGTACGCCGAGGGCGCGCAGCTGCTCGTTCAGTTGCGCACGCGACAATTCGCCCATGTGGCGCGCCACCAGCCGGCCGCGGGCGTCGTAGAAGAGGGTGGTCGGATAGCCTACCGCATTGGCCGCGCGCGCCACCTGGCGTGCCGGATCGAGGGTGACATCTTGCAGAACGATGCGTTCGTCGTCGAGGTAGCGGCGGATGGCGGCGGCGTCCTCGCCCTGGTTCACGAAGACGAAGGCGACGCCCGGATTGGCCGCCTGGGCCGCGCCCAGCGCCGGCATCTCGCGCCGGCACGGCGGACACCAGGTCGCCCACAGGTTGACCACCGTCGGCTTGCCGGTGGCGGCCAGCTGCAGGGTGCTGCCGTCGAGGCGACGCAGGGCGAGGTCGGGGATCGGCGCCGGCGCCGGGCCGGCCGCGGCAAAACCGACCGTCGCCGCGGCCCATACGCCGACGCCGGCCAGGCTGGAGCCCAGCAGCGGCCGGCGCAGCGCAGCCTGGCGCCGCGCCGCCTCCAGCCCGATCGCCAGCGCCACCAGCAGGCCGGCAAAGGCAACGAAGCCGCCGTCGCGGATGTCGAGGATGGCAAGCGGGTCAAGCAGATAGGTGTCGAGGTGCTTGAGCACGAAGGCCGCGCGCGCCGCGAGCAAGCCCCAGAGCGCCATCTGCCACAGGGCCGGCGCGGGATCGGCCGCCCGCCGCCGCGCCCACCAGGTGGCGGCCATGCCGGCGGCCGCCAGCGCAAGCAGCGGCGCCAGCACGCGCACCGGCAGGGCCAGCGGCCCGATGTTGATTGCATCCATGTCGTATCCCAGGTTGGTCGAGCTCGTCAGTGACGACATCCTAACCCGGCAGTATTAGCGGAAGATTAAGAGGAGGGGTGTTGCCTCGACCAGCTTTGGTTCGTGCGGCGGGAATGCTCCCTCGGACCCGCTACGACGCGTTGTTGTCCTGCACCTCATCCCGGTCCGCTTCCTCTGGCGGGGCCGGCACGTGGGTCACCAGCAGGCGGTCGATGCGGTTGCCGTCCATGTCGACGATTTCGAAGCGGTACTCGCCCCAGGCCACGACCTCGGTCGGCTGCGGAATGTAGCCGAGCTGGTAGAGCATGAAGCCGGCCAGGGTGTGGTAGGCGCCGGCCTCCTCGCCGGGGAAGCGCACCGCGGTCGCCATCAGGTCGCGGAAGCGGTCGAGCGCCATGCCGCCGTCCATCAGCCAGGTGCCGTCCTCGCGCTGGACGGCGTCCGGGTCGTGCTCCTCGCCGATGACGGTGACGTCGCCGACCAGCGCGCTCATGACGTCGGTGAGGGTGACCATGCCCTGGATGTCGCCGTATTCGTCGACGATCAGCGCCAGTTCCGCATTGTTCTTCTTGAACAGCTCCAGCAGCGCCATCGCACTGACGGTTTCGGGCACGTACAGCATTTCCTGGGTGGCGGCTTCGATGTCGATGGCGTCGAGCGTGCCGGCGCGCACGGCCTGGGCCAGCAGGTCGCGGGTGTGGACGAAGCCGACGATGTGCGAGCGGTCGCCGCGGCAGACCGGCAGGCGGCTGTAGCGGCTGCCCGCGATGCGTTCGAGGTTGTCCGCGCGCGGGTCTTCGAGGTCGACGAAGGTGACGTCCACGCGCGGCGTCATCAGGGACTTGAGGTGCTGGTCGTCCAGGCGAAGCGCGCGCTGGACGATGTCGTATTCGGTTTTTTCGAACACGCCGGCGTCCGTGCTCTCCTTGATCATGCCGGTGATGTCTTCCTCGGTCGGCGCTTCCTCCTTGTGGCGGCCCATGCCCAGCAGGCGCACGATGCCTTCGGTCGCCAGCGCCAGGATCTTGACGAAGGGGAGCATGAGTTTTGACAGCAGCCGCAGCGGCGGGGCGATGAGGGTGGCCATCGCCTCCGGGTACTGCATCGCGATGCGCTTGGGGACGAGTTCGCCCAGGATGATCGAGGCGAAGGTGATGCAGACCACCACCAGGCCGAGCGCGACCTGGTAGGCATAGGGCGCGATCACAGGGATTTGCTGGAACTGCGGGGTCAGCTGGGCCACCAGCGAGGCTTCGCCGAAGGCGCCGTTGAAGATGCTGATCAGGGTAATGCCCACCTGCACGGTGGAGAGGAAGTGGCTGGGCTCGTCGGCCAGGTCGAGCGCCGCGCGCGCCCCGCGGCTGCCTTCGCCGGCCGATTTTTCGAGCCGCATGCGCTTGGCCGACACCAGCGCCAGTTCCGACATCGCGAATACGCCATTCAGGAGAATCAGGAAAAGGATGATCAGTATGCTGGTCAACATGGCGTACGGGGTAGTCTCCGAGCGGCTTGCCGGGCCGGTTCCGGGGCGCGCATGGCGCCGGTTGATAATTGGATGACATCATCGCACGGCATGCTGCGCAGGCCTCGCACGACTCGCGGCGATGCCCGCGCGATACAAAAGCTTGTCAATATGCTTCGAAGTATGTTTTCCTGATGCAAACACTGAGCTGGCGCAATGGGTCGCTCCGGGACCGAACCCGGGCGGCCGGCGCCGTGTCCAACACAAGCATACGAGCCGCCGCGGCGCGGCCAGGGGAGACCAGACCATGCAGGGAGATATTGTTTCGAGTGTGTTGTTGCCGGCGGCGCTGGCCTTCATCATGTTTTCGCTGGGGCTGGGCCTGACCCCGCCGGACTTCGCCCGCATCGCCCGCCAGCCGCGCGCGCTGATCGTCGGCGGCCTGTGCCACTTCGTGCTGCTGCCGCTGGCGTGCTTCGCGATGATCAAGGTGGCCGGCATCGGCGGCGTCTTTGCCGTCGGCTTCATGATCCTGGCGGCATGCCCGACCGGCTCCACCTCGAACCTGCTGACCTACATCGCGCGCGGCGACGTCGCCTTGGCCCTGAGCTTCACCGCCGTGGCCAGCGTGCTGACCATCTTTACCCTGCCGATGATCGTCTCCTTCTCGCTGGAGCACTTCCTCGGCACGGCCCAGGCGGTATCGGCGCCGGTGGGCGCGATGATGGGGCAGATCTTCCTGATGGTCGGGCTGCCCGTGGTGATCGGCATGCTGGTGCGTAACCGTGCGCCGGGCTGGGCACGGCGCGCCGAACCGGTGGCGACCAAGGTCGCCACCGTGCTCTTCATCCTGATCGTCGCCGCCGCGGCCGCCAAGAACTGGGCGCTGCTGCGCGATAACTTCGGCACCCTGGCGCCCTTCGCGGTGGCGCTCAACGTCGCCATGCTGCTGTGCGGCTTCCTGGTCGCGCGCCTGGCCCGCCTGTCGCGCCGCCAGTCGATCACCCTCGGCATCGAGACGGCCGTGCAGAACGCGACGCTGGCCCTGGTCATCGCCAGCACTGTCCTCAAGCAGGATGCGATGGCCATTCCCGGCGCCCTGTACGGCGTGCTGATGTATGCCGGCGGCCTCGTGTTCGCGTATTCGATGCGGCGCTTCGCGACCGACGACACCGGCGCACCCCTGCAAGGCGCAATTCGTAGGGTGCGGGGGGGGCGCCGAGCCTCCTGACCCCACGCGTTTTCGAGCGCCTGCACCGCTGCACCTCCACACTCGGCCAGCAAGGCACGATCGGGTGACCCTCGAGGGCGGCTCTGGCGCGCATGCGCGCGCCGTTCACCCCTCCATTTCGACCGTTCGTCGCGCGCCCCCTGCAACCGCAGGTCGGGCGCTGCTATAGTGCGCCATCCAAACAAGAGGGAATAAGGGCCATCCATGCGCACTTGTGTTTTGTTGATCTCGCTGGCGCTCGCCGGCAGCGTCCAGGCAGCCGACGGCTTCGCGGCCGGGCATCGCAGCATCCCGGACGAGGGTGAGACCCAGGCCAGGCCGATGAGCTGGCGCTACGGCTTGCTGGAGGCGGCGCGCGAGGCCTTCGACGAAGGCGTGGCGGCGCGTGCGCCGGGCGCTTACCTGCGCTTTCGCCTGCCCAGGACCGATCCGGCGCAGGACGGCAACCGGGTCGAGATCGTAACGAGCGGCCAGCAGGTCGCGCTGGCCATGGTGACGAACACGGCCTTCGCGCTGCCGCCCGCCGGCAAAGTCGGGGACGACGACGCCGTGGTGGTGGTCAACCGGACCTTCCGCAAGGGCGACAACCTCCATCCGAACATCGAGGTGCGCTCGCCCGGCCTGCCGGACGGCGTGCGGCGCGTGGGCGACATGCGCCTGGCGTGCGCGGCGCAGATGGCGATGGCGAAAGCCGAAGGCCTCAAGGTGCGCGCGGTGCTGGGGGCGGTGGGCCTGTTCGGCCTGAACATCTGCGACAAGATGGAAATCGCCAAATTCGATACGCCACGCCTGCCCTACGACAGCATCACCATCGAAGACGGCGAGCACCGCCTGGTCATCGCGAAGTCGAAGCGCGAGACGCCGCAACTGGGCGACAGGACCTGGTCCGACAATGCCCGCGTCAGCTATACCCTGGCCGGCCAGGCGGTGCAGTAAGCCCCGGGCCATCCTTACCCATCCGCCAGCCCACCGGAGGCATCCATGAAGATCAAGCCGTTCTCCATCGCGTTTTCCCTCGTTGCGCCGCTCCTGGCGCTGGCGGCCTTGCTCGCCTGCGGCCCGGCCCGGGCGCAAACCGGCCCCGTGGCCGACCACCACCAGCACGTCTTCAGCGACGAGATCATCGCGCTGATCGGCCCCGGTTCGGAACTCAAGACCCTGTCGGCGAAGGAGCTGGTGCCGCTCCTCGACGCGGCGGGCATCCGCAAGGCCGTGCTGCTGTCGACGGCCTACATGTACGGCAGCCCGAAGCGCAAGCTGGAGGACGAATTCGCGCGCGTGCGCCGCGAGAACGACTGGACCGCGGCGCAGGCGGCCCGGTATCCAGGGCGCATGATCGCCTTTTGCGGGATCGCGCCCCTGAAGGACTATGCGCTCGAGGAAATCCGGCGCTGCGCGGGCAAACCCGGCCTGAAGCACGGCATCAAGCTGCACCTGGGGAATTCGGACGTGCAGCTCGAGAACCCGGCGCACGCCGCCCGCCTGGCCGAGGTGTTTGCCGCCGCCAACGCGCAAGGCATGGCGATCCTGGTGCACATGCGCGCCAGCATCGGCAACAAGCGTCCCTACGGAGCCGAGCAGGCGCGCATCTTCCTCGACAAGGTCTTGCCGGCCGCGCCAGACGTGCCGGTGCAGGTGGCGCACATGGCCGGTACCGGTCCCGGTTTCGAGGACCCGCCGGCGCGCGAAGTGCTGGCCGAACTGGCGCAGGCGGTCGAACGCGGCCACCCGGCCACGCGGAATTTGTGGTTCGACGTGGCCTCGGTCGCCGACCGCGACATCACGCCCGAGGCGGCGGCGCTGCTGGCAAAACGCATCCGCCAGGTCGGCGTGGCGCGCGTGCTGTACGGGACCGATTCGGCGCAGGGCGACAACCTGCGCCCGGCCGAGGCCTGGGCCGCCTTCCGCAAGCTGCCCCTGAGCGAAGCGGAGTTCGCCCAGGTGGCCGGCAACGTCGCGCCTTATTTCCGGTAGCGAGGAAGGGAAGGTGGGCGGGGCCTGCCGCGCCCCGCCATGCATCGTGCATGCGCTGAGCGCACACGCCTTGCCGGCCGCATCGCATCCTCAGGGTCAGGCTACTTGCATCGACGGGAAGTATTACACGCGTCTTGTCATCTGAGTTACACTTTCATTGTGTGAAACCCAAGAAAGTGGCCGTGTTGGCTGTGTAATGGATACGTGGAACAAGGCCAATCCGGCTTCTCATTCGGCAGTTGATACCCAAGCGTTCCCGGTCGTCGGTATCGGCGCTTCCGCCGGCGGCTTGCGCGCCCTGCTGACCCTGCTCGAAAACATGCCGCCGTCGCCCGGCATGGCGCTGGTCGTGGTGCTGCACCTGTCCCCGGATGTCCCGAGCGCGGTCGACAAGCTGCTTCAGCGCGCGACCGACATGCCGGTGGTCCAGGTGGCCGGCCGCACGCCCATCCTGCCGAACCGGGTGTATGTGATTTCGCCCGGACGCAGCCTGAGCATCGAAGACGGCCACCTCGTGGTCGACGCGCTGAAGCGCCCGCTGGGCATCCCGATCACCATCAACATTTTCCTGCGTACCCTGGCCGAAGCGCAGGGAGCACGCGCCATCGGCGTCATCCTCTCGGGCCTGGGCTCGGACGGCAGTGCCGGCCTGGCCAATATCAAGAAGCATGGCGGCGTCACGATTGCCCAGCAGCCCGGCGACGCCGAGGAAAGCAGCATGCCGCAGGCGGCCATCGATTCCGGCATGGTCGACTTCGTCCTGCCGGCGCAGCGGATGGCGGCGAAGCTGCTCGAGATGCGCGACAGCTTGCAGGCCGTCGTACACCTGGATACCGGGGAAATGTCGGACGAGAAGGCCGGCGAGGGCGGCGCCGTCGAGATCGGGCGCGACCAGGAGCCGGCGCTGGAGACGGTATTGAGCCTGCTGTGCAAGCGCACCGGCTACGACTTCCGGCAATACAAGCGGCCGACGATCCTGCGCCGCCTCGAACGGCGCCTGCAGGTGCGCGGCGTGCCCGACCTCGAGGCTTATCATCGCTTGCTCGAACAGGACCGGCGCGAATCGAAAGCCCTGTTGCAGGACCTGCTTATCGGCGTGACCAGCTTCTTCCGCGACCGCGAAGCCTTCGACTGCCTGGAACAGGCGATCCTGCCGCGCCTGTTCCAGGACAAGGGGCCGGCGGACGAGCTGCGCGCCTGGGTGGCGGCCTGTTCCAGCGGAGAAGAAGCGTATTCGGTGGCCATGCTGCTGGCCGACCATGCGTCGGCGCTGACGGCGCCGCCGGCGCTCCAGGTTTTTGCCTCCGACATCGACGAACGGGCGATTGCGGTCGCGCGGGGCGGCCGCTATCCGGCCGGGATCGCCGCCGACGTGCCGCCCGAGTACCTGGCGCGCTATTTCACGCAGGAAGACAGCCACTACAAGGCGCGCAAGCTGCTGCGCGACCGCATCCTGTTCGCCCCGCACAACCTGCTGCAGGACCCCGCGTTCTCGCGGCTCGACCTGATTACCTGCCGCAATTTCCTGATCTACCTGAACCGCGAAATGCAGATGCGCGTGCTGGAACTCTTCCACGCCGCGCTCAATCCCGGCGGCTACCTGTTCCTGGGCAGTGCCGAGTCGACCGAGATGGCGCCCCACCTGTTCAGCCCGGTCGATGCGGGACATCGGCTGTACCAGGCGAAACCGTCGGCGCGCTTGACGCGCCGCCTATCGGTGCCGCCGGGCAAGATCCTGGCGCCGGTGGCGCTCTTCGACCACGGCCGTGGGGCGCCTGCCGGCCGCCGCGGGCGCGGCGCCTCGTTCGCCGAGGTCCACCGGCGCCAGCAGGCGCAGGTCGCGCCGCCCAGCCTGCTGCTCGATGCCCAGGGAGGGGTCCTCCATGTCTCCGAGCACGCCGGCGAGTTCCTCCACCACGCTGGCGGCGAACCGAGCCGCAGCGCGCTGGCGCTGGTCCGGCCTGAGCTGCATGCCGACCTGCGCACCACCTTGTACCAGACCCGGAAAACCGGCCGTCCGGCACGCTCGGCCCCGATCCCAATCGACAGGGACGGCCAGCCGCGCGTGCTGAGGCTGGCGGCCCTGCCGTGCGCCGACGAAGGCGTCGATCACGGCCTCATCTTGCTGCAGTTCGAGGAACTCGACGCCGCGGCCGCCGGCTCGTTCACCGGCAACGCCGCAGGCCAGGAGGATGCGCGCGTGCGCGAGCTCGAGGAAGCCCTGGGCCACGCGCGGGCCAACCTGAAGCAGACCATCGAGGAGAGCGAGGCGGCCAGCCACGACCTGCTGCTGGCCAACGACGAGCTGCAGGGGCTGGTGGAAGAACTCCGTTCGCGCATCGATACGCTCGAGACCGGCAGGGAAGAACTGCAGTCGCGCAATGAAGAGCTGCATACCGTGAATGCCGAACTCCAGATGCGGGTCGAGGAAACCGCCAAGGCGAACGACGACCTGAGCAACCTGATCGCCTCGACCGACATCGCCACCCTGTTCCTCGACCACGAGCTGCGCATCCAGCGCTATACGCCGCATGTCGCCGGCATCTTCAACATCATCGCTGCCGACATCGGCCGGCCGCTGGCCCACCTGACCCACAGGCTCGATTACCCGCAGCTGGCCGAGGACGTGGCCGGCGTGCTGGCGACCCTGGAACCGGCCGAGCGCGAGGTGCGCAGCCGCGAGGGCCACGACTACATCGTGCGGGTGCACCCCTACCGCACCGCCTACGAGCGGGTCGAGGGCGTGGTGGTCACCTTCTTCGACATCAGCAGCCGGCACCATGCGGAAGCGGCGCTGCGCGCGAGCGAGGAAGAGTTCCGCCTGTTCGTCACGGCCAGCTCGGACATGCTCTACAAGATGAGCCCCGACTGGAGCGAGATGCGCACCCTGCAGGGCAAGCACATCCTGGCCGATACCGACGACCCGACCGGCAGCTGGCTCGAGAAGTACATTCCCGAAGACGAGCGCCCGCGGGTGCTGGCCGCCATCCATGCCGCGATCGAGACGAAGAGCATCTTCCAGCTCGAGCACCGCACCTTCGGCGCCGACGGCAGCATCGGCTGGACCTTCTCGCGCGCCGTCCCGCTGCTGGACGCCGGCGGCAACATCGTCGAGTGGCTGGGTGCCGGCAGCGACATCACCGAGCGCAGGCGCGGCGAAGACGCGCTGCGCGCGAGCGAGGCCCGGCTCGCCTCCGAGCTGGCGGGCACCAGGCTGCTGCAAAGCCTGAGCACGCGCCTGATTCCGGAACAGCGTCCCGAGGACCTGCACGAGGAGATCCTGGATGCGGCGATCACGCTGATGAAGGCCGACGCGGCGACGATCCAGCTGCTCGAGCCCGATGGCGGTCAGCTGCGCCTGATCGCGTCGAGGAACATCCACCCGCAGGCCCAGGAATTCTGGCAGCGGGTGGACACCGGCCATGCCAGCGCCTGCGGCGAGGTGCTGCGCACCAACGCACGGGCCGCCGTGGAGGACGTCGATGCGAGCCCGGCGATGGCCGGGTCGGGCGACCTGGCGGAGTTCCACCGCTGCGGCCTGCGGGCCGTGCAGTCGACGCCGCTGCGGGCGCGTTCCGGCCGCCTGATCGGGATGATCTCGACCCACTGGCGCGCGCCGCGCCGCATCGCCGAAGAAGACTTCTACCTGTTCGACGTGCTGGCGCGCCAGCTGGCCGACCTGATCGAGCGCACGCAGAGCGAGGAGGCGGCGCGCGCCTACGAGGCCCGCCACCGCGCCGACCTCGAACGGCAGGTGCAGGAGCGCGCGGCGGAGCTGAAACAGAGCCACGACTTGCTGCAGGCGACCATGGATTCGTCGACCGACGCGATCCAGGCGTTCGAGGCGGTGCGCGACGAGGCCGGCGTCATCGTCGATTTTCGCTGGATCCTGCAGAATGCGACGGCCGCGCAGACGAACGGCGACGTGCTCGGCGAGCGCGTGCTGGAGAAGAACCCCGGCGTGCTCGCCACCGGCATCTTCGATACTTGGCGCGAGGTGGCCGAAACCGGCGTGCCGCAACTACGCGAACGCCACTACACGCACGAACAGTTCGACGGCTGGTTCCTGCAGTCGGTGGTCAAGCTGGGCGACGGCGTGGCGACCACCACCAAGGACATCACGCAGTGGAAGCAGGCGCAGGAAGAGGTCATGCGCCTGCGGCCCTAGTGTCTCCCTTTAGCCGATCACCGTGACCACCACCGAGCGCCGGTGCGGCGCCGTGCGGTGCTCCCACAGGTAGATGCCCTGCCAGGTGCCGAGCAGCAGGCGGCCGCCGCCGACCGGCACCGTAACCGCCGTATCGGTCAGCACGTTGCGCACGTGGGCGGCCATGTCGTCCGGGCCTTCGTCGTCGTGGCGGTAGGCCGGGTCGCCGTCCGGCGCCAGGCGGTTCAAGACCATGTCGAGGTCGCGCCGCACGTCGGGGTCGGCGTTTTCCGTGATCGTCAGCGAGCAGCTGGTGTGCTGCACGAACACCTGCGCCAGCCCGCATTGCACGCCGGACCCGGCGACGACTTCGGCCACCTCGCGCGTGATGTCCTGGGTGCCGCGCCCGCGGGTCGGAAAATGCAGGATGGCCTGGTACGCCATGGCTGGTTTCCCGCTTACGGCGTGGGCCGGAAGTGCTTGCGGATGCCGTTCCAGCAGTCCTGGTAGCCGGCCTGCAGCTGGGGCGAGGCCAGCGCGTGGCTTGTGGGGCACAGCACGTGGCGCGTCTCGAACATGAAGGCCATGGTGTCGGCTACTTTGGTCGGCCGGCTGGTGTCGGCGTTGCTGGCCTTGTCGAAGGTGGCCGCATCCGGGCCGTGGCCGCTCATGCAGTTGTGCAGGCTGGCGCCGCCCGGCACGAAGCCCTCGGCCTTGGCGTCGTAGGCGCCATGCACCAGGCCCATGAACTCGCTGGCGACGTTACGGTGGAACCAGGGCGGGCGGAAGGTGTCCTCGCCGGCCAGCCAGCGCGGCGGGAAGATGACGAAGTCGAGGCTGTCGACGCCGGGCGTGTCGCTCGGTGACTGCAGCACCAGGAAGATCGACGGATCGGGGTGGTCGTAGCTGATCGAGCCGATGGTGTTGAAGTGGCGCAGGTCGTATTTGTAGGGCGCGTAGTTGCCGTGCCAAGCGACCACGTCGAGCGGCGAATGCTTGATGTCGGCTTCCCACAGGTTGCCGCAAAACTTGGCGACCAGGGTAAAGGCGCCTTCGCGTTCCTCGTACTTCGCCACGGGCGTGAGGAAGTCGCGCGGGTTGGCCAGACCATTCGAGCCGATCGGGCCCAGGTCGGGCAGGCGCAGCAGGGCGCCGAAATTCTCGCAGATGTAGCCGCGCGCCTCGCCGTCGGGCAGGCGCACCTGGAAGCGGATGCCGCGCGGGACGACGGCGATTTCCTGCGGCTCGAGGTCGATGGTGCCCAGTTCGGTGGCGATCTCGAGGCGGCCGTGCTGCGGCACGATCAGGAGCTCGCCGTCGGCGGAGTAGAAGAAGCGGTCGGTCATCGAGCGGTTGGCGGCGTACAGGTGGATCGCGCAGCCGCTCATCGCTTCAGCCGAACCGTTCCCGGCCATGGTGACCCAGCCTTCGATGAAATCGGTCGGCGCGTCCGGCATCGACAGCGGGCTCCAGCGCATCTGGTTCGGCGGCGGCGCGACCTGCGTGAAATTGCCGACGATGCGGCCGTTGCCGATCTGGCGGAAGGAACCGTGCATGGCGGCCGGGCGGATCCGGTACAGCCAGGAGCGGCGGTTGTGCGCGCGCGGGGCGGTGAAGGCGGTGCCGGAGATCTGCTCGGCGTACAGGCCGTAGGCGACGCGCTGCGGCGAATTGCGGTGCTGGGGCAGGGCGCCAGGCAGGGCTTCGCTGGCGAATTCGTTGGCGAAGCCGGACTGGTAGCCGTCCCGGGTGCCGATGTGCTGGGTCATGCGCGTTCCTCGTAATCGCGTTCGATGTCGTCTCAAGGCGAACTGTATGTGAGTCGTTGGTGTTTTACGACATGAATAGATGAATGTAGACTATTTATGTCATCAATATCGGGAGTGCCCGTGATCGAGCCCCATTCCATTGACCTCAACCTGCTCGCGGTGTTCCAGGAAGTCTACCGCGAGCGCCAGATTTCCAGCGCGGCGCGCCGTCTCGAACTGACCCAGTCTGCCGTGAGCAATGCGCTGGCGCGGCTGCGGCGCCTGTTCGGCGACGAGCTCTTCGTGCGCACGGGGCAAGGCATGCAGCCCACGCCCTTTGCCGAAAGCCTGGCCGGGCCGGTTGGCGCGGCCCTGGCCCAGGTCTCGCTTGCCCTCAACCAGCGCAGCGTGTTCGACCCGGCCGCCAGCACCCGCCGCTTCACGATCGCGATGACGGACGTGGGCGAGGTGCACTTCATGCCGGCCCTGATCGAACGCTGCCGGGTGGCCGCGCCGGGGTTGCAGCTCAGTTCGGTCCGCGCCGGGAGCATCGCGCTCAAGGAAGAGATGGAGAGCGGCCGCGTCGACCTGGCCATCGTTCCCTTCGAGGACATTTCCGAAGCGCTCTACCAGCGGCTGCTGTTTCGCCAGCCGTATGTGAGCATGATGCGGCGCGGCCATCCGCTGCTCGACGCGAAGAACGGCAAGGTCGACCTGGCGCGTTTCGCCGCCGCCGAGCACCTGCTGGTGGATTCCGGCGACAGCCCCTACGAGCGCATCAACCAGTTGCTGGAAAAGGCGGGCGTGGGCGGCTCGACCCGCTTCCGGGTGCCGCATTTCACGGCCGTGCCCTATATCGTCGGCAGCAGCGACCTGGTGGTGACGGTGCCGCAGAAGCTGGCCGAGCGCGCCGGGCCGCCCTTCGGGCTGGCCTGGATCACGCCGCCGCTGGCCTTGCCGGTGCTGCAGACCAATATGTTCTGGCACCGGCGCTACAACCAGGATCCGGGCAACCGCTGGCTGCGGGGATTGGTCGCGGAAACCTTCGGCGAATGAGCGCTGGCGAAGCCTGAGTTCGATTTCTCCGTCTGCCTTGATCTGGCTCAAACCCTATCGCGTACGGCCAGCGATGCTAATGCATTGCGATTTTTCCATGGCAAGACGACAGGAGATCAAGATGCGGTTGAATCGTTTCACCCGTGCGGCAACGCTCGCCGCCGTGCTGCTTGGCCCCGGCCTCCCGTTCGCCCTCGCGGACGAGACCTGCAATTCTCCCTACCTGTCGAACCTGATCAGGGGGCAGGAAGATTACGTGTACGTGTGGACGCTGGGCGTGCAGGGCATGGGCGACGGTTCCGACAAGCTGGTCACGCTCGATGCGAATCCGAAGTCGCCCACATTCGGCAAGGTGATCGCGCAGGTGTCGGTGGGCGTGCGCGGCGAGGCCCACCATGCCGGCTTCACCGACGACCGGCGCTTCCTCTGGGCGGGCGGGCTCGACGACAGCAAGATCTACGTCTTCGACATCCACACCGACCCGGCCAAGCCGCGCCTGGTCAACACGATCGCCGATTTCGCCAGACGCTCGGGGCTGGTCGGTCCGCACACCTTCTATGCGCTGCCCGGCAGGATGCTGGTCGGGGCATTGTCGAACGCGAAAGACGGCGGCGGCAAGACCGGCATGGCCCTGTACAACAACAAGGGCGAGTTTATCCGCACCTACGACATCCCGAGTGCGCCCGCCATGGCCGGCGGCGACGGCTACGGCTACGACCTGGCCATCAACCCCGGCCGGAACGCGATGCTGAGCTCCAGCTTCACGGGCAAGAAGAACTACATGACGCCGCTGGGCACCCTGATCAAGGACCAGGGCGCAATGAAGCAGTTCGGCAATACGATGGTCGTGTGGAACCTGAAATCCATGCAGCCGGAGCAGGTGCTCCAGGTGCCGGGCGCGCCGCTCGAAATCCGCTGGGCGCTGAGGGAGGGCGAGGACTGGGCGATCACGGCCACCGCGCTCACTTCGAAGCTGTGGCTGGTCCGGAAGGACGGCAAGGGGCAGTGGCAGGCGAAGGACGTGGCCACCATCGGCGACCCGGCCAAGACGCCGCTGCCGGTCGACATCTCGATGCGGGCCGACGGCAAGGGCCTGTGGGTGAACACCTTCATGGACGGCACCACCCGCTACTTCGACATCAGCAACCCGGAAGCGCCGCGCCAGACGTATGCAAAGAAGACCGGTTCCCAGGTCAACATGATTTCGCAAAGCTGGGACGGCAAGCGCGTATACGTGAGCTCCTCGCTGCTGGCCAACTGGGACAAGACCGGCGCCGACAACGAGCAGTTCGTCAAGCTGTTCGCCTGGAACGGCAAGGCCCTGGACGAACAGTGGCAGGTCGATTTCTACAAGCTCAAGCTGGGGCGGCCGCACCACATGAAGTTCGGGGCGAAAACCGGGCAGCAGGCGGCGTACGCGGTGGAACCCGGGCGGGTCGCCAGCCGGTGAAGGCCGGCATGTGTCCGCGCCGGGGCCGGTGGTGCGCGGGCTTCCTGGCCGCCGCCCTCGGCGCAGGGAGCGTCGCCACCCAGGCTGCCGCGCAACCGGGCGTGCCGGCGCTGGCCTTCGTGCCGCCCGCGCCCGGCAGCTACCGCCTGGAGCGGATCATGCGCTCGCCCGACGGCCTCGTGCTCGAGAGCGACGGCAGCCTGCGGCGCCTGTCGGAATTCACGACCGGCAAAATCACCCTGTTCTCCTTCATCTACACCTATTGCACCGACGCCAGGGGCTGCCCGCTGGCCTGGTCAACCCTGCACAGCCTGAAGGGCAGCATCGAACGCACGCCGTCCTTGCACGGCAAGGTGCGCTTCGTCAGCATGAGTTTCGATCCCGTGCACGACACGCCGGCGGCGATGCGCAGCTACGGCGGGCAAGAAGCACGCGCCCGGGGCGGCCTGCGCTGGCATTTCCTCACCACCCGCAATGGCCGCGAACTGGCGCCGCTGCTCGACGGCTTCGGCCAGGACGTGTCGGTGGCCGCGGTCCAGCCTTACGGCCAGCGCGTGCCGGTGCTCAGCCATCTGCTGAAGGTCTACCTGCTCGACGCCGCCGGCGACGTACGCGAGATCTATTCCACCTCCTACCTGCACCTGGCCGTGCTGCTGGGCGACATCCAGACCCTGCTGCGCGAGCCGCCGGCCAGGCGCCAGCTTCGATAAGCCGCTTCCTGCCGGGGCCGGTCTCGGGTATGCTGCGCCGCGAGCATGCCGATTCGACATCATTGCACGACAGCGACGCCCAAAGGCGTATCATCTCGTGCTGGATGCTGCCCAGCCGCCAGAGAGGCGGCCGGATCGCATGGAAAGGGTGGCCGGCGCCAGGAGTGCCGGCTTGACGTTCCGCCCGGCGCCGTTGCCTACCCGGTATCCGCGCCGCCGGAGGAGACAATATTGCAACAAAAGGAAAACAAGATGGCTGACCTGTTTGAGAATCCAATGGGCCTGATGGGCTTCGAATTCGTCGAGTTCGCATCCCCGACCCCGGGCGTGCTGGAGCCGCTGTTCGAAAAGCTGGGCTTCACCATGGTGGCAAGGCACCGTTCGAAGGATGTGGTGCTCTACCGCCAGGGCGAGATCAATTTCATCGTCAACAACGAGCCGAAGAGCTACGCCGCCTACTTCGCCGCCGAGCACGGCCCGTCCGCCTGCGGCATGGCCTTCCGCGTCAAGGATTCGCATGCCGCCTACAAGCGCGCGCTGGAACTGGGCGCCCAGGCCATCGAGATCCCGACCGGCCCGATGGAACTGCGCCTGCCGGCCATCAAGGGCATCGGCGGCGCGCCGCTCTACCTGATCGACCGTTTCGAAGACGGCAAGTCGATCTATGACATCGACTTCGAATTCATCGAGGGCGTCGAGCGCCGCCCGGTCGGCCACGGCTTGCAGATCATCGACCACCTGACCCACAACGTGTACCGCGGCCGCATGGCCTTCTGGGCCGGCTTCTACGAGAAGCTGTTCAACTTCCGCGAAATCCGCTACTTCGACATCAAGGGCGAATACACCGGCCTGACCTCGAAGGCCATGACGGCGCCGGACGGCAAGATCCGCATCCCGCTGAACGAAGAGGGCAAGGCCGGCGGCGGCCAGATCGAGGAATTCCTGATGCAGTTCAACGGCGAAGGCATCCAGCACATCGCGCTGCTGACCGACGACCTGGTCTCGACGGTGGACCGCCTGCGCGCCTCGGGCGTGCCGCTGATGAGCGCGCCACCGGAAACCTATTACGAGATGCTCGACGGGCGCATCCCCGGCCATGGCGAAAACCCGGCCGAGCTGCAAGCGCGCGGCCTGCTGCTCGACGGTAATGTCGTGGACGGCAAGCCGCGCCTGCTGCTGCAGATCTTCTCGGAGACCCAGCTGGGGCCGGTGTTCTTCGAATTCATCCAGCGCAAGGGCGACGATGGCTTTGGCGAGGGTAACTTCAAGGCGCTGTTCGAGTCGATCGAGCGCGACCAGGTGAAGCGCGGCGCCATCGGGAAGACGGCGGAAGTGGCGTAACGACGTAGGGAGGGCACTTGTGCCCACGCTGTACGGCATCCGAATACCTTCTTGGGATGATCTGGCTGCTGGCAGCGCTCACCCTTGCCAGCTGTGCCGGACGTTTCGATATGCCTGGGTAGTACCGCGTGGGCACGAGTGCCCACCCTACGAACATCAAGGAGACGCCTTGCTGCCCGCATTCGCCATCCTGCTCCTGTTCCAATGCCTCGGCGAAGGCATCGTCTTCCTGCTCGGGCTGCCCGTGCCCGGCCCGGTGGTCGGGATGGTGCTGCTGTTCGCGGCGCTCCTGCTGCGGCCGGCGCTGCAGGCGCGCATCGAGGCGGCGGCCAACGAGCTGCTGCGCCACCTCTCGCTGCTGTTCGTGCCGGCCGGCGTCGGCATCATTGCGGCAGCCGGCAGCGGCAGCGGACACTGGCTGGCGATCCTTGCCGCGCTGGTCGTCTCGACCCTGCTGACCCTGGCCGTGACGGCCTTCATCCTGCGCGGGCTGGCGCCCGAGCCGCCTCCACCCACGAAAGACGGCGATGCCTGACCTGGCCAGCCTCGGCCATTTCTGGGTCTACCTGTCGGCCTCGCCTCTGGCCGGGCTGACGCTGACCCTGTGCGCCTATGTGCTGGCGCAGGCCGTCTATGCGCGCTGCCGCTATTCGCCCCTCGCCAATCCGGTGGCGATCGCGATCGTCCTGGTCAGCCTGGTGCTGCTGGCGAGCGGCATGTCCTATCAGCGGTATTTTGCCGGCGCCCAGTTCGTCCATTTCCTGCTCGGCCCGGCGACGGTGGCGCTGGCGGTGCCGCTGGCGCGCCAGTTGCCGCGCATGCGGCGCGCGGCCGTGCCGCTGCTGTGCGCACTGGGCGCGGGATGCGTGACGGCGATCGTCAGCGCGGTGGCGGTGGTGATGCTGCTGGGCGGTTCGGCGGAGCTGGCGCGCACCAGCGGTCCTAAGTCGGCGACGACGCCGATCGCGATGGCGGTGTCGGAACGCCTGGCGGGCGTGCCGGCGCTGACCGCGGTGCTGGTGATCGGCACCGGCATCTTCGGGGCGGTCACGGCGCGTTTCCTGTTCAACGCCATGAAGATCGATTCGCCGGCGGCGCGCGGGTTTGCGCTGGGCGTGGCGGCGCACGGCATCGGCACCGCGCGGGCCTTCCAGGTCAGCCTCGAGATGGGCGCATTTGCGGGACTGGGGATGGGACTGAACGGCATCCTCACGGCCGTGCTGGCGCCGTGGCTGGTGCCCTGGTTGATCGATTTCCTCGCCTGAACATGCAGTTCGGCCTGCGGGCAGCGCCGGCGGGCCGAAGAGTCATTCAAACGCTCACCAGCTTACATGCCGTGCGGCGTCGAGTTGGCGTTCGCCCAGGTATGGGTGTTGGCTGCCGAACCGCCCGGTTTTTTCACGAAGGCGCGCATTGCGAACAGGGCGCTGGCCAGGCCGACGACGACCGCCGTGGTGCTGCCCGAGAAGCCGACCGCGTGGCTCTTGGCCAGCTTGCCTGCTTTCGGCGCCACCAGTTCCATGCGGCGCTTGGTCATCTGCGAGCCGAGTTCCGACAGGCGTGCCTTGGTCATCAGCATTTCGGCCTGCGGCAGCAGGGTGGTTTCCTCGTCGGCCACGTGGTGGATCACGTCGCGCATCAATTCCAGCAGCAGCTTGTCGTGGCGCGGGTCGGAACCGCTGGTACGGCGCAGTTCGGCGATCATGCGGCGCATGTCGTTGTGCTCGGGTTCGGCCTTGTGGACGAAGGGCTCGCCCTTGTCGAGCTGGCGCATGACGGGGTAGAAAACTTCCTCTTCCAGCGTGGCGTGGATCTCCAGCGCCGTGCAGATCGTCTCCGCCAGGGCCTTCTTGACGCTTGGCGCCTTGTCCTTCGTGTACTGGTGGAACGTGACCATCACGTGTGAGTGATCGAAGCGGATCATGTCCGTGATGGTCGGGCTCAGTTGGTTCAAGGAAAACATTTGGCATCCCTCCGTATTGACGATTGACCAACATCCTAGCCCCGCTGCTGGGCGCACAACGTAGGAATGTATCGCAGCGCCTTGTCAGCGCAGACCGCGCGACCGGGCTGATGTTCGCTGGTCCATTGAACGGTATGCCGCTGATAGTTTGTCGATGGAAATGGCCGTTGTGCCCCGCCATCGGTCCGGCGTATGGAAAAATTGTGTGACTGAAAGTAGTTCCCGCTCGAACAGAAATCTTCCCGGAAACGACTTAACACACTTTAACTGTTTGTCATTGTAGTCCTACATGGATACGGCGAAGCGACTGATTACTTGCTAATCCAACACTGCGAAGATGAGCCATGTTCGACTGGCGGCAGCAGCAGTGCAGCCGCGCAGCCGCTTATGAAAGGCGTCGCACGCATTCGCGTGGACGCTTAGTTTTAATCTATCGGAGGAGTCGGAATGTTTGCACACAACAAACGCCTGCAATACACCGTCCGCGTCAGCGGGCCGAATCCCGGACTGGCCAACCTGATGCTGGAACAGTTCGGCGGCCCACAGGGCGAACTCGCCGCGGCCATGCGCTACTTCACCCAGGCCGTATCGGAAGACGATCCAGGCCGCAAGGACATGCTGATGGACATTGCCACCGAGGAGCTCAGCCACCTCGAGGTCATCGGGCACATCGTCGCCATGCTGAACAAGGGCGCCAAGGGCCAGCTGGCCGAGGCCGTCGACAGCGAAGCCGAGATGTACCGCAAGATCACCGGCGCCGGCAACGACAGCCACGTGACCCAGGTGCTCTACGGCGCCGGCACGCCGCTGGTCAACTCGGCCGGCGTGCCCTGGACGGCCGCCTACATCGACTCGATCACCGAGCCGACCGCCGACCTGCGTTCGAACATCGCCGCCGAAGCGCGCGCGAAGATCGTCTATGAGCGCCTGATCGCCCTGACCGACGACCCGGGCGTGAAGGAAGCGCTGGGCTTCCTGATGACGCGTGAAGTCGCGCACCAGAAGTCCTTCGAGAAGGCCTTGTACTCGATGGAGTCCAACTTCCCTCCAGGCAAAATGCCGGTCGATCCGCGCTTCTCCAGCGTCTACTTCAACATGTCGCAGGGCGAAGGCGAAATGCGCGGCCCATGGAACCAGGGCCCGCAATGGGACTTCGTCACCGACCGCGAGAAGCAGATGGCGGTCGACGGCGGCAGCGGCGAAGCCGAAGTGAAGCTGCCGGCCGACGACATCAAGGTGCTCAAGCAGATGCAGGTGCGCACGATGTCCGATCCATCCAAGGATCCGCAGACCGGCGCCGAGCTCGGCCTCGATCCGTCGACGCCGAAGGGCGCCTCGGCGGTCAGCAAGCCGTAATTGCAGGGCAGGCGGCGCGCAGGGCGTCCGGGCTCCGGACGGTCGTGCGCGCCGTCCTTCTGTAAAGGTATAAGCTCGACCTGGATGATTGACTTGCATAAGCCTGGCCGGCATCGCTTGACGCCGTCCAGGAGTGCCCCGGACACCCCGCCGCGTGCGGGGTGTTGAAGTTCCGGCGGACAGAAAGGATCGTGGATGGACTCGGAAACACGCAAACTCGGCTGGACGGGCGCGTTCGTTCGCGCGCTCACCGTACGGCGTGTGATCGGCCTGGCGATTTGCTCGGTGGGTTGCCTGCTCCTGCTCGGCAGCCTGGTCGAGCAGATCATGAACGCCAACCCCAAGATGCATGCCGCCTTGCTGGGCGGCGGGACGGCGGCCGCGGCAACCGCGCTCGGCACCTTGCCCGTCCTGTTTTCACAGAATTTTTCGAAGCGCACCTATGACTGCTTCCTTGGCTTCGGCGCCGGGGTGATGCTGGGTGCGACGGCGTTTTCGCTCGTCATCCCGGCGCTGGCCGCCGCCCGGTCCGCCGGTGCGGGGCCCTGGGAAGCGAGCCTGCTGGCCGGCGCCGGCATCATGGCCGGCGCGGGCGCCATCCTCCTGATGAGCCGGGCGATCGAGCCGGGCGACGTCCTCGAACGGCACGCGGGGGGCAGTTCGCTGCGGCGCGCCTGGATGTTCGTCACCGCGGTGGCCTTGCACAACCTGCCCGAAGGCCTGGCGATCGGCGTCGCCTATGCCGGCATCGACATGGAAAAGGCCCACTCCCTGATGACCGGCGTCTCGATCCAGGACGTGCCCGAGGGCCTGGTGGTCGCCCTGGCGCTGCGCACGGTCGGCTACAGCCGCCTCACCGCGGTGGGCCTGGGTGTGCTGTCGGGCCTGGTCGAACCGGTGGCGGCCGCCTTCGGCGTGGCGCTGATCGGCATTTCGGCGGGCATGCTGCCGATCGCCCTGGCGGCGGCGGGCGGCGCGATGCTGTTCGTGATCGTGCACGACGTAATTCCGGAAATGCGCGAAAACGGGAATGAAACTTCGGCGACCATTGCGCTGGTGTTCGGATTTATCCTGATGACGGTGCTGGACACGGCGCTGGCGTAACGTAAACGTAGGGTGGGGTCCCGATCCCACGCGTTTGCAGCGTCTGAGTAGACGCGGCGCACCGCTCAGGAACGTGGTCGACATATATGTCGCCGTGATGCACACGCCGCACCGCGTGGGGTTGCCATTGAAGCCCCCGGCTTTAATGTCCCCACCCTACATTCGATCACGGTTCAAAAATGCCGCACGAACCACGCGCTGGCTAGCGCCGACACCTGCTCCAGCGCCCCCGGCTCCTCGAACAAATGCCCGGCTTCGGGCACAATCTCCAGCGCCTTCTCGCATTGCATCGCGTCGTAAGCCTGCCGGTTCAGGTCGACCACCACGCCATCGGCTCCCCCAACGATCAATAGGGTCGGCGCGATTACCTGCGCCAGGGCGCTCCCTGCCAGATCGGGCCGGCCGCCGCGCGAGACCACGGCGGCGATGCCGGTGCCGCTGTCGGCCGCCAGGCGCAGCGCTGCGGCGGCGCCGGTGCTGGCGCCGAACAGGCCCAGGGGCAGGGGAGCGGTGAGGGGTTCGGTGCCGAGCCAGGTGGCGGCGGTGTACAGGCGCGCGACGAGCACGTCGATGTCGAATCGGTTGCGGTAGACGGCGTCTTCCTCGACGGTGAGCAGGTCCAGCAGCAGGGTGCCGATCCCGGCCGCGCGCAACTCGGCGGCGACGGCGTTATTGCGCGGGCTGAAGCGGCCGCTGCCGCTGCCATGCGCGAAAAGCACCATGCCGATCGGCGTGGCCGGCAGCTCGAGCATGCCGTCGAGCCCGACGCTGCCTGCGGGGATGGTGACGAGGAGCTTGCGTGTCACGGTGCACCTGCGAGGTGAAGACGCCGCCAAAAGCCTGCGTCAAATGCACTTAGACCACTTCGGAAACGAAAAAATCCGGCGAACAGGGCGTTCGGCCGGATTTTCGAGGAGCTTACCCCAGAGCAGCGCGCAAGAGGCATCGCGCTGCGCTGGGTTCCTTTATCAGTCGCGGATCTCCAGCTTGCGGTTCAGGCTCAGTGCCGCCAGCGAACCGACGGCGCCCGACAGCAGGTAGAGGCTGACGTAGCCGAGGCCGAAGTGGGCCGACAGGCCGAGCGCGACCAGCGGGGCAAAGGCCGCGCCGACCAGCCAGGCCAGATCGCTGGTCAATGCCGCGCCGGTGTAGCGGAAGCGCGATTCGAAGTTCGAGGTCACCGCGCCCGCCGCCTGGCCGTAGGACAGGCCCAGCAGGCCGAAGCCGATCAGGATGAAGGCGTTCTGGCCGGCTTCGCCGCCGTCGATCAGCATCGGCACGAAGGCCGAGAAGATCGCGATCAGGGCGGCGAGGGTGCCGAGCGTGGTGCGGCGGCCGACCTTGTCGGCGACCAGGCCGGAAATCAGGATGCAGACCGCGGCGACGCCGGCGCCCCACATCTGGATGTGCAGGAACTCGCCGATAGGGCGGGTGTCGTACAGTTGCATCCACGACAAGGGGAATACCGTCACCAGGTGGAACAGGGCGTAGCTGGCCAGGGCGGCGAGGGCGCCGATGACCACGGTCGAGCCCTGCTTGCTCATCAGCTCGCCGACGGGCGAGGGGTCGAGTTCATGGGCGTCCAGCAGGCGCGAGTATTCCGAGGTGGACACCAGGCGCAGGCGCGCGAACAGGGCCACGACGTTTAGTGCAAAGGCGACAAAGAACGGGTAGCGCCAGCCCCAGACCAGGAAGTCGTCGCCCTGCAGATTTTCCAGCAGGAAGGCGAACAGGCCGGCGGCAATCAGGAATCCCAACGGTGCGGCGAGCTGGCCGAGCATCGCGTACCATCCTCGCTTGTGTTCGGGGGCGTTCAGGGCCAGCAGCGAAGGCAGGCCGTCCCAGGAGCCGCCCTGCGCCACGCCTTGGGCGATGCGCATCGCGGAGAGCAGCACGATCGACAGCATGCCGATCTGGCCATAGGTCGGCAGGAAGGAAATCGTGACGGTGGCCGTTCCCATCAAAAATAGCGCGATGGTCAGCTTGATCTCCCGGGAGAATCGCTCCTGGATCTTCATGAAGACGATGGTGCCGAGGGGGCGCGCGATAAAGGCGAACGCAAAAATGGTAAAGGAGTAGAGTGTGCCCTCGAGCCGGTCTGCCCACGGGAAAAATACCGCAGGGAAGACGAGCACCGAGGCGATCGCGTAGACGAAGAAGTCGAAATACTCGGAGGCGCGGCCGATGACCACGCCGACTGCGATGTCCGCCGGGGCGATATGGCCGTCCCGGGCATTGATGTTGCGGGCCCCGCTGCAGGGGGCGGTTACGGGTGCGGAGCCTGGCTGAGAACCGGCGCCGCCGTACGTCGTCGTGCTTTGCATAATCTTCGTCTCCAGGTAGGTCGACGGCCTAAGATTCCCCTGGCCTGGGCAAGGGTGGGACAAAACGTCCAATGTGCAACGAAGGCCGATGGCAGTACAGTAGCATGTTCTCATTCCCATGTAACGTTAGATACCTAGCATGATTCCTAAAATTGTCCGTCCCGGGCTTTCACTCCTCCTGCTTGCAGTGCTGTCCGGCTGCAACACGGTGGTGATGAATCCAGCCGGCGACATCGCAAGGCAGCAAGCCGACCTGATCAAGGTTTCGGTCTGGCTGATGTTGATCATCATTGTTCCGGTGATGATCCTGACCGTCGTATTCGCGTGGAAGTACCGCAAGGGCGCCAACGCGAAATATGAACCCGATTGGGATCACTCGACCAAGCTCGAGCTGGTCATCTGGGGCGCGCCCCTCCTGATCATCATCGCGCTCGGCCTGATCACCTGGATCAGCACCCACAAGCTCGACCCGTACCGCCCGCTGGAGCGCCTGGACGAGAATCGTCCGATCCCGGCCGGCACCAAGGTGCTGGAAGTGCAGGTCGTCTCGCTCGACTGGAAGTGGCTGTTCATCTACCCGGAGCAGGGCATCGCCACCGTCAATGAACTGGTCACCCCGATCGACACCCCGATCCGCTTCAAGCTGACCTCGTCGACCGTGATGAACACCTTCTACATCCCGACCCTGGCAGGCATGATCTACACGATGCCGGCGATGGAGACGACCCTGAACGCCGTCATCAACAAGACCGGCGACTACAAGGGCCTGTCGGCGAACTTCAGCGGCGACGGCTTCTCGCACATGCGCTTCGCCTACCGCGGCACCACCCAGGCCGATTTCGACGCCTGGGTCCAGAAGGTCAAGTCCAGCCCGTCCCCACTCGGCCGCGCCGACTACCTGACGCTGGAAAAGCCGTCGGAAAAAGAGCCGATCCGCCACTACGGCACGGTCGACCCTAGCCTCTACATGGCCATCCTGAACCGCTGCGTAGCCGAAGGTGCGCCGTGCATGCACCAGCAGATGCAGCAGGACGCCCAGCGCGCCGCCAGCGCCGCCGCGGTGCGCCGCCTGCCGATGAACGCCGAGCAGCGCCAGGTCGCCCTGGCCAACGCCAAGGCAGGCGCCGTGACCGAAGTCTGCGAAACCCCTACCAATTCTGTGAAGAAGTAACCATGCAAGACTCCTTTGACTTGACGAAGCTTATCTTCGGACGGCTCAGCTGGGATGCGATCCCAATCCATGAGCCGATCCTGATCGCTACCTTCGCGGGCGTGGTCGTCGGTGGCCTGGCCCTGCTGGCCCTGATCACCCGCTTCCGCCTGTGGGGCACCCTGTGGAACGACTGGTTCACCAGCATCGACCACAAGAAAATCGGCATCATGTACATGATCCTGGGCCTCGTGATGTTCCTGCGCGGCTTTGCCGACGCGCTCATGATGCGCGCCCAGCAGGCCATCTCCTTCGGCGAGAACGCCGGCTTCCTGCCGCCGCACCACTACGACCAGGTCTTCACCGCCCACGGCGTGATCATGATCTTCTTCGTGGCGATGCCATTCGTGACCGGCCTGATGAACTACGTCGTGCCGCTGCAGATCGGCGCCCGTGACGTGGCCTTCCCGTTCCTGAACAACTTCTCGTTCTGGATGACGACCATGGGCGCCGTGCTGGTCATGGCTTCGCTCTTCGTCGGCGAGTTCGCGCGTACCGGCTGGCTGGCCTTCCCGCCGCTGTCGGGCATCCTGGCAAGCCCGGGTGTCGGCGTCGACTACTACATATGGTCATTGCAGATCGCGGGTGTGGGCACCTTGCTGTCAGGGGTTAACCTGGTCGTCACCATCATCAAGATGCGCGCACCGGGCATGGACCTGATGAAGATGCCTGTCTTCACCTGGACCGCACTGGCAACCAACATCCTGATCGTGGTCTCGTTCCCGATCCTGACCGCGACCCTGGCCATGCTGGGCATGGACCGCCTGTTCGACACCAACTTCTTCACGAACGACAAGGGCGGCAACGCCATGCTGTACGTGAACCTGATCTGGATCTGGGGCCACCCTGAGGTCTACATCCTGATCCTGCCGGCCTTCGGCATCTTCTCGGAAGTTGTCTCGACCTTCTCGGGCAAGCGCCTGTTCGGCTACACCTCGATGGTGTACGCGATCGTCGTGATCATGGTGTTGTCGTACCTGGTGTGGCTGCACCACTTCTTCACCATGGGTTCGGGGGCGAGCGTCAACGCGTTCTTCGGCATTACGACAATGATCATTTCGATCCCGACCGGGGCGAAGATCTTCAACTGGCTGTTCACGATGTACCGCGGCCGTATCCGCTTCGAACTGCCGATGATGTGGACGATCTCGTTCATGCTGACCTTCACCATCGGCGGCATGACCGGCGTGATGCTGGCGGTGCCTGCGGCCGACTTCGTGCTGCACAACTCGCTGTTCCTGACCTCGCACTTCCACAACGTGATCATCGGTGGCGTGCTGTTCGGCCTGTTCGCCGGCTTCAACTACTGGTTCCCGAAGATGTTCGGCTTCAAGCTCAACGTGTTCTGGGGCAAGGTGTCGTTCTGGCTCTGGTCGATCGGTTTCTGGGTCGCCTTCGGTCCGGCCTACATCCTGGGCTTCATGGGCGTGACCCGCCGTTCGAGCCACTTCGACGATCCCGAGCTGCAGCCGCTGTTCCTGATCTCCTTCATCGGCACCCTGATGGTGGCCGCCGGTATCGGCGCGCTGCTGATGCAGATCTTCGTGTCCTGGCGCGACCGCAAGCAGCTGGCCGACGTGACCGGCGACCCGTGGGACGGCCGCACGCTGGAGTGGGCGACCTCGTCGCCGCCGCCTGACTACAACTTTGCCTTCACGCCGGTGGTGCACGACAACGACACCTTCGCCGACATGAAGAAGAACGGCTGGAAGCGTCCGCTGAACGACTATGTCGCGATCCACATGCCGAAGAACACCTGGGCAGGCTTCGTGATCTCGGCCATCTCGTGCGTGCTCGGCTTCGCGATCATCTGGCACATGTGGCTGCTGACCGCCGTCTCGTTCTTCGCGATGATGGTGGCGATCATTGTCCACACGTTCAACTACAAGCGTGATTTCTACATCTCGGCGGAAGAAGTGACCCGGACCGAGAACGCCCGTACCAAACTGCTGGAAAGCCATGTCTAACACTACCGCTACCTTGAACTCCCACACTGGCGGCGCCGCTGGCGCCGACGCCGGCTCGCGCTACCACGTGCGCGACCACCATCCGGAAAACGGCACGCTGCTCGGTTTCTGGATCTACCTGATGAGCGACTGCCTGCTGTTCGCCAGCCTGTTCGCGTCGTTTGCGGTCCTGGGCCGCAACTACGCGGGCGGTCCATCGGGCGCCGAACTGTTCGACCTCTCGCTGGTGGCCATCAACACGGCCTTCCTGCTGGTGTCGTCGATCACCTTCGGCTTCGCGATGATCTCGGCGCAAGCCAAGAACCTGGCCAAGACCCAGCTCTGGCTGGCCGTCACGGGCATCCTCGGCGCCTGCTTCCTGGCGCTGGAGATCTACGAGTTCTACCACCTGATCCACCAGGGCGCCGGCCCTGCGCGCAGCGCCTTCCTGACCGCGTTCTTCTCGCTGGTCGGCACCCACGGCCTGCACGTGCTGTTCGGTATCGTGTGGCTGGTCACGCTGATGTTCCAGCTGCCGAAGCACGGCATCACGCCGGAAAACATGCGCCGCCTGTCGTGCCTGTCGATGTTCTGGCACTTCCTGGACGTCGTCTGGATCTTCGTCTTCACCTTTGTCTACCTGATGGGAGTGCTGCCATGAGCGCCAATCACATTCACAGCGACACACATGGCGCTCACGACGCACTGCACGGCCACGCCCACGGCGACGAACCGGGCGTGCATTACAGCCTGAAGGATTATTCGATCGGCTTCGCGCTGGCCGTGATCCTGACCGTCATTCCATTCTGGCTGGTCATGGGCAACGTGCTCGACCCGTCGATGACGCGCGTCGTCATCATGGGCTTCGCCGGCGTCCAGCTGGTCGTTCACATGGTCTATTTCCTCCACTTGAACGCGAAGTCGGAAAGCGGCTGGAACATGATGGCGCTGATCCTGACGCTGATCCTGCTGGTCATCGTCCTGGGCGGTTCGATCTGGGTCATGTACCACATGAACGCCAACATGATGAGCGGCATGGGCGACGCGGCCGCCGTCACGGGCCACGGCACGCACGACATGCCATGATGGGCCGGCACGATCCGGCAGCAGAAGTCCCGGCAACGGGGCGCCCACGCAGTCTTGCCAAGCTGGTCCTGGCAATCATCGCGCTGCTGCTGATCGTGCTGTTTGCAGGGCTGGGGACCTGGCAGGTGCAACGCCTGCAATGGAAACTGGCCCTGATCGAAAGAGTGGAGTCGCGCGTCAGCGCGGCTCCGGTCCCGGCGCCGCCAGCCGCGCGCTGGGCCAGCGTTTCACGCGAATTCGACGAATACCGGCACGTACGCATGGCTGGGCACTTCCTCTACGACTACACGACGCCGGTACAGGCCGTCTCCGAACTCGGCGCCGGCTTCTGGCTGCTCACGCCGCTGTGCACGGCCGACGGTGCGATCGTCCTGGTCAACCGCGGCTTCATTCCCGCCGCGCAGAACAAGGGCGGACGCTACCCTGCGCGCCGCGCGAGCGGCGATCCCTGCGCCTCCGGTAGCCAGCCGCACACGCTCACCGGCCTGCTGCGCATCACCGAACCGGGCGGCGGCTTCTTGCGCGAGAACGACCCTGCAGGCAACCGCTGGTTCTCGCGCGACGTGGCCGCCATCGCCGCCGCGAAAGGGCTGGGCAAGGTCGCCCCGTATTTCGTGGACGCGGCGCGCGGCCAGGAACCGGCGGGCGCACCGGAACGCCCGGTCGGCGGCCTGACGGTCATCCAATTTCAAAACAATCACCTCGTCTATGCCATCACTTGGTATGCTCTGGCTTTGATGGTGATCGGGGCGTGGTGGTTCGTGGCGCGCTCGGGTCCCCGTGGCGCCAACAGGGCAAAGGACAATGGCAGTAAAGCTTGATCTGTTAACAAAAATAACGCCGGCCTCCGCGCCGGCGTCGGCCGCCGAAGCCAACGTCGAATACGCGGCCGGGCACAAGAACATGCTGCAGCTCATCGAGCTGCGCTGGATCGCCGTCATCGGCCAGATCACGACCATCGCCGGCGCGATCCTCATCTTCGACATCAACCTGCCGCTGGTGCACATGCTGCAGGTGCTGGCCTGCCTGATCGCCTTCAACATCGCCAGCCACCTGCGCTGGCACGAGCGGCGCCCGGTCGCCAACAGCGAACTGTTCATGGCCCTGCTGGTGGACGTGGCCACGCTCACCGTCCAGCTCTACCTGTCGGGCGGCACCACCAATCCCTTCGCCTTCCTCTACCTGCTGCAGATCATCATCTCGGCGGTGCTCCTGGAATCGTGGTCGACCTGGACCATTGTCGTCGTTACCTTGTTGTGCCTGGCCCTGCTGGCCGTGTTCGCCCAGCCGCTCGCGCTGCCCTTCGACCACGCGCGCGGCATCGCCAGCCTGTACGTGCAGGGCATGCTGATCTGCTTCGCGCTGAACGCGGCGCTGCTGGTGATCTTCATTTCCCGCATCAGCGGCACCCTGCGCGCCAAGGCGGCCCAGCTGGCGGACCTGCGCCAGCGCGCGGCCGAGGAAGACCATATCGTGCGCATGGGCCTGCTCGCTTCGGGCGCCGCCCACGAGCTGGGCACGCCGCTGGCGACCCTGTCGGTGATCCTGGGCGACTGGAAGCGCATGCCCGAGTTCCGCGACAATCCCGACCTGCGCGAGGAAATCGCCGAGATGCAGACCCAGCTCCTGCGCTGCAAGTCCATCGTCAGCGGCATCCTGCTCTCGGCCGGCAAGGCCCGGGGCGAGTCGGCGGTCCGCACGACCATCCACACTTTCCTCGACGGCCTTGCCGAGGAATGGGAAGAGCGGCGCCAGCCGGCCTGTTTCGAGTACGAGAACCGCATCGCCGAGGACACCCCGGTCGCCTTCGATTCGGCCCTCAAGCAGACCATCGACAACCTGCTCGACAATGCGCTGGAAAGCTCGCCGGGCTGGGTGCGGCTCGATGCGGCCGTCGAGGACGGCACCTTGCGCCTGGTGGTCACCGACCGCGGCCCCGGCTTCGCGCCGGCCATGCTGGCCCAGTTCGGCAAGCCCTACCAGTCGACCAAGAACCGCGCCGGCGGCGGGGTAGGCCTGTTCCTGGTGGTAAACGTGGCGCGCACCCTGGGCGGCGCCGTGGTCGCGCGCAACCGGAACGAAGGCAGCAATGAAGGCGGAGCGGAAGTCGTGCTGACGATCCCGCTGGCCGCGATCGCACTGCCGGAGGGCGAGCATGCTTGACGAATCAGTCGACGCAACGCCGGTCCTCCTGATCGTCGAGGACGACGAGGCCTTCGCCCGCACGCTAGGCCGCTCCTTCGAACGGCGCGGCTACCGTGTGCTGCACGCACCGGGCTACGAGGAAGCGGCCGAGATCCTGAAAGACGAGGATCCCGGCTACGCCGTGGTCGACCTGAAACTCAAGGGCAATGCCTCGGGCCTGTCCTGCGTCCAGCTGCTGCACGCGCACGACCCGGAAATGCTGATCGTGGTCCTGACCGGCTTCGCCAGCATCGGCACCGCGGTCGAAGCGATCAAGCTGGGTGCCTGCCAGTACCTCGCCAAGCCCTCGAACACCGACGACATCGAGGCCGCCTTCGGCCACGTCGCCGGCAATACGGAAGTGGAAGTCACCAACCGCTCGACTTCGATCAAGACCCTCGAGTGGGAGCACATCCACGCGGTGCTGGCCGAGACCGATTTCAATATCTCGGAGGCCGCGCGCCGGCTCGGGATGCACCGGCGCACGCTGGCGCGGAAGCTGGAAAAGCAGCGGGTGAAGTAGGGCTTGCTACAAGCCGGCGACCAGCTTGCGCAGCTGCTGATGGGCCTCGAGCCAGCCGGTTTCCATCAGCTTCGGGCGGCACTCGGCGCATTCCTCGAACGGGTTGCAGGCGTGCGGCAGTTCGACGTATTTCGTGCCAATGACCGGCTTGGCGCCGAAGGCGTCGCGCGAGGAGGGTGTCTTGCTGCCCGTTTTGGCGGAGGATTTGGCGTCAGCGTCGGCGTCGATCCAGCGTTCGAACGGCTCGCTTGGCTTGCCGTCGGGGACGTACCAGCATTTGCGGGTCGGATTCCAGCGCGCGCCGAGCGCCTTGGCTTCGTCTTTTTCCGCGTAGGGGACCTTCAGGAAAATCATGGGGTGCTTTCAATGGGCGAGACCGCGCATTGTAAAGGCAAGCGCTTCCCGTAGGGTGGGCGCTTGTGCCCACGCGGTTCCACCGTATGAACGTCGGTAAATTTTGCCGGCGCTTGCCTTGATCGGGTGGCGAGACGGCGTGGGCACAAGTGCCCACCCTACAAAGGCCGGTCGCGTTACGGGATTTTGACCCGGATCGGCATCGGCATCGGCGCTTTGCGGTCCGGCATCGGCGCGCGGTCCGGCGGCGTCAGGCCCGTTACCAGGTCGGCGATGCGCACCGTTTGCCCGGTCTCGAAGCACTTGTTGGCGGCGATCCCGACCAGCGCCGACCAGGCGCCGGCGCGCTCGTCGGAGACGCGCTTGTACTTGTCGGCCGGGGCGTCGCCGAAGATCTCGTTGAGCATGACGGCGTCGCCGCCGCCGTGGCTGCCCTTGCCGATGATGGGGACGATGTCGCGCGGCTGGCCGCGCAGCGGGATCACGCGGATCGAAACGTTCTCGCTGCCGCTCTGCACCTTGGCCGCGCCCGCCGCGCCGCCCGATTCCACGATGCGGTGCTCGATCCGGCCCTTGGTGCCGTTGAAGGCGATGTGGTAGCCCTCCCAGGCGTCGTAGGCCGACAGCGCGTAGTTCAGGTGGGCGCCGTTGTCGTAGCGGACCATCACGTTCATCGTGTCCTCGATGTTGATTTCCGGGCGCCACACGCACTGGTCGCGGTAATAGCCGTCGTACTGTTCGTTGTCGAGGTAGAGGGCTTTCAGGCCCGGGTCGGCGGCGAGGTCGAAGTAGAACGTGCACTTCTGCTTTTCCGGGCAGGTCAGGCAGCGCTCGTGCGGGCTTGATAAGCCCATGCGGCGCGCGGTTTCCGGCGTGTAGAACTGGCGCGAGCCGAAGGCGTGCACGGTCTCGGGCTGGGCGCCCAGCCACCAGTTGACGAGGTCGAAGTGGTGGGTCGACTTGTGCACCATCAGGCCGCCCGAATTGGCCTTGTTGCTGTGCCAGCGGCGGAAGTAGTCGGCACCGTGCACGGTGTTCAGCAGCCAGGTGAAGTCGACCGAGATCACGTCGCCGATCTCGCCCGACATCAAAAGGTCCTTGATCTGGGTGCGCGGCGGCGAGTAGCGGTAGTTGAAGGTGACGCGGATGTGGCGGCCGCTGCGCTTGACGGCGTCGAGGATGCGCTGCGCCTTCTCGGCGGTGGTCGTCATCGGCTTTTCGGTGATGACGTCGCAGCCGGCGTCGAGCGCGCGCACGATGTAGTCGTCGTGGCTGGCGTCGGTGGTGGTGACGATGACGTATTCCGGCCTGGTCTCGCGCAACATGCGGTCGAAGTCGGCGGCGGCGTAGGCTTTCGGCTGGCTGGCGCCGGTCTCGCCGATGACTTTCACGGCGCGTGCCAGGCGGCCGGCGTTGCGGTCGCAGACGCCGACCACCTCGGCGCGGTCGCGGAAGGTCCCGGTCATGGCATTCGTGAACATGCGCGAGCGCGAGCCGACGCCGACTACCGCGTAGCGCTTGCGCGCGGCCGCGGCATAGGCGCCGCCGCCCACCATCAGCAACCCGGCCGCGCCAGCCGCCTTCAGCACCGTGCGGCGGCCGAGCTTGCCGCCATTGTCTTCGTTCATCTTGCGTCTCCTCCGTTTGTTTTCAGTGATCCTGCCGGGCCGGCCGCGGACTTCGAGGTCCGTCATGGCCGGCATTACTCGAATCAATAGTATCGTTCGGCAAAATAATTGGCAAGACCACTTTTGTATCGTGGCTGGACAGGTAGGGTGTTGGCCAGACAGGTTTGACGGACGAGCCTGTCAGCCGCCGAGCTTGCTGAGGGCGAAGGCGGCCAGGAAGCCGGCCACCGTGATCAGGCCGGCGAAATCGTGGGCCTCCTCGAAGGCTTCGGGGATCATGGTGTCGACCAGCATCGCGAGGATGCCGCCGGCCGCCACCGCCGTGGTCGCCGCGACGGCATGCGGCGACACGCCCTCGAACAGGGTATAGCCCGCCAGCGCGGCCGCGCCGGAGGCGAGGGCGATGGCGCCCCAGATGCCGAAGATATAGCCGGGCCCGCGCCCGGCCTTTTTCATCCCGGCCGCGCTCGACAGGCCCTCGGGCACGTTCGAGAGAAAAATCGCCGACACCGCCACCACGCTGACCTTGCCGCCCGCGAGCATCGACAAGCCGATGACGATCGACTCCGGGATGCCGTCGAGCAGGGCGCCGACCGCGATCGCCAGGCCGCTGCCCCCGTGCTGGGCCTCGCTCGGCTGCAGGCCGCAGGAACGCTTGCGGTGCTTGGCGCCGTGGTGCGCCAGCAGCCAGTTGGCGAGCGTGTAGACGGCCGCGCCGCCGAGGAAGCCGAGCGCCGTCGCCTTGATGCCCCCGGTGCGGAAGGCTTCGTCCATGAGTTCGAAGGAGAGGGCGGAGATGAGGACCCCGCTGCCAAAGGCCATGATCGCCGCCACCAGCCGCGCCGGCACGCGCACCAGGTAGCCGACCGCCGCGCCCAGCAGCAGCGCGGTGCCCGCGACCAGTCCCCAGAATCCCGCCTGCAGCCATACCGGCACGTTCGCCATCGCCCCTCCTTGTCCGTGTACGAAAATCCTACCCCGAAGCGCGGAATAGCCGCGTTTGGCTGACGGCGCCTTGTCACGAAAGCTGCATACTGCTGTGATACATTCGCGTCTTTCGAGGAGGCCATCATGACAACTTTCCAATCCGGCAGGCGCCTTGCCGCGTGCATGCCGAAACGACTTCCGGCGCTGGCGGCCGCGCTCCTGCTGGCCGGCTGCGGCAGCCTGGTCACCGGCCATGGCGTCGACCGCGCGCCCGGGGACGTGGCCTTTGTCGTGATTGGCGAGAACGGCGCGGCGACCGCGCGCGTGATCACCACCAGCGCAAGCTGCCCGCCGCTGCTGGTCGATCGCCGGGCGCTGCCGATGCGGGTGCGGGCGCCGCACGCGAGCATCCCGGCGCGGCCCGGCCAGCCGCACACCCCGCCGTCGACCGCGGTCCTGGCCTGCGAGGCGCCGATCGCCGCCGGCGCCGCCAGCGCCTCGGTATCCGGGCGCGCGCTGCCGATCCCGAAAGCGCAGCCGCAGCGCATCGTCGTCATCGGCGACACCGGCTGCCGCCTCAAGGGCCGCGAAATCCAGGACTGCAACGACCCGCAAGCCTTCCCCTTCGCGCGCGTCGCCGCCAGCGCCGCCGCCTTCAAGCCGGACCTGGTGGTGCACGTGGGCGACTACCACTACCGCGAAGACCCGTGCCCGCCCGGGCGCGCCGGCTGCGCGGGCAGCCCCTACGGCTATGGCTACGACGCCTGGGCCGCCGACTTCTTCACGCCCGCGCGCACGCTGCTGGAGGCCGCGCCCTGGGTCCTGGCGCGCGGCAACCACGAGAACTGCACGCGCGGCGGACAGGGCTGGTGGCGCTGGCTCGACCCGCGCCCCTACCAGGCCGGCCGCGACTGCGACAACCCGGCCAACGACGCGGTGGGCGAGCACAGCGACCCCTACGCCGTGCCGCTCGGCGGGAACGCCCAGCTGATCGTCTTCGACACCGCCAACACCAACTGGAAAGGCCTGCCGAAGACCGACCCGCGTCGCGCCGTCTATGCCGACACCTGGCGCAAGATCGAAGCGCTGTCCCGCAACGCCGCCTACAACATCGCCGTCGACCACCACCCGCTGTTCGGCTTCGGCGCCAACCGCAACGCGCAGACGGGCGAGATCACCCTGTTCGGCGGCGACCAGGGCTTGCTCGACGCTTTCGGCGACATGGACCCCGGCATCCTGCCGCGCTCGATCCAGATGCTGCTCTCGGGCCATGTGCACCTGTGGGAGCAGGTCAGCTTCGCCAGCGAACACCCGACCCAGTTCGTCGCCGGCTTCTCCGGTTCGGCCGAAGACACGGTACCGCTGCCGCTCATGCCGCCGCCAGGCACCACGCCGGCGCCGGGCGCCATCGTCGCGCACATGAGCTCCTGGATCGACGGCTTCGGTTTGATGACGATGGAGCGCGGCGGGCCGGACCGCTGGCTGGTCAAGGTCTGGGACCGCGACGGGCGCGAGCGCAATCGCTGCACGGTGAAGGGCAGTAAATCGCAGTGCGAACTGGCCCAGGTCCGCTGAGCGTGTCAATACATTGAAACGAATGTAGTTGCCAAGAATATATAGATCAGGCAATATGACCGGGTCCTGGCGCGCCTTCCCCGGCGCCGCCGGCGATCAGCGATGAGGCGTTAATACGTTTCTTTTGGGCCTCCGGACACTCCGGAGGCCGTTTTTTGCGAAAGGCGCACCGCCCGGTGCGCGCGGCGGTCGTCATTGCCTACGTCACTTTCGCTCGTCTGGGAGAGCCTATGCCTGACTACGCGGACCTCGGTCTACAACTTGCCTGGCCGATCGCCATGGCGCTGGCCTGGATGGCCGGCGAACTCATCTACCGCTGGACCGCGCTGCCGCGCATTGCCGTCTACGGCCTCGCCGGTTTTTGCTTCGGCAACCTCGCTGCCGGCTACCTGCCGCCCTCCGAATCGAAGAACTTCATGCTGCTGGCGAACCTCGGGCTGGGTCTGATCCTGTTCGAGCTGGGCTACCGCATCAACCTGCGCTGGCTGCGCAACAATCCCTGGATCGTCGCCACCTCGCTGCTCGAAGCCGCCGGCACCTTCGCCGCCGTGTACGCCGTTGCCCAGTTCTGCGGCATGACACAGCTGCCGGCCGCGCTGACGGCCTCGCTGGCGATGTCGAGCTCCCCGGCCGGCCTGCTGCGCGTGCTCAACGAGCAGGGCGCCGCCGGCCAGGTCACCGAACGGGCCATGCACCTGACCGCCCTGAACTGCGTGATGGCCGTGTTCACCTTCAACGTCGTGGTCGGCATCGGCCTGTTCCAGACCTCGGGCGACCTGGCGCACGCCGCCGGCAGCAGCCTGCTGGTGCTGGGCGCATCGAGCTTCCTCGGCGCGCTGTTCGGCACCCTGGTGCCCCTCTGGCTGCGCATGATCGACACCGCGCGCGACGCCACCCTGGCTTTTGCGCTGGCGGTCGTGCTGCTGGTCGCGGTCACCCATGTGCTGCAGTTTTCGCCGGTGCTGGCGGCCCTGACCTTCGGCCTGGTCGCGCGCCACCGCCGCATCTCGCTCAGCCCGGCCCAACGCAATTTCGGCGTGCTGGGCGACCTGCTGGCCGTGCTGATGTTCTTCTTCGTCGCCACCCGCGTCGAGATGGAGCACGTCGGCGGCGGCATCGCGCTCGGCCTGCTGCTGGTGCTGGTGCGCGCGCTGGTGAAGATCGGCGTCTGCACGGCGCTGGCCCGGGTGTCGGGCATCTCGAGCCGTAAGGGCGCGCTCTCGGGCCTGGCCCTCACGCCGATGGCCGTGTTCGCGATCCTGCTGATGGAGCAGACCCACCTGATCGGCGTCGACCTGCTCGACAGCCTGGCGCCCCTGGCGGCCGCCATGCTTTTACTGGACGTCCTCGGCCCCGTGCTGACCCAGCGCGCGGTCGTCTGGGCCAACGAAACACGTACCGCAAAGGAGCTCTGACATGGCACTCGAAGCCTTCGCACAATCGCACTCGCTCACCATGGGCGTCGAGCTGGAACTGCAGCTGGTCAGCCTGTCGGACTTCGATCTGGTGGCCGCCTCGCCCGACATGCTGGAATTGCTGGGACGCGCGCCTTTCCCCGGCAACGTCACCCCGGAGATCACCGAGAGCATGATCGAGATTAACTCGAGCGTGCACACCCACCACGGCGAACTGCTGGGCGAGCTGCGCCAGATCCGCGACACCCTGCTGCGCGCCGGCGACCTGCTCAACGTGGGCCTCTGCGGCGGCGGCACCCATCCCTTCCAGCAGTGGTCGCAGCGCAAGATCTTCGCCAAGCCGCGCTTTCGCGAGGTGTCGGCCCTGTACGGCTACCTCGCCAAGCAGTTCACGGTCTTCGGCCAGCACGTGCACATCGGCTGCGCTTCGGGCGACGAAGCCCTGTACCTGCTGCATGCGCTGAACCGCTACGTGCCGCACTTCATCGCCCTGTCGAGCTCATCGCCTTTCCTGCAGGGCAGCGACACGCTGTTCAATTCGGCGCGCCTGAATTCCGTGTTCGCCTTCCCGCTGTCGGGCCGCGCACCGTTCCTGCTCAGCTGGGAAGCCTTCGAGCGCGATTATTTCGCGCGCATGGAAAAGACCGGCATCGTGAAGAGCATGAAGGACTTCTACTGGGACCTGCGCCCCAAGCCGGAATACGGCACGATCGAGCTGCGCGTCTGCGACACGCCGCTGACGGTCGAGCGCGCCGCCGCGCTGGCCTGCTACCTGCAGGCCCTGTGCCGGCACCTGCTGGAACGCGCTGAACCGCCGCCGCTGGAAGACGACTACCTCGTCTACAACTACAACCGCTTCCAGGCCTGCCGCTTCGGCCTCGACGGCACCCTGGTGCACCCGCAGAGCCACGAAACGATCTCGCTGCGCGAAGACATCCTGACGACCTTGCGCAAGCTCGAACCGCATGCGAAAGCGCTGGGCAGCGAGGCGGCTCTGGAACACCTGTACGCGGAGACGCATACCGGCAGCGATGCGCAGTTCCTGCGCGACGCGTATGCGGATGGGGGGAGTACGGAGGCGATCGTGGATGCGGCCTTGCGGCGGTTCAGGGAAGGGGGCTGAACAGCGATTCCACATCGCTATGCTGTCAGCATTTTTTACACTCGCGTATTTACGCGCGCACCCGGTTCAAGGAAGTCATTGTTTATTTTCCACTTTTGTGTTCTGGCATAAACATTGCTACGGAGTAGTTCGCCGGCACCTGGGCCGGTCAACCTATCCATGAGCGATAAACATGATAACAATGAAAACATCGGGCGCTTCCATCGTACTGGCCCTGGGGATGGCCTTCGGAACGGCACAGGCAGGCACCATCGGATTCGAAGACGTGGCGCTGCCGGACGGCATGATGCTGCAATTTGGAAGCGGCAATGGCCACTTCGCATCGGGCGGTTTCGACTTCATGCTGAGTTCCGCCGTCGCCGGCTCCCTCGTCAAGGTCCAGACATGCGGCCCTTCCTGCCCGTTTAACGGCAGCACCATCGTGTTGTCGCCCTACGGTGCCAGCTCCCTCGTCATGACCCGCAGCGGCGGCGGCCGCTTCAGCCTGTCCGGCTTCGACGGCGCCGGCAGCTTCAACTTTAACGAGCAGGACTTCGCGGCCCTGATGCCGACCCATATCGATGTGCGTGGCGTCACTGCCGGCGGCGTCGAGATTGTCGATTCATTCGCCATCGACCGTTCCGCCCCATCCGGACCGCTCGCCTTCACGACGTATGCGCTGCCCGCCGCGTTCACCGACCTGGTCTCCGTGTCGTTCTCGAGCCGCGGTTCGCTGTCGCCGTTCTTCAATGGTTTTGCGGTCGATAACATCTCGGCCACGGCCACGGCAGAAGTGCCGGAGCCGGCTTCGCTCGCCTTGCTCGGCCTGGGAGCGCTCGGCTGGGCCGCATCGCGCCGTCGTCCGGCGCTGCAACGCAAAGCCTGAGCCCGACAGGGGGCGGTGGGATGGCTACTACTGCCCGGGCAATGTACGCACGCGCGGCAGGCGTGATTGGGGGCGGCCGTCACCGCATTCCATCGCCAAGCTTTGTGGTCGCTGGTGGACGTGGCGCTCCCTTCAGCGTGCGTCCCGATAAATCGTGGCGCGACCCGGTTTTTTTCTACCTGAGCGAACCGCCGAAACCATTTGTAGCGGCTGCCCGAGTACTAAGATCGGATCGCGAACATGCAGCCGGCATATGCCGCTGCGAATCCGCGCCCTGTCCGCTTGCGGAAGGGATCGGGCAAGGCGCCTTTTTTGGGAAAGGAGTCGCTCATGGATGTGTCTTCCAATCGCGGCGCGGCGCGCCCAGGCCGCAGGATGCTGTTGAAGGGCAGCGCGTTCGCCGGCGTGGCCACCGCTGCACACGGCCTGCTTGCTCCGCGCAGCGGCAGCGCGCAGACGGCGCTGCCGGGAGCGCCGAACCTGGTTCCCTTCGTCGACCCGCTGACGATTCCGCCGGTGAAAACGCCGGTCGTGCTGGTGCCGCCGCCGGGGGCGGAGCCGGTGCCCGGCGAGGCGGGGCGCGATGCCCACCAGCGCTGGGCGGACTTCCTTCCGCAGCGCACCTACGAACTGCGGGCCAGGACAGTGCTGCACAAATACCATCGCGACTTGCCCGAGGAAACCTGCTGGGGCTATGACGGACTCATTCCGGGGCCGACCTTCGTCGCCATGCACCGGATGCCGAGCGTGGTACGCGTGTACAACGATCTGCCGCCCGACCACATCGGTTACGGGTCGCCCGAAATCAGCACCCACCTGCATAGCGGCCACGTGGGCTCGGCGGCGGACGGCTTCGCCGGCAGCTGGTACAGCCGCACCCGTGCCGGCCCGGCCCTGCGCTATCCGGGCGCCTTTTATGACCACCATTACCCGAATGTCGCCTCCGGCAACGACGTGCGCTACGTGACCAATACCTTGTGGTATCACGACCACCGCGAAGACTATACGGCGCCGAACGTGTACCGGGGGCTGGCCGGGTTCTATCTCGGCTTCGACGAGCTCGACACGGGCAGCGAAACCAGTGGGCTGCGCTTGCCCAGCGGCGTCGGCAGGTACGACATTCCGCTCCTGCTGCAGGACAAGAAATTCGACACTTCCGGCCGGCTCGTGTACGGACAGTTCGACCAGGAAGGCTTCCTCGGCAATCACATGGTCGTGAACGGCAAGGTGCAGCCCTATTTCAAGGTGGAGGCACGCAAGTACCGCTTCCGCCTGCTCAACGGCAGCATGGCACGTTACTTCGAGACGTGGCTGGCCGACGAGGCTGGCAACTACAAGGATTTCACCTTCATCGCCAGCGACGGCAACCTGCTGGAACGGCCGCTGACGCTGCGCAGGATCCTGCTCGGCATGGCCGAGCGCGCCGACATCGTCATCGACTTTTCCGCCTTTGCACCCGGTACCCCGCTCTACCTGGTCAACCGCAAGAAGCAGGACGATCCGCGCAAGCCCGAGGAAGAGCGGCTCAGCCCGGGCCTGCGCATGCTGCGCTTCGACGTCGTGGCGCGCACCGCGCCGGACAACAGCGTGATCCCGGCCTTCCTGCGGCCCATGCCTCCCTTCGACCGCACGCGGGCGGTGCGGCGCCGCCTGTTCAAGTTCGGGCGGAAGAACGGGCAGTGGACGATCAACGACCGCTTCTTCAATCCCGACCGGGTCGATGCCGCACCCAGGCTGGGCGTCCCGGAGATCTGGCGTTTCGAGACCAGCGGCGGCTGGGCCCATCCGGTGCACGTGCACCTGGACGACTTCCGTGTGCTGTCGATCGACGGCCGGGCGCCGCCGCCCGAGTGGCGCGGGCGCAAGGACACGATTTCGCTGCTGCCGGGAACCGAGGCGGAGATTTTTGTCGAATTCCGCGACTTCACGGGCAAGTACCTGATGCACTGTCACCACCACATGCATGAGGACCACGCCATGATGATCCGCTTCGATGTCATGCCATGACCCAGTGTTTCGTTCGAGGAGTCTGCAATGAATGCCAGAAGAGTTTTCATCGCGGCCGGGATTGGCGGGACGGTGTTCCCGGCGATATCCGGCAGCACCTCCCCGTCCGGCGCCGGCATGAGCGTCGACGGTTTCCCCAACCCGGTGCTGGCAACGCACACGGGCGAACGCATCCGTTTCCACGACGATGTCGTCAGGGGCAGGCGGGTACTGTTGCTGAACATGATGTACGCCGCCTGCGGCAACGTCTGCCCGCCGAATACCGCCAATCTGCTCCAGGTGCAGCAGCTGCTGCGGGGGAGGATGGGACGCGACATCTTCTTCTACTCGCTGACGCTGCAGCCCGAGCTCGACCGTCCGGCCGACCTGCGGGCCTATGCGCGGCGTTACGGGATCGGGGCGGGCTGGACTTTCCTGACGGGCGCGCCGCGCGACATGGACGCCGTGCGGCGCAAGCTGGGGTTCTACGACCCGGACCCGGCGGTCGATGCCGACCTGTCCCAGCACGCGGGCATGGTACGCATCGGGAATCATGCGCTCGACCGCTGGTCCATGATGCCCTCGCTGCTGCCGCCGGGCAGGCTGGCCAGGACCCTCGTCGACCTGGTGGCCTAGCCGGGTCGCCGGGTGCGCAGGCGAGCGGCCAGGTGCGCGGTGCCGCCCTAGAGCTGCGCCAGCGGCATCTGCGCACTGGCCGGATCGGCCGCCAGCACCTCGATCAGCTTGGACAGGTCTTGCTCCAGCCGCCTGAGGGTCTCTTCGTCGAGGCTGGCCAATGCTTCCGGCAGCACGCCTGCGAACGGCACCGGAGCGCGCTGCAGCAGCTCGTCGGCGGCGGGCAGGGCGCGCAGGGCGACACCGCGCCGGTCCTGGCCGTCGCGCGCGGCGGCGATCAGGCCGCGCGTGGTGAGGGTGCGCACCAGGTTGCTGGCGGTGGACTGGTGGATGTCGAGCGCGCGCGCCAGTTCGGTTACGCCGATGCCGGGCGAGCCGGCGATCACGGACAGGGCCCACAGCTGCGCGCCGCCCAGGCCGGCATCGCGCTCGACCTGGCGGAAGTGGGTTTTCACGGAGTTGAACACGACCCGGAACTGGCGCAGCACCCGGGTTTCCGGGGTGAGCGAAGGTGCGGACGCGGCCGCCTGGCCGGAAGATGCGCTAGTGGAATTTTGCAAAGACATTGTGACATTGTAGCGGAAAGCCGGCGGGGTGGCGCCGCGGTCCGGGTAGGCCGGCGCGCCGCCCCGGTTCCGCTGCGGCGTCCCCGGCCGTAGCCCGGCCCGCCGTCGGCTATACTGCGCGTACCAGTATCGTGAGAAGCCGACAGGCGCAAGGACATCAGTGGACCAGGACAACGAGACCAATAACAATATGGACCGGGGCGTCGACAGCGGCGTCCGCCAGCAGGCGAAGGATTTGTTCGGCAGTGCAAGCAACCGTGCCGGAGCGGGCTACCGGCGTGCGCATGGTTTCCTGGAGGGGCGTTCGCGCGGCCAGCAGGCGCTCATCATCGGCGCGGCCTCGGGCGTCGGCCTCCTGCTGCTGCTCCTGGTCTACCTCGTCATCCTGATTCCGCTCACCCCCAGCGTCTCCGACCTGAAGCAGGTCAACAGCGCGCGGCCGACGGTCATCCTGTCCGCCGACGGCAAGGAGATGGGCACCTTCGAACAGGGCCTGCAGGAGCGGGTCAAGCTATCTCAGGTGTCGCCGCACGTGATCAAGGCCCTGATCTCGACCGAGGACCACCGCTTCTATGAGCACCACGGCGTCGATTTCACCCGCATCGCCGGCGCGCTGCTGGCCAGCCTGAAGGGCGACGCCCAGGGCGGCTCGACCATCACCCAGCAGCTCGCGCGCAACATGTTCCCCGAGGAGATCGGCCGCGCACGCAGCATCAACCGCAAGCTCAAGGAACTGATCACCGCGATCAAGATCGAGAACACCTATAGCAAGACCGAGATCCTGGAAGCCTACCTGAACACGGTGCCCTTCCTGTACAACGCGCGCGGCATCGAGATGGCGGCCCGCACCTACTTCGACAAGTCCGCCCTGAAGCTCGACGTGCTGGAATCGGCCACGCTGGTGGGCATGCTCAAGGGGACCTATTACTACAACCCGGTGACCAATCCCGAGCGTTCGCTCAGCCGCCGCAACGTGGTGCTGGGCCAGATGGCCAAGCATGGCGCATTCAGCGAAGCGCGCCTGAAGGCACTGGTCAAGCGTCCGCTGCGCCTGGACTTCGAGCGCCAGGCCGAGCGCAGCGGCCGCGACAACCATTTCACCGCCCACGTGCGCAAGTGGCTGCTGGCCTGGGCCGACGAGAACGAATACAACCTCGAGCTCGACGGCCTGGTGGTGCACACCACGCTCGACGCCGACCTGCAGCAGGCGGCCCTGCGCGCCGTCGAGCGCCAGGCGAGCGCGCTGCAGGCCGTGGCCGACGTCGAGTGGGCCAATTCCTGGCTCCCGGGCTCGACCTCGACCAGCACCTATGCCTCGATGCGCGGCAGCGTCGCGCCCTTCGACTATTACTGGAAAACCCACGGCGCCCAGCTCGACGCGTTCGTGCGCGAGAGCAGCGTCTACCGCCGTGCGGTGGAGGGCGGCGAAGCGCCGGCGGCGGCGCTCAAGCGCATCAAGGCCGACCGCAGCTTCATGCGCGAGCTGCGCGAGGCGAAGTCGCGCCTGGAAGCCGGCTTCGTCGCGATGGACCCGATGACCGGTGAAGTCAAGGCCTGGGTCGGCAGCCGGGATTTCGCCAAGGACCAGTTCGACCACGTGGCCCAGGCCCTGCGCCAGCCCGGCTCGACCTTCAAGCCCATCGTCTACGGCGCCGCGCTGGAAAGCGGCATCCCGCCCGAGCAGCGCTATGTGGATGCGGCGATGGAGTTCCGCGGCGACGACGGCCGCGTCTGGAAGCCGACCGACATGTCGGGCACCACCGGCCGCGAACTGTCGATGCGCGAGGGCCTGGTGCACTCGAAGAACACGATCACGGCCCAGGTGATGCAGGACGTCGGCCCGCCGAAGGTGGCCAAGCTGGCCCAGAACATGGGTATCCGCCAGAGCAAGCTGTCGGCCGTGCCCTCGCTGGCGCTGGGCACCAGCCCGGTGACCCTGCTGGAAATGGTCAGCACCTACGCCACCATTGCCGCCCAGGGCGAATACCGCAAGCCGGTCTTCGTGCGCCGCATCACCGATCGCGAAGGCAAGGTGATCGCGGACTTCGGCGCCAATACGCCTGAGCGCGCGCTGTCGCAGGCCTCGAGCGTGGCCCTGATCGACATGCTGCGCGGCGTCGTCAATCGCGGCACCGGCACCGGCGTGCGCTACCGTTTCGGCATCAACGGCGACGTCGCCGGCAAGACCGGCACCACCCAGAACAATACCGACGGCTGGTTCATCCTGATGCACCCGAACCTGGTGGCCGGGGCCTGGGTCGGCTTCAACGACAACCGCGTGACGATGCGCAGCAATTACTGGGGGCAGGGCGGCCACAACGCCATCCTGCTGGTGGGCGACTTCTTCCGCACCGCGCTGGACGCCGGCAAGCTGGAGCGCGAGGCCATCTTCCCGGGCGGCCGTCCGCCGGCCGCGCCGCGCATCGAGGTGGAGGAAGAGCCCGAAGAAGAGTTCATCGACGCCAGCGAACTGCCCCAGGCCGTGCCGGTCGACGACGCGTCCCATCCGCGTGCGGAGGACGCCGCCGAAGAAGAAGAGGAAATCATTGACGCGCCGATGGAAGGGGTGCCGCCGCCAGCGCCGACGCCGGTGCCGACGCCGGACTTTTGATGGGAAACCGCCGGAGCCCGGCGGCTGTAACCAGTAGGGTGGGCACGTCATTGAGGCCCCCGGCCTCAATGATCCCACGCGGTCGTGCGGATGCGTACACCGCGTGGGCACAAGTGCCCACCCTACGAAAACCGCCGCATGATCAAAGGATCGGGGTCCCGCCCGTCACCGCAATGCGCGCGCCGGAGATATAGCTCGCCTGGTTGGAGGCCAGCAGCACGTACACCGGCGCCACCTCGGCCGGCTGGCCGGGCCGCTTCATCGGCACCTGCTGGCCGAAGCTCTCGACCTGGTCGGGCGGCATGGTGGCCGGGATCAGCGGGGTCCAGATCGGCCCCGGCGCCACCGAATTCACGCGAATGCCTTTTTCCGCCAGCAACTGCGCCAGCCCGGCCGTGAAGTTGGCGATCGCGCCCTTGGTGGCCGCGTAGGCCAGCAGGGTCGGCTTCGGGTTGTCGGAATTGATCGAGGTGGTGTTGATGATGGACGAGCCGGGCGCCATGTGCTTCACCGCGGCTTTGCAGATGTGGAACATGGCCGTGATGTTGACCTGGAAGGTGTAGTCCCATTCCTCGTCCGGGATCTCCTCGATCGAATCGTGCGACATCTGGAACGCGGCGTTATTCACCAGCACGTCGATGCGCCCGAACTCGCTCACGGCGCGCTCGACGATCGCCCGGCAGTGCGCGGGCTCGGCCAGGTCGCCGGGCACCAGCACGGCCTTGCGGCCGGCTTCCTCGACCAGGCGCGCCGTTTCCCGGGCATCCTCGTGTTCGTTCAGGTAAGCGATCAGGACGTCGGCGCCCTCGCGCGCGAAGGCAATCGCGACGGCGCGGCCGATGCCGCTGTCGCCGCCCGTGATGACGGTGGCTTTTCCGGACAGCTTGTTCGCGCCCTGGTAGCTGGTTTCTCCGTGGTCGGCCTTGGGCGTGAGTTCGCCCTCGACGCCCGGTGGCTGCTGCTGTTGCGCCGGCTGGTTCATCGCTTTCTCCTTTGTCGGTGGTCGTTCAAAGAACTGTAGCGAAGGCGCGTGTGGCGGGGCGCGCGAGAGGAAAGCTCAGGCCCCCTTCGGCAGGCTGCGCAGCGACGAGGGATGCCGCAGGCGGGCATCGTCCGGCACCGGCGGCGCGCTCCCTTCGACAGGCTGCTGCAGGAGCAGCTGCTGGGCGCGCGGCGCGGTCGAGATGCCGAGGTCGGCGAACATCTGCATCGAGGCCAGGATCACGGCCTGCTGGGTGTTCATGAACAGCTCGTAGTCGGCGTCGAGGATGGTGTAGACGATTTCCCACTCGATGAAGTCCTGGGTGTACTTGGCCAGGTGGGCGCGGTCGAAGCGCACCTTCTCGCGGCGGCCGATGAACTCCGCGATCGCGGTCGGCACCTTCGCCGCCAGTGCGGGCGGGGTGTCCGGATGCGCGCGCAGGTTGAAGACGATGCGGCGCGTGACCATGCGCTTGAAGTTCGAGACCGTGTCCTTCAGCAGCTCGGCGTTCGAGACGATGATCTGCTCGCCGCTGGCGGCGCGCAGGCGGGTGGTCTTCAGGCCGACCTTCTCGACCGTGCCCGAGGTGTCGCTGGTCGAAATGAAGTCGCCCACTTCGAAGGGCTTGTCGATGGCGATCGAGAGCGAGGCGAACAGGTCGCCGAGCACGTTCTGCACCGCCAGCGCGATGGCGATGCCGCCGATCCCGAGGCTGGCGACGAACGTCGAGATGTTGATGCCGAGGTTGGCCAGCAGGGCCAGGAAGAAGATCACCCAGACGCTGGTCTGCAGCACCCAGATGATGAGGGTGTGGGCGATCGTCACCTGGGAATCGTTGGCGACCCCGCCATGGGTCTGGAAATAGCGGCGCGCGGTGACCTTGATCGCGCTGTGCAGGTAGATCGCCAGCTGCAGGCCGACCGTGATGAACCACAGGTGGCTGACGCGCGCATTCCAGGGCGGCGGCAGGTCGAGCGCCGACAGGCCGATCAGGATCGCGGTGGCGAAGACCACCAGGTTGCTGGTGCGCGCCAGCGCCTTGCGCAGCACTTCGGCGACAGGACGGTGGGCATGTTCGTCGCCCAGGCGGTCGAGGCGGCGCCGGCCGAGGGCGACGGCGCCGTGGATGGCGACGAAGCTGAACACGGCCAGGGCCAGGGCGAACAGGGCATTGGGCAGCGTGATGTCCAGGGATGCAATATAGGCGCGGAAATCCACGTTGGGCTCCTCTCGAGAAAAAGGGGTGGCGCAAGGGCGCGCAACAGGGCCACGCGGGGTCGCGCGGGGTAAAGCAGGGGCATGCAGGGAGACGCAGACGCGGAACAGGCCGGCGCGGACATCAGGTGGCACCGAACGGCGGCCGAACGGCGGTGCTTGCACTCGCGCAGGCGCAAGCAGGCTGGCCGCGAGCCGGCCTGGGGGCGCGGCTTGAGCGCAGGGAGGGACGCGGGACGCGTCCCTTCATGCGGGAGCGATGCGCTCGATCAGCGTTTCTTCAGGTGTTCACGCACGGCATCGGCCATGACGCCCACTTCGGAGACGGCTTTTTCCAGCTGTTCGCGGGTGACGCCCAGCGCCTCGGTCCAGTGGCGTACTTCCCACTCTTCGTTGACGTTGATGCGGCTGCGGTCCTGGGGACCGGCTTTTTGCAGGTTATCGGCCATGATCTGCTCCTCTCGACAAGTTTGACTCCACTATGCCCGCGCCTGCTCCGCTCGTCCGTTAAGCATTTCACCTTCGCACACATTTCTGGTTGTTCAGCTTTTGAACATAAAAGTTCCTTCCTAACAGTAGCCATGTTTGAGCCAAGTCAGCTCAACAGCAAGCAATCGCCCAGCCGTTTCCAGCCGGACTCAACCGTCAGCCTCGCGTCAGGCCGGCTGTCGAATATGGCTGAGTCAGCTACGCACCATATCGGTGCAATTTGGCAATCACCTTGGAGGAAATAACATGAAGACTCGCAAGGAACTACCAGCGCCGCGTCCCCTGATCCGTACCGCACTGGCGGTCGCCGTCGGCGCCACCGTGCTCGCCGCCTGCCAGTGGCCGGGCGCCGGCAATGTCGACGAGACCAACAACCTGCGCGGCCCGACGCGCGACATCACGGTCGAGCTGCGCGAAGGCACCAATATGGCCGCCGCGCCTTCGCCCGACGGCAAACGCATCGTGTTCTCGGCGCAGGGCGCGCTGTGGGTGATGCCGGCCGAAGGCGGGCGCGCTACGCGGATCACCGACTGGCGCCTGGAGCCGACCCACCCGGTCTGGTCGCCCGACGGCAAGCGCATTGCCTTCCAGAACTACGCCCCTGAAGGCAATTTCCACATCTGGACCATCAGCCCGAACGGGCGCGATGCGACCGAACTGACGCGCGGCCCCTTCGACGACCGCGAACCGGCCTGGCTGCCCGACGGCAGCGGGCTGGTCTTCTCGAGCGACCGCAGCGGCGACGGCCAGTACAAGATCTGGACGGTGGGTGCGCGCGGCGGCGGCCTGCGGCAGGTCACCACCGGTCCCGGCATGGAAGCCAATCCGGTGGTCTCGCCCGACGGTGCGCGCCTGGCCTATGTCGATGGCGCCAACGTGGTCACCGCACCCTTCGCGGGCGGCCCGCCCACCGTGGTCGCACCCGGTTTCGCGCCCGCCTGGACGCCGGACGGCGGCGCCCTGGTCTACCAGAACGCTGCGCGCCAGCTGGTCGTGGGCGGTGCCCAGGTCACCACCGACGAGGACATCTTCCCCTTCCCGGTGCGCTTCCTCCCCGACGGCCGCTTCCTGTACACGGCCGACGGCAAGATCCGCACGCGCGCCGCCAGCGGCGCCAATCCGCTCGACATCGGCTTCCGCGCCGAGCTGACGCTGCGGCGCCCGGTGTTCTCGAAGGAGAAGGACCGCGGCTTCGACAAGTTCGGCGAACGGCGCGTGATGGGCATCAGCGCGCCGGTGCTCTCGCCCGACGGCGCGAGCATCGCCTTCGTCGCCCTGAACGACGTCTGGACCATGCGCATCGGCGAAGCGCCGGTGCGGCTGACCAACGACCCGGACCGCGATGCCAACCCGCAGTGGACGGCGGACGGCAGCGCCGTCTATTTCTCGTCCGAGCGCGGCAACGCCGGCCAGCTGGCGGTCGACCGGATCGAACTGGCGTCGCGCGCCCGTACCCGCCTGGCCGCCATCCCGGGCCGCTCGCTGGTGACACCCAAGCTGTCGCCGGACGGTACGCGCCTCGCGTACACCACGCTGTCGGGCCAGCTCGAGATCCGGACCCTGGCCACGGGGGCGTCGGAAGTCATCATCCCGTCGATCAGCACCCAGGTCAGCACCCCGCAGTGGACGCCGGACGGCCAGCGCATCATCCTGGTCGACAACGAGCGCATCAACAACCGCTTCCGCGAGGGCTACAACACGCTGCGCGTGATCGACCTGGCCACGCGCACCGGCACCTTCTACGCGGTGGCGCCGATCCCGCAGCAGATCGCCGAGCGCGACGAGGGCGCGGCCGCGCTGTCGCCGGACGGGCGCCGGATCGCCTTCATCATGGACTCGAAGCTGCACGTGATGCCGCTCGGGCCGACGGGCGCGCCCACGGGCCCGGCACGGCAAGTCTCCGACGACATCGCCGACCTGCCGACCTGGGGCGGCGACTCCCAGACCATCCTGTACAAATCGGCCGAACGCGTGCGCACGGTGCAGTTCGACGGCAGCGGATCGGCTTCAACCCCGCGGGACATCCCGGTGAAGCTGTCGTGGCGCCAGGCCGTGCCCGAAGGCCGCACGGTGATCCACGCGGGCGCCCTGTGGGATGGCGTGGGCAGCGCGCTGCGCCGCGACGTCGACATCGTGGTCGAGGGCAACCGCATTGTGTCTGTAGTGCCGCATGCCGAACACGAAGCGGGCGCCCGCGTGGTCGACGCCAGCGGCCTGACCGTGATGCCGGGTCTGATCGAGACCCACCTGCACCCGCTGACGCTGTACCAGGGCGGCCAGTTCGGGCAGATCGCGCAGCTGATGCTGTCCTACGGGATCACTACCGCGCAGTCGGTCGCGGGCCCTCTGCACCAGAGCATCGAGATGCGCGAGGCGCTGGAAGCGGGCAACCTGATCGGGCCGCGCCTGTTCGTCTCGCCGCCGCTGTGGGAAGGCAACCGCCTGTTCTACAGTTTCGCGCGCACCCTGCGCACGCCGGAGATCGCAAGCCTCGAGATCGCCAAGGCCAAGCGCATGGACGCCGACTTCCTGAAGAGCTACGTGCGCGCGCCGATCCCGGTCATGGAGCGCATCGCGCAAGGGGCGCTCGACCTCGGCGTGCCGAGCGGCACCCACATGGTGCAGCCGGGGGCGGCGACCGGCCTGGCGGGGACTACCCACCTGTCGGCGACCCAGCGCATGGGCTATGGCTGGTCGAAGTCCTTCGCACGGGCGATCACCTACCAGGACGCGGCCGACATTTACGGCAAGGCCGACTTCCACCTGATCGACACGCTGTTCTCGGCCAGCGCCCTGGCCGGGCTGGACCCGGGCATCGTGACCGATCCGCGCTTCATCCTGGTGCCGCCGAACTTCGTGCCCGGACTGGAGAGCGCCTTGCCGCCGACGGCGGCGCAGATCGCCACCATCGTCAACGACGCCACCCAGCAGGCCAAGGTCAAGGCCGCCGGCGCGCTGGTGGCGAACGGGACCGACTCGCCGCTGGTGGTGCCGGGCATCTCGCTGCACCTGAACATGCGCGGCGCGGCCCTGGTGCAGGGCAACCTGCAGGCGCTGTACTCGGTGACGCGCGACGCGGCGAAGATGGCATTCGTAGGCAAGGACCTCGGCACGGTCGAGAAGGGCAAGCTGGCCGACCTGATCGTCGTGCGCGGCGACCCCTTGCTTGACCTGCGTGCGGCGGCCGACGTGCGCCTGGTGATCAAGAACGGGCGCGTCTTCACCCAGGACGAGATCCTGGCGCCGGCCCGCACGCCGCAGCAGCTGGCGGCGCGGCGCCTGGCCCTGGAAGCGCAGGAGAAGCTGTGCAAGGCTGATCCGCACGCCTGCGAGGCGGCAGGCGGCCACGCGCACTAGCGGTCCTTGTTGATGCTGGCTCCTCGGCGGTGTTTCAGGTAATCTTGCCATACTGGCATAACTGAGCTGCACCACTGAGGAGCATTCGCATGACCTACCAAACCGCCCAGCCCGAACGCAGCGCGATCGACGCGCTGCCGGGCCTCGTCGCCCTCGACTTCGGCACCAACTGGTGCGGCTGGTGCCGCGCCGGCGAGCCCGTCATCGAGGCGGCCCTGAAAGACTATCCCGATGCGCAGCACATCAAGGTCGAGGATGGTCCCGGACGCCCGCTCGGGCGCTCGTTCCGCATCAAGCTGTGGCCGACCGTGGTGTTCCTGAAGGATGGCGTGGAGGTCGCGCGCGTGACGCGGCCGGACAATCCGCACGAGGTGCGCGAAGCGCTGGCCGGCCTCGCGGGCGGCAATGCGGAAACCGACGGAGCCGGCGAGGCATGACGGCACCCAGGAATCGCGCGCGCACCGTCCTGTTCGCAAGCCTGATCGGCACCACCATCGAATTCTTCGACTTCTACATCTACGCCACCGCCGCGGTGCTGGTGTTCCCGAAGCTGTTCTTCCCGTCGGCCGACCCGGCCGCCGCCATGCTGCAGTCCTTCGCGACCTTCGCCATCGCCTTCTTCGCGCGGCCGGTCGGCTCGGCCCTGTTCGGCCATTTCGGCGACCGCATCGGCAGAAAAGCGACCCTGGTCGCGGCCCTGCTGACCATGGGCATCTCGACCATCCTGATCGGCATGCTGCCGACCTATGCCGCGATCGGCACGGCGGCGCCGCTGCTGCTGGCCCTGTGCCGCTTCGGCCAGGGTCTGGGCCTGGGTGGCGAGTGGGGCGGGGCGGTGCTGCTCGCCACCGAGAACGCGCCGCCGGGCAAGCGCGCCTGGTACGGCATGTTTCCGCAGCTGGGCGCGCCGATCGGCTTCTTCCTGTCGGGCGGCGTGTTCCTGCTGCTCACGCAAACGCTCAGCGAGGCCGAGTTCTTCTCCTGGGGCTGGCGCATTCCCTTCCTGTCGAGCGCGATCCTGGTCGCGGTCGGGCTGTACGTGCGCCTGAAGATTACCGAGACGCCGGACTTCCAGGCCGTGCTCGACCGCGGCGAGCGGGTGCGCGTGCCGGTCGTGAGCGTGCTGCGCGAGCATGGCCGCGCGCTGGTGCTCGGCACCCTGCTGGCCACCTCGACCTTCGTCGTGTTCTACCTGATGACGGTGTTCGCGCTGAGCTGGGGCACGACGGCGCTGGGCTATTCGCGCACCGAGTTCCTGGTGCTGCAGCTGGGCGCCGTGATCTTCTTCGGCCTGCTGATTCCCCCTTCGGCCCTGATCGCGGACCGCTTCGGGCGGCGCGCGGCGATGATTGCGGTCACGGTGGCGATCATCCTGTTTGGCCTGGCCTACGGGCCGCTGTTCGGCTCGGGCAGCATGCTGCTGGTGGTGCTGTTCATGGTGCTGGGCCTGTCGCTGACCGGTCTCACCTACGGACCGCTGGGCACGCTGCTGGCCGAACTGTTCCCGCCAGAGGTGCGCTACACGGGCTCCTCGCTGACCTTCAACCTGGCCGGCATCCTCGGCGCCTCGCTGGCGCCGTATGCCGCCACCGCGTTGGCGACCAACTACGGGCTGAACTACGTCGGCTACTACTTGTCGGGCGCCGCGCTGCTGAGCCTTGTCGCGCTGATGCTGATCAGGAGCGGCGCGGGCCATGCCGGCGCCGCGCAGGCGGCGGCCCGCTGAAGCAGATGTGGGTTCAGGACGGCGACTGCGCGTCGTCGTCCTCGCGCTTGTCCGAGCGCACCATCCCCAGCCGGTCGACCCGGACCAGGCCCTCGGCCGCCGCGTGCGAGGCGGCAAAGACGCTGTCCGGCGACAGCACCAGCTGGGTGCCGGTGCTGCTGACCTCTTCGATCAGGCGGTCCAGCGCGTCGATGCGCGCCGGGTCGGGATTGACGTTGCGGATGTAGATCATGCGCACCGAGGTCGGGTGGCGGCGGACGATCTCGGTATAGATCTCCGGGTCCTGTTCGCCGCTGTCGCCGATCAGGACGAACTGCATCCCGGGGTAATAACTCATGATCAGCTCGATCTTGTCGAGCTTGTGGCTGTGGTCCTTGGAGAGCAGGTCGCGCACTTTCAGTTCGCGCAGCAGCAGGGGGCCGAGCGGAATGTCCTGGAGGCGCAGGAAGTCGACCAGCGGGCCGAACAGGTGCCAGGGACTGCTGGAGACGTAGAACAGCGGGTTGCCCTCGTTGCCGCCCACGCCGTCGTGCAGGGCGCGGTAGAAGGCGGCCACGCCCTTGAAGGGCTTGCGGGTGTGGTGGTTGGTCCGGGCCAGCATCAGTGCCATGTTGAGCTTGTTGGTGACGTTGGTCCACAGCACCGTGTCGTCGATGTCGCTGATGATGCCGAAGCGCGCCGACGGCGGCGGCACGATTGCCTGCGCACTCGCGCGCACCGGGCTGCCGTCCGGGTTCACGTGCTCGGGGAGTTCCAGTTCCACCGTGTGCCAGCCGCCGGCGAGCGGCTCGGCGGCGGCGATGTCGAACTCGAAGTAGCCGCCGTCGTCGGTCTCGGTTTCGTAGGTTTTCCCGCCGAAATGCGCCACGACTTTGGCCTGCGCCACCTCGTCGGACTCGAGGCGGCGGTACAAGGCCACCAGGTTCGCCCAGCCGCTGTCGTGTTCGCTCTGTTCGCGGTAGCTGAATTCGTCCAGCACCCGTCCCTTGACCCAGAGGCGCTGCGCGTTGCCGAAGCCGTGGTAGGGCAGGACCATCAGGTTGCGCCCGACGCCCTGGTCGCGCAGGCGGCGCAGCGCCCCGGTCGCGAACTGGCCGGCGGTGCGCGCCAGGCGCCGGTGCAGGGCGGGGGCTTCCCCGGCAAGGGCCGGGCCGGACGCCGCTACGACGGGCTCGGCCTGCGGCACGGTGGCGCCGTGCTCGATCCACATCGCGCCAGGCTCGCGCCCGGTCAACAGCGCCGCTTCCTCGACCTCGCCCGGCACCTGCGGGTCGAAACTGCGCGGCAGGATGTGGACCGACACGCCGCGCTCGCGCAAGGGGGCGATGTCGGGGCCGGCCGCCACGCCGGGATTCAGGTAGAGCACGGCGCCGTCGGCCCCGACGCGGGAAACGACGTCGTCGAAGCCGCTGCGGGAAAAGATCAGGAAGGGCATGGTGCGTTCGGGCATGGCAGTGGCAATGGTCGCGTTGTCGGTCGGGCATCCAGTATCGCGCAAGCCCGGCAGGAGGCGCCGCACGGATGCGCGCTAGCGTACAGACTGGTTCTTCAAGTCAATGGCATACTGCCCGTATTGCATTTTTATGAAGAAACTGAACCTTCTCTAGGACGCATCCCATCATGCAATTCGCCTTGGTTTCAACGCTGGTTGCGCTCATCCTGGTAGCGACCCTGCTGCCCCTGTCGAAGCACACGGAATGGTGGGTCCGTGACCTCGATTTCCCGCGGCTGCAGATTGCCATCGTCGCGCTGATCGTGCTGGTCGCCGAACCCTTTCTGCTCGACCTGAGCGACATGACCTCCGACGTGCTGGTCGCCATCACCGCCGCCTGCCTGCTGTACCAGGCCTGGTGGATATTCCCCTACCTGCGGGTCTACCCGAACGAGGTCAAGACCGCCGTCAGCAGCGACATGACCGAGCGCATCCGCATCCTCACCGCCAATGTCCTGACCCCGAACCGGAATACCGACGGCCTGATCGCGCTGATCCGTGAACACAATCCGCACGTCTTCGTGACCCTGGAAACGGACGCCTGGTGGCAGGAGCGGCTCGACGTGCTCGAGGACGAATACCGGTTCACGATGAAGTGCCCGCTCGACAACCTGTACGGCATGCACGTGTATTCCCGCCTGCCGCTGGAAGACGGCGCGATCCAGTTCCTGGTCGACGAAGACATCCCCTCGATGCACGCGCTGGTGGTGCTGCCGTCCGGGCGCAAGGTGCGCATCCATTTCCTGCACCCGGCGCCGCCCAGCCCGACCGAGCACGACGAGTCGACCGAGCGCGACGCCGAGCTGCTGGTGGTGGCGAAAAGCGTGGCGGGCCTGGACACGCCGGTGATCGTCGCAGGCGACCTGAACGACGTGGCGTGGTCGCGCACCACGCGCCTGTTCCGCAAGATCAGCGGCCTGCTCGACCCGCGCGTCGGGCGCGGCATGTTCAACACCTTCCACGCCGACTACTGGTTCCTGCGCTGGCCGCTAGACCACCTGTTCCACAGCCGGCATTTCACGCTGTCCTTCATCCGCAGGCTGCCGCACTTCGGCTCGGACCACTTCCCGGTGCTGGTGGAACTGGTCTACGACCGCGTGCGCGGCGCCGAGCAGGAGGGGCTGGCGGCGGACGAGGACGATCACAAGCTGGCCGAGGAAAAGATCGCGGCCGAACCGGTGACGGTGGACGACGTGCACGAGCCGCAGGCCTGAGCGGGAACGGCCCAGGGGCGGCCTGTCGAGTGGCCGTCGAGGCCGCCTGCCGGGTGTTTTATCCGGGCAAACGCGCGCCACGCACCGGCGCGTTTGCTAGCATGGATGGCCTGGGAAACACGTGTTGGGAGTCTATTGCATGTCTGAAATTCAACATGCCGACCCACGCGCCGACACGCACATGGCCGCCCGTGTGGATCGCGCCTTGAAGATCCTCGAAACGGACGGGATGCACGCGGCCTTCGCCTTCATGCAGCTTGCCGGCGTGCCGCGCGGCGTCGCGCGGCGGGTGCTGTGTTCGACCAAGCACCAGCGCCATGGGGACAGGCGGCGCATGACGCGGTGAGGCAGGGCTGTAGGGTGGACGGCTCCACCCTGTCGCGGGCGGGCACGCGGCCATTGCGCCGTCCACGCGTTCAAGCGGCTTATGAAACCTCGCGTCGTTTCACGCAGCCGTTGAACGCGTGGACGGCACGCACGGAGCGTCGATGCCCACATCCCGGCAGAGCCGTCCACCCTACGAGATCAGAACGAATACACCAGCGTCAGCGAGGTCTGCGTATCCGTGTTCTTCTTATCCTCGGGCACGTTGGTGTCGTTGCGGGCGCTGAAGGCGGCCTTCATCTGCATCGTGTCGTTGATCTTGGTGCTCAGCGCCGACTCGGCGATCGAGTGCACGTTCGAGGTGCCGCGCTCGACGCTGACGGTCTGGACGAAGGCGGCCGAGGGGCTGACCTGCCAGCGGAAACGGGCAGCGCCGCGCACCGTGACGCCGTTCTCGATTTCGCCGCTCTCGCGCTGGCCGCTGAAATAGCCCGGACCGATCTCGACGTCGAGCGCCTTGTCCTCGGTGTTGTAGAGCTGCGAGCCGTGGCCGACCGCGAATGAGGTGTAGCGCGTATAGGCGCCGAACTTGTCGTTCACGTGCGAGCCGAGGACGAAGGCGCGGCTGCCTTCGTTCATCAGCTTGTAGGCGGCCTTGGCCGACAGCGCCCAGCGCTCGGCCGAACGCTGGCGGTAGCGCTCGCCGTCGTCGTCGACGATCTCGTCTTCCTTGAAGAAGCCGCTGACGATGTACTCGTTGCTCCAGTCGGCCGTCTCGTGGCGGGCGTCGATCTTGCCGCTGATCGAGGTGCCGGTGGTATTGCCCGAGGTATTGATGGCGCCGAGCTCGGCCGAGGTGAACCAGGTTCCCTCGGGGATGGTGTCGGGACGCGCCACGGTCAGCGCGCTGTGGATGGTGCCGATCTGGGGCAGGTCGTCGGCCGCACCGCCGCCGGCGGCGGCAGTGCCATGCGCCAGGCCGAGGAGGGCCAGCGCGTACAACGGAAATGATTTCATAAGCATGTATGCGGCTGCGCGCCGGCCCATCGGCTTGTGCGGAGGGCCGGCCGGTCGTTCGGGAAAGAGCGCCGGTGCTCGCCAGGCGGCAGTGGGGCTCGGCGACGATTGTATCCCAGAAGCAGCATCAGTGCGGCTTCGAGGCCAGGCGAACGCTCGAATCGAGCCCGATCGAGGCGTTCGCGCCACTCAGCCGCAGGCGCTTCAGGTACCGACGTAGACGATCTTGAAAATGAACGCCGCGGCAATGATCCAGACGATGGGCTTGACCTCGCGCGCGCGGCCCGTGGTCAGCTTCAGCGCGGCATAGGTGATGAAACCGAAGGCGATGCCTTCCGCGATCGAATAGGTGAACGGGATCACCAGCGCGGTGATCGCCGCCGGGATGCTTTCGGTGGTGTCGCCCCATTCGATGTCGCCGAGGTCGCGCAGCATCAGGCAGGCGACGAACAGCAGCGCGGGCGCGGTCGCGTAGGCGGGCACCACGCCGGCCAGCGGCGCGATGAACAGGCAGGCCAGGAACAGCAGGGCCACGGCCAGCGCCGTGAGCCCGGTGCGTCCGCCGGCCTGGACCCCGGCCGCGCTTTCGATGTAGGCGGTGGTGCTCGAGGTGCCGAGGGCGGCGCCGGCGACGATCGCGCCGCTGTCGGCCAGCAGCGCCTTGTTCAGGCGTTCCATCTTGCCTTCGACCAGCAGGCCGGCGCGGCTGGCCACGCCCATCAGGGTGCCGGTCGCGTCGAACAGCTCGACCAGGAAGAACACCAGCACCACGTTCAGGATGCCGACCGAGAGCGCCCCCGGGATGTCGAGCGCGAACAGGGTGGGCTCGATCGAGGGCGGCAGCGAGAACACGCCCTTGAAGGTATTCCCGCCGAAGAAGAATGAGAGGATGGTGACGGCGATGATCCCGATCAGGATCGCGCCGCGCACCTTCAGGCGGTCGAGGGTGACGATCAGCAGGAAACCGAAGACGGCCATCACGGCGGGGGGCGCATGCAGGTCGCCGGCCTTGACCAGGGTCGGCTCGCTGCCGACCACGATGCCGGCGTTCTTCAGCGCGATCAGGGCCAGGAACATGCCCAGGCCGACCGTGATGGCCACCCGCAGCGAATGCGGGATGCCGTTGACGATGGCGCCGCGCAGCCCCAGCACCGACACCAGGATGAACAGGCAGCCCGAAATGAACACGGCGCCGAGCGCGGCCGGCCAGGCCACGCCCATGCCCAGCACGACGGCATAGGCGAAATAGGCGTTCAGGCCCATGCCCGGCGCCATGCCGATCGGGTAGTTGGCGTACAGGCCCATCACGGCGCTGCCGAGGGCCGCCACCAGGCAGGTGGCGACGAACACGGCTTCCTTCGGCATGCCGGCGTCGCCCAGGATCGACGGGTTGACGAAGATGATGTAGGCCATCGTCAGGAAGGTGGTCAGGCCGGCGAGCAGTTCGGTGCGAACGTCGCTGCCGCTTTCCTTCAGTTTGAAGAATGTGTCGAGGCTCAAGGGCGGGTCTCCGGCTGGGGCGCGTGGGGCGCGGTTACGATGAGCGAAGCATAACACCGCCCAGCACGGCGAGCCCCGCAATGTTGGCGAAAACGCCAACATTGCGGCCCTCGTCATGCGTTCTGGGTGGAAAAAAAGAACTTTTGATGCTGGGATTACCAATTCTCCACTCTTCTGTTGATTTACCTTGTAGTGTTGGTATCATCGATTTGCTGGCCGTCATGTCGAGGGCCGCCGATCTGTGAGCCCGCGATGCAAATCCGTGCCTACCTGTACCTGATGGCCGCAGCAATCCTGGTTCCGGTGATCCTGTTCGCCGGTTTCGTCCTGCGCTTGCTGGACGAGGCGGGGAACGAGGCCGGGATGGCGCGCGTGATGCAGTCGTCGCAGCGGGTGGCGCTGCTGGTCGACGACGAATTGTCGGACGCCGGCGCGGCGCTGCGCGTGCTGGCAGGCTCGCCGGCGCTGGCCAAGGGCGACCTCGATGCCTTCCAGGGCATGGCGAAGCTGGCCGCGCCTGGGCCGTCGAGCTGGGCCGTCCTGCTGGACGAGCGCGGCGCCGAGCTGGTCAATACCCTGGAGCCGCCCGGCACCCCCTTGCCGAAAGGCCCGCCGCCGCCTTTCCTCGACGATTTGTTCAGGCAGGACCGCCCCTTCATCGCCGACGTCACGCCCGGGCGCGACAGCGGGCGCCTGTCGACGGCCGTCGCCGTCGGGGCGCAGGCCGGCGGCAAGCGCTACGCCCTGGTCGTCAGTTTCAGCACCCACCATTTCCGCCAGCTGCTGGCCGACGCCCGTCTGCCGGCCGACTGGCAGGTCGACATCGTCGACCGCGACGGCCACCTGGTCGCGTCCAACCTCGGCACTCCCGACCTGGTCGGCCAGGAAGCGCCGGCGCCCCTGGTGGCGGCCGCGGCCACCCAGGCCAGCGGCGTGCTGGACCTGCCGATGCGCTATGGCGCCCCGTCGAAGACCGTCTTCACCCATGCGGCGCGTTCGGGCTGGCTGGTCGCGGTAGCGGTCCCGGCTTCGGTGCTGCCCGCCGCCGTCGTCGTCCAGCCCGGCGGCGTCAAGCGCCAGGCGGCGCTGGCCCTGCTGGCGGCGCTGGCCTGCTCCTGCGCGGCCGCCGCCTGGCTGGCGCGCAGCTATACCCGCTCGATGGCGCGTGCGGTCGATGCCGCCGGCATGCTCGGGCGCGGCGAAACCCCGCCCAAGCTGCGCTCGCGCATCCTCGAGATCGACCGCCTGCTGGCCTCCCTGCGCCAGGCCGGGGCCGAGCTGCGCCGCGCCCAGGCGTTTCGCGACAGCGCCGGCAACGAGCGCCAGTCCCAGCTCGAGCGCGAAACCCATGCGCGCCAGACGGCGGAAGAGGAAAACCGCGCGAAAGACCAGTTCCTCGCCATGCTCGGCCACGAGCTGCGCAACCCGCTGGCGCCGATCATCACTGCCGCCCAGCTGCTCAAGATGCCCGACGTCGACGGCCACCGCGCGCGCTATGCCGGCGACGTGATCAGCCGCCAGGTCGAGCACATGAACCGCCTGCTGGGCGACATGCTCGACGTGTCGCGCGTGACGCGCGGGCTGGTGACGCTGAACCTGGAGGAGGTCGACCTGCGCAATGTCGTCGAGCGCGCCGTCGAGCAGACCCGGCCGCTGCTGGAAGAGCGCCAGCACCGCCTGGAGCTGCGCCTGCCGCAGCATCCGGTCAACGTGCGCGGCGACCAGACCCGCCTGACCCAGGTGGTGGCCAACCTGCTGACCAACTCCGCCAAGTACACGCCCGAGCACGGCAACATCCAGCTGTCGCTCGCCAGCAGCGGCGACGAAGCCAGCCTGAGCGTGGCCGACGACGGCGAGGGGATCACCGCCGAACTCCTGCCGCGGGTGTTCGACCTGTTCTCGCAGGGCGAACGCAAGGCCGACCGCGCCCAGGGCGGCCTGGGCCTGGGCCTGGCCCTGGTGCGCAGCCTGGTGCACCTGCACGGCGGCTCGGTCGACGCCAGCAGCCCGGGCCGCGGCGGCGGCAGCATCTTCACGGTGCGCCTGCCGCTCAAGCTCGAGCTGGCGGCCCTGTCGGCCCTCTCGCCGCCGATGGCGCCGCGCCGATCGCGCGACGCGGCGCCGGTGGCGCTGCGCGTGATGCTGGTCGACGACAACATCGATGCGGCGGTCAGCCTGTCGCTGCTGCTCGAGGCGGCCGGCGACCACCTGGTATCGACCTATTACGACGCCGGCAGCGCCCTCGAGTGGGCGGCGTTCGAGCGTCCCGACGTCTTCATCCTCGACATCGGCCTGCCCGACATGAACGGCTACGAACTGGCGCGGCGCCTGCGCGCCATGCCCCAGTTCGCAACCACCCTCCTGATCGCGCTGACCGGCTATGGCCAACTGGCCGACAAGGCGCGGGCGCGCGAAGCCGGCTTCGACCTGCACATCGCCAAGCCCGCCGAACCCGAGGAAATCCTGGCCGCGCTGGCCGGCGTGCACGTGGCGCCGGAGGCCGAGCGGGCCGGCTGAGACCAAGCCGGGAGCAGGGCGCGGCACGAGAGCAGGGAGAACGCACGCCTGTCCCGGGCGCCGATGCGCTACCATGGCGGCTCCAACATTGACACCATCGACTATGCCGAAGAACAAGAAGCCCGTGCCGCGCAAGCCAGGCACCGCCGCCGAACCCGACCTGGAGGCCCAGGCGCAGGCCCTGGCCGACCTCGCGCTCGAAGTCGCCGAGGGCGAGGACGTCGACCCGGAAGGATCGGCCGGCCACAAGGAAGAGCTGGTCGTCGCGATCCGGCGCGCGCTGCGCAGGAAGCACGACGAGGCGCTGTACGGCGCCATCGAACTGGCGCGCTTTACCGACCCCGAAGCCTGCCGCCTGCTGCGCGCCACGATCGGCGAGGAGGCGGCCACGCTGCGCATCCGCCGCGAAGGCGAGCCCGAGTTCGAGATCGACGCCTTCCTGATCCCGCTGTTCGTGCAAAGCACGGGCGGCCTGGCGGCCCGGGAGAACTTCGCGGACGACGAGGCCTATGCGGAGCTGGCGGCCAGCTTCGTCGCGCTGGAGCTCGATAGCCCGCGCGCGAAAGTGGCCCTGGTGCGCCACGCTTACGACCTGGCCGAGGTCGACCACATCGGCTACAGCACGCTGCAGGAACTGCTGCGCGAAGCGGCCGCCACCCTCGGCAGCAAGAAGCCGGCGCCGGCGCCGCTGCTGGAAAGCAGCATCCGCGGCTGGACCGGCGAGCCGGTCGCGCCCGACGAGGCGGCGATGGAGCTGCGCTTCCTGCTGGGCTTCTCGCTCAAGCGCGTCGACGACCCGTTCTACGCCGTGCCCGGGGACGAGGTGGGCGCCGACGTGTATTTCGCCGACCGCATGCGCCGCTACCGCGCCTGGACCGAGCGTGTGGCGCCCCTGGTGCGGCGCTGCCTGGCCGCCGATCCCGAGCGCCTGAACGTGAACTTCCTCTACCAGGACCTGTTCCACGGCGCGAAAGAGCAGGGCGTCGCCGAACTGGCCATGCTCCGCACCCTGTCCGACATCAGCCGCCTGCTGGCCGGCAAGGAGCTCGCCCCCGACGCGGTGCGTGCCGTGGTCGCGCCCCAGGACGCCGGCGAGCACATCGAGCTGCGCGTGAACCTGTACGCGCTCGACGGCGGCCCGCCCTGGGGCGGCGTGGCCAAGGCGACCGACCTCGCGGCCGACATCGGCGCCGAAATCGACGAGCTGTGCGACGCCCTCGGCACGCTGGGCATCGACGACGTCTCCACCGCCGACGGCTTCAGCGAAGACGGCCATCCGGAAGGCGCCCAGCCTTATCCACCGGCGTAAGTCGCCTCCGCCGGGGCCTGTCCGGCCCCGCTAACAATCCTCCTTCTTTCCGCTGCGGCGCCGCATTCTGCTGCGCTGCAGCGTGCGCGCGGGCGCCGTTTTTGTACGTGCATGCCGACAGTCTTTGCAGGGCCGGGCGCTGCCGCGGGGACACGGAAAAGCCGCCCCAGCGGCCGTTTTCAGGGCTGCGCACGGTTGCGCGCGCCTCCTGTATAGATGAGTTTTCGTAGTGGATTTTCTTGTCTATGCGTAGGACATTACCTACAAAAAATTCCTGACGATACCGGGCTCTCCTATGAGGAAATGCTCTGCCTTGCCGAAAAGACTGTTCTGCTGGCTAATGTTGCAATGCATAAATGAAAATCATGGCAAATTTGCATGTTACGATGCTTCGATCCGGCGTCAAGGTTCAGCGTGTTCAACTGCCGCTGCAGCCCTTGCGCCTCGGACCCAAGATCAACTAAAGCGCCACCAAGGCGAGAGGAAATCAACATGCCGACCCTTATCGTGTTTTGCCACCTGCGCTGGGACTTCGTCTTCCAACGCCCCCAGCACCTGATGACGCGACTGGCGGAACACTACCAGATCCTGCTTGTGGAGGAACCGGTACATAGCGAGGGAGCAGCACACCTGCAGAAGACGGCCGTCGCGCCGAACATCACGGTGTGCCGCCCGCATACCAACATCCACGCCCACGGTTTCCACGACGACCAGATCCCGACCCTGCAAGGCCTGCTGGCCGACCTGGTGCCGGCCGGCGAACGCCCGGTCGTCTGGTTCTACACCCCGATGGCACTACCGCTGCTGCAGGGCCTGAACCCGTCGCTGGTCGTCTACGACTGCATGGACGAGCTGGCCGCCTTCAAGAACCCGCCGAAGCAGCTGCTGCAGCGCGAATCGGCCCTGCTGGGCATCGCCGACCTCGTCTTCACCGGCGGCCCGAGCCTGTACGAAGCCAAGAAGGACCGCCACGCGAACGCGCACTGCTTCTCGAGCAGCGTCGACGCCAAGCACTTCCGCCAGGCCCTCGACAGCGCGATCTCGCACCCGGAGCAGGCCAACATCCCCGGCCCGCGCCTCGGCTTCTACGGCGTCATCGACGAGCGCTTCGACACCGAACTGGTGCGCCGCATGGCAGAAGCCCATCCGGAATGGCAGATCGTGCTGGTCGGCCCGGTGGTCAAGATCGACCCGGCCGAACTGCCGCGCGGCGAGAACGTCCACTACATGGGCCAGCGCAACTATGACGAACTGCCGAAATTCCTGGCCGGCTGGGATGTCTGCCTGCTGCCGTTCGCCATGAACGATTCGACCAAGTTCATCTCGCCGACCAAGGTGCTGGAGTACATGGCCGCCGAAAAGCCGAGCGTCTCGACCCCGATCACCGACGTCAAGGTCCCGTACGGCGACGTCGTCGCCATCGCCTCGACGCCGGAAGAGTACATCGCCGCCTGCGAACGCATGCTGGCCATGAGCGAGGACGAAAAGCGCGCGATGGTCGAGCGCATGTGCGACATCGTCGCCAACACCTCGTGGGACAAGACCGCCTCGCGCATGCACGAGCTGATCAGCACCACCGCCCCGGCCACCAAGGCCCGCGCCAGCGCCGTGCTCGAAGCCGGCATCGCCGCCCGCGTCAGCCCGGTTACCGTGGCGGATGCCCAGACCAAGGCTGCCTAAGCAGCTGACGCATGAGGCGCCCCGGCGCCTGAACAAAGCCCGCCCGGCCTGCGCCCGGCGGGCTTTTTTGCGTGCGGGGGAAGCCGTAGTGGATGCCGGAGGGACGTAGGGTGGACGGGTTTCCCGTCCACGCGTTCAACCAGCCCTCGATATGGCGAACCGTGCCAGCAAGCGTTGGGATTGATCACGCGCTGGTTGAACGCGTGGGCGGCGCCACTGCCGCATGGACGCATGCACCCGGGTGGAGCCGACCACCCTACGTGCTGCCGCCGGCTACATCACGTAGGGTGGGCTCTCGAGCCCACGCGGGATGGCACTGCGAACGGCCTGATCGTGACGGCGGTGGTGAATGCATGCCGCGCGGGGGCTTCGCGATCCGTTTCGATCGGCGGGAGGCGCACCGCGTGGGCTCGAGAGCCCACCCTACGAACCCCGACACCTCACTAATGCCGCACGGCCGCCGGCACCGGGTGCACAGGCTGCGGGCGCACCAGCTGTTCGGCGTCGGCGAGGCGGACGATGGACAGGGGATGGGCGAAGCGGATGCCTTCGCGTTCGAAGCGGCGGTAGATGTCGAGCAGGATCGCCTGCTGGGTGTCCATGTGGGCGAGGTAGTCCGGGCTCTGGAAGTGGTAGACGACCTCGAAATTGAGCGACCACTCGGCGAAGTTGAAGAAGTGCGCGCGCTCGAAGGCGGCGGTCGGCTGTGCCATGACCACCTCGCGCACCAGTTCGGGCACGCGCGCCAACTGCTGTTCGCTGGCGCCGTAGGCCACGCGCAGGACAAAAGCGACGCGGCGCGACTCCATGCGCTTGTGGTTGTGGATGCGCGCTTTGAGCAGGTCGCCGTTCGAGAAGATAACCTGCTCGCCGCCCAGCCCGCGCAGGCGGGTGGTCTTCAGGCCGATGTGCTCGACCGAGCCGAGCACGTCGCCGACGATGATGAAGTCGCCTATCTCGAAGGGCTTGTCGAGCATGATCGAGAGCGAGGCGAACAGGTCGCCCAGGATGTTCTGCACCGCCAGCGCGACGGCGATGCCGCCGATCCCGAGGCTGGCCACCAGGGCGGTGATGTTGAAGCCGAAGTTATCGAGCACCATCAGGAAGGCCACCACCCACAGCGTCAGGCGCAGCAGGAAGCAGACGATGGTGCGCGAAGCCTTGCGGCCGTCGCCTGCCGGCTGGTAGTCGCGCCAGGCACGCAGCAGGGTGTCGCCCCAGATTGCCAGCTGCAGGATCAGAGCCGTGATCGAGACCCGTGAGGTGATCAGGCGCTGCTTCTCGGTCAGGTCCAGCGCCAGGGCGCCGAGGTGGACGGCCATCGCCAGCAGCACCAGGACATAGGTCTTGCGCAGCATCTTGGCCACCAGGTCGTCCGCCATGGTCGGGGTGCGCTGCGACAGCGCGGTCATCTTGTGCAGGGCGAAGCGGCGCACCCAGTGCATCGCCAGCGTGGCGCCGAGCGCGATGGCGATCGCGATCGCCCAGCGCTCGAGGGTATTGTCGAGAAAGCTAACATCCATTGCGGCTCCGTGCAGGTCCAGCCAGGTCGGGCGGAACAAAGGCACCAGTGTGCGGTGCCCCGGCAGAACCGTGCGCACAATTGACAATCGGAAGGCCGGGGCATACATTGCTTTCTTTGCAACCTCGCGCACATCGCCCATGTGGCAGCGGCCGCCATCGAGACGAGCGCGCGCCCCAGCGGCGCCCAACCGATGAGCCCAGCCGTCCCTGCCCGCATCCTCCTGGTCGACGACCAGCCGGCCAACCTGGCCGTGCTGGAAGCGATCCTGGCCGGCCTGGCCGACAGCCTGGTGGCGGTCGGATCGGGCGAGGCGGCCTTGCGCGCGCTGCTCGAGCACGAATTCGCCCTGGTCCTGCTCGACGTGCAGATGCCGACCCTGGACGGCTTCCAGACGGCCGAACTGATACGCCAGCACCCGCGCGCGCGCTCGGTGCCGATCATGTTCCTCACCGCGGGCGACGCCGACGACGCGCCGCTCGACCGCGCCTATGGGCTCGGCGCCGTCGACTACCTCACCAAGCCGCTGCACGCGCAGGCCCTGCGCGCCAAGGCCGCGGTCTTCGTCGACCTGTTCCGCAAGAACGTGGAACTGGCGCGGCGCGAGCAGGCGCGCGGCATGGACCCGGAGCGCATCGGACAGGACCGCATCCGCCTGATCCTCGATAACCTGCACGATTACGCCGTCATCGGCACCGACGAGGCGCGCCGCATCACCTCCTGGGAGGCGGGGGCGCAGGCGATCACCGGCTGGAGCGCCGCGGAGGCGCACGGCCAGTCGGCCGACATCCTTTTCACGCAGGAGGACCGGGCCGCCGGGCGGCCGGAGGAAGAAGCGGCCGGCGCCCGCGCCAGCGGCCGCGCCCAGGACCGGCGCTGGCACCTGCGGCGCGACGGCAGCCGCTTCTTCGCCGACGGCGTCATGATTCCGCTGCACGACGGGGGGCGGCTGTGCGGCTACGCCAAGATCATCCGCGACGCCACCGCGGAGCACCTGGCGGCCGAGCGCCTGGCCAGCAGCGAGCGCGCGCTCGACGCCAGCACCGGGCGCATGCGCGACATCTTCTACCAGGCGCCCGCCTTCATGGCCGTGATGCGCGGGCCGGAACTGGTGTTCGAGATGGCCAACGAGCGTTTCGCCTGCCTCGTGGGAGGCCGGGCGCTGCTGGGCAGTCCCCTGCGCGCTGCGCTGCCCGAGATGGCTGGCCAGGGCTTCTTCGAACTGGTCGAGGGCGTCTACCGCACCGGCGACACCTACCAGGGCAGCAACGTGCGCCTGCTGCTGCAGGCCGGCGACGGCCTCGAAACCTATTACGTCGACTTCGTCTACATGGCGCTGCGCGAAGCGGGCGGGGACATCTCGGGCGTGCTGGTGCACGGCGTCGACGTCACCGAACGCACGCGCGCGACCCTGCTCACGCTCGGCCAGCGCGGGGCGCTCGAACTGGCGGTGTCGAATGCCCCGCTGGGCGACGTGCTGGACCTGCTGGCGCGCACGGCCGAGGAATACGCCGGCGGCGCCGCGCTGGCCGGCATCCAGCTGATGGAAGTGGGCGAGCGCCTGCGCCACGCCGCCGCGCCGAGCCTGCCCGCGCCGCTCCGTGAGGCGCTCGACGCGATCGGCGCCGCACCCCTCGGCGGAGCCGGCGGTACGGCCGCCTGGCGCAGCGAGCCGGTCGATTGCCCGGACATCGCCACCGACCCGCTCTGGGAAGCCGCCCGCGCCCCCGCGCTGGAAGCCGGCCTGCAGGCCGGCCGCGCGCTGCCGATCCTGGCGCCCAGCGGGGCGGTGCTGGGCGCCTTCAGCTGGTATTACCGCGCCGGCGCCATCGGTGCCGGGCGCGCGGCGCGCGACGCCGAGGCGATGGCGCTGCTGGCCAACACCGCCTCGCTGGTGATCGGCCAGCGCGAGGAGGCCCTGGCGCGGCGCGCGGCCGAGGAGCGCTCGGACGTGATCCTGGAGAGCATGACCGACGGCTTCCTCGCCATGGACGGCGCCTGGCGCATCGGCTATGCGAATGCCGCCGCCGAACGCATCACGGGGCTGGCGCGCGCCGACTTGATGGGCCAGGTGTTCTGGGACCTGTTCCCCGAATGGCAGGGCAGCGCGCAGGAACGCGCCTGCCGCCGCTGCGCCCTCGAGCGCGCCGGCTCGCGCAGCGAAGCCTTTTTACCTGTCTGGGGCGGCTGGTACGAGATCAGCTGCTTCCCGACGCCGGGCGCGGGCATCGCCCTCTACCTGCGCGACCAGAGCGAGCGCCGCCAGGCGGAGGAGGGGGTGCGCCGCCTGGCAGCGGTGGCCGAGCAGTCCTCGGACTTCATCGGCATCTTCGCGCCGGGCGGCGCCGGCCTTTACCTGAACCCGGCCGGGCGCGCGATGGGCTGCGTCGCACCGGATGCCGACATCGGCGACACCCGCCTGCTCGACTTCTTCGCGCGCGACTGCCGTCCCTTCGTGCGCGCCGAGGTGCTGCCGGCGCTGAACGGGCCCCTGCAGAAATGGGAAGGCGAACTGCAGTTCGCGCCGTCCACGAACACTCCCGAGCCGCTGCCGGTCTATTTCAAGGGCTTCGCGGTGCACGGGGCGGACGGCGCCCACCTCGGCCTGGCCACGATCACGCGCGACATCACGGAACAGAAGCGCGCCGAAAACGAACTGCGCCGCATCGCCGCCGACCTGTCCGAGGCCGACCACCGCAAGAGCGAATTCCTGGCCACGCTGGCCCACGAACTGCGCAACCCGCTGGCGCCGATCCGCACCGGGCTCGACCTGCTGCGCATGGCCCCGGGCGACGCCGCGTCCAGCGCCCGCGTGCACGGGATGATGGACCGCCAGCTGGGCCAGCTGATCCACCTGGTCGACGACCTGCTCAACATCGCCCGCATCACGCGCGGCCGCATCGAACTCAAGACGGAGCCGGTGGACCTGCGGCTGGTGGTGCAGATGGCGATCGAAACCAGCAACGCGCTGGTGCAGGCCGGCGGTCACCAGCTGGCGGTCGACCTGCCGGACGCGCCGCTGCCGCTGCTGGCCGATCCGACGCGCCTGGTGCAGGTGCTGGCCAACCTGCTCAACAACGCGGCCAAGTACACGCCCGCCGGCGGGCGGATCAAGGTCTCGGCCTGGCGCGAGGATGGCCAGGCGCAGGTGGCGGTCACCGACAGCGGGGTCGGCATTGCGCCGGACGCCATCGGTTCGGTGTTCGAGATGTTCACCCAGGTGCGCAGCAGCCTGGACCGGGCGCAGGGCGGGCTCGGCATCGGGCTGTCGCTGGTGCGCCGCCTGGTCGAGCTGCACGGCGGGCGGGTGCAGGCCTTCAGCGCCGGGCGCGGGCATGGCAGCACCTTCACCGTCAGCCTGCCGCTGCGCCAGGACGAGGCCGGGGAGGCGGCGGGCGGCGCGCCGGGCATCGAAGCAGCCGGGGCGCAGCGCCTGCGGGTGCTGGTGGTCGACGATAATGTCGATGCGGCCGAGAGCCTGGTCGCCCTGTTGACCGTGCTCGGACACGAAACCCGCATGACCCAGGACGGCCTGGCCGGGCTGCAGGAGGCGCGCCGCTTCCGGCCCGACCTGGCCCTGCTCGACATCGGCCTGCCCGGCATGAACGGGCACGAACTGGCGCGCGCGCTGCGCGCCGACCCGCGCACGTCCGGCGCGGTGCTGGTGGCGCTGACCGGCTGGGGCGCGGCCAGCGACATGACGCTCTCGCAGGACGCCGGCTTCGACCAGCACCTGACCAAGCCGGTCAGCCTGGAAGCGCTGGCGCAGGCGCTGGCCGCGGCCACCCGGAGCGCGCGTGCCGGACAGGTTCAAGCACAAGGAAGCAGATGAGCAAATACACCGTGTCCTGCGGCACCCTGGTCTTCAATGCGGAAGGCGAGCTGCTGCTCTGCCACGTGACCGGCACCGCCGCCTGGGACATCCCGAAGGGCATGCAGGACCCGGGCGAAACCACCCTCGAGGCGGCAATGCGCGAGCTGCGCGAGGAGGCCGGGATCGGCTTCGAGGCCGCGCGCTTCGAGGACCTCGGGCAGTTCGACTACCGGCGCGACAAGCGCCTGCACCTGTACCGGGTCGAGGCCGGCGACGAACTGGGCGACCTGTCTCACCTGTCCTGCAACAGCTTTTTCCCGCACCATGCGACGGGGCGGCCGACGCCGGAGACGGACGGCTTTCGCTGGGCCGGGCGCGATCAGGTGAGCCGGCTGTGCTGGCCGCGCATGGGCGCGCTGTTGCTGACCCTGGACTGGCGCGGAGGGCGGTAGGAGCAGGCGGCAAGGGCAGGCGGCAATGGCAGGCGCGGCGCGCACCGTAGGCGACCCGCGCCGGTTTTTCGCAGTAACATGGCACCTCAACCGGTCCAGACCGAAGGAGAGTACCGTGACCAGCCAGACCACCACCCCACCGTACGACGAGGCCGCGATCATGGGCGGCCTGTACGGCGACGGCATCATCGCCTGCAAGGGCGCGTTCGAACGCGCCTGGGTCGAGCGACTCGGCGCCGACATCGCCACCCTGTTCGACGAAGCCCAGCGCCAGCCCGGCGGCGCCCTCGCGCGCGGGCCGAACCGCTATTACGTGGAAGTGCACCCGGAACGCATATCGGGCTTCGCCGACATCATCTCTCACCCCTGGGTGATGGCGGTCTGCCGCGCCATCCTCGGCCCCGACTACCGCGTCGGGGGGGGCGGGGGGGCGGGGGCCGGGGCGGGCGCGCGGGCCCCGCCCTGGCCCCCCCCCTTCCCCGCACCGGAACCGCCCCAG
>NZ_JBSIPX010000009.1:0-192529 GCF_053668055.1 Massilia sp. SYSU DXS3249 | reverse complement strand
CGGGCGGCTCGACCGGCCTGGCCTCGAACACCGGCGGCGCAGGCGCGGCCGGCGGCGCGGCCACCTCGGGCAGCGCCACCAACGGCTCGACCACCTCGGGCGCGGCGACGGCCGGTGACGGCGGCGCGGGCGGTACCGGCGGCACCGGCACCGGCGGCGCGGGCGGCACCTCGGGCGCCAACACTGCAGGCACCGGCACCGGCGGCGCAGGCGGCGCGGCCACCGGCGGCGCAGGCGGCACCAACACCATCAATGCCGGCGCCTTCGACATGTCGAACGCCATGACCAGCGTCGGCCAGTCGGCGGCCGGTGTGATGGTGATCAGCCAGAACAACGGCTTCTCGTCCCTGATCCAGCAGAGCGTCAACGTGCAGAGCAACCTGGCGGTCGGCAGCGGCCAGTAATCCCCTGCCTGCAAGCCGTACTGTGTAAGAAGTGACTCCCGAAGACGGCCGCGCCCTCCGGCGTGGCTGTCTTCGGCTTCAGGAGAGACGATGAACAAGACTTTTGCACATGCCCGCCCGGGCCGGGCCTGGGCCCTGGCGCTGGCCGCTACCCTGGCCTTACCCGCCGTCGCCTCCGAGCCCGTCGCGCCCGCCGTGCTGGACGCGGACGAACTGAGCGTGCCTGCCGTGGACGCGTCGCGCGAACTGCGCACCCTGCCTGCCGTCCAGACGCGCGCTCCGGTATTGGCCATCGGCGGCGCCGCCGTCGAAGCGGTCGACCTCGAGCAGCTGGAGCACGAACGGGGACGCGCCGACACGGTCGTCAACGACACCAAACTGAACGGCGACGTCGCCAACAACAGCGCGGTCAACGTCCAGACCGGCTCGAACACGATCGACGCCGGCTCGTTCGCCAACATGTCCGGGATTCCGGTCGTGATCCAGAACAGCGGCGCCAACGTCCTGATCCAGAACGCCACCGTCATCAATTTGCAATTCCAATGAAACTACGCGCACTCGTCCTCCCCGCAGCGCTGCTGCTGGCCCCCGCTGCGGCCGGGGCCGCCGAGCTGTCCCTCCCGAGCGGCATGCGCGTCGGCATGCCGGTCAAGAGCATGAAGGACCTGCGCTTCCAGGCGACCCTGCGCCAGCAGTACGACTTCAGTTGCGGCTCGGCTGCGCTGGCCACGCTGCTGACCCACCACTACGCCACGCCGACGAGCGAGCAGGATGCTTTCCAACATATGTTCACCAGCGGCGACCAGCAGAAAATCCGCCGCGAGGGTTTTTCGCTGCTGGACATGCAGCGCTTCCTGAAGAGCCGCGGCTTCACCGCCAACGGCTTCCAGCTGCCGCTCGACAAACTGATCGAGGCAAAGCTGCCGGCCATCGTCCTCATTTCCGACAACGGCTACCACCATTTCGTGGTCATCAAGGGTTTCGACGACGGACGCATCCTGCTGGGCGACCCTTCGCGCGGCACGCGCGTGATGCCGCGCGAGCGCTTCGAGGCGATCTGGGCCAACCGCATCCTGTTCGTGGTCCATGAAGGACCGATCCAGCCGGGCTTCAACCTGGCCGCCGACTGGCGCAACGCGCCGCGCGCACCGATCGGCGAAGGCGTCAGCCGGGCCGTCGAAAGCACCTACGGGCTGCCGAAATTCGGCCCCTCCGATTTTTAAGGAACTGCACCATGCCGCTTCATCTTTCCCTGCCGTTCCTGCCGCTCCTGTTATTGCCGCTCGCCGGGCTGGCCATGGCCGCGCCGGAATCCGGTGCGCAGCCGGACCCGTTCCAGTCGGCGAACGCGGTCGACAGCGCCACGCTGGACGCAGCCCGCGGCGGCTTCATCACCCCGGGCGGCCTGGTCGTGACCCTGGGCCTGGAGCGCCTGGTCAGCATCAACGGCAACGTTGTCGAGCGTACCGAAATGCAGCTGGGCGACATCGGCAAGCTGGCCAACGGCGAGGCCAGCCTGTCCAGCGAAGCGCTGGGACAATTACGATTGATCCAGAACGGCGAGTCCAGCCTGGTCACGCCGAATACGCCCAACCTGCTGGGCGGCACCCTGATCCAGAACACCCTGAACGACCAGTTGATCAAGAACCAGACGTCCATCAATGCCACGGTGAACACCGCAGGAATGTTACGTGCGCTCAATTTCGGCACGAGCCTGAATAATGCTTTGTCAACAGCCGTCGCACCCCGCTGACGGCTCCTCACCATGGAGCGATTTATGCAGAAGATTCCGGCGCTGTGTGTGGGCGCCCTGGCCGTCAGCGCGGCGTTTGCCGTCCTGCCGGCCAAGGCGCAAACCGTTGCCGAACTGGTCGAGCAGGTCAAGGCGATGCGCCAGCAGCTCGAATCGCAGCGCGCCCGTATCGACGAACTCGAACGCGACGTGCGCAGCGCGCGCCGCACCGAGCCCGTCCCCGCGCCGGCTGCGCCGGCCTCGCCCGCACTGGCCGGCACGCAGCTTCCTGCCGCTACCCCGGACGAGCTGGCGGCCACGCGCGGCGCGGGCGCGGCGCCGCCGAATCCGGCCGCGGCCTCGCCGCTGGCGGCCGGGCTGGCGCTGCCGGCGCCAAGCGCCCGGCTCGAGCTGCTGCGCGGCACCGGGGGCGCTCCTGCCGGCGCCCCGCAGACCCCGGCCGCACCGGCCGCCCCCGTCGGCGGCCCGGCCAGCGCCCCGACGGCGGCCACCAACACGGCGGCGGTCGGCCGTGCCCCGGCGCGCGACAGCCGTACGCCCGAGGTCGCTCCAATTTTCGAACAACCCGGCGTGCTGACGCCGCGCGGCAAATATGTGTTCGAGCCGGCCATCCAGTACGGCTATTCGTCGAGCAACCGGGTGGCCCTGGTCGGCTACACGGTGATCCCGGCGCTGTTGATCGGCCTGATCGACGTGCGCGAAGTCAAGCGCAACACCACCACCGCCACCGTCACCCTGCGCCGCGGCCTGAGCAACCGCTTCGAGGTCGAGGCCAAGCTGCCCTACGTGTACCGCAGCGACGCCACGGTAAGCCGCGAGGTATTCACCGGCACCGCGGTCGAGCGTGCTTTTGAAACGAGCGGCAAGGCGGTCGGCGACGTCGAGCTGGCTGCTCGCTACCAGTTCAACGACGGCGGTGTCGACAAGCCCTACTTCATCGGCGGCCTGCGCTTCAAGTCGCGCACCGGCAAGGATCCCTTCGAAGTCGTCACGGATTGCCAGCGGCGCTGCATCGGAGAAAACATCACCGGCAGCGGCCTGCCGCTCGAACTGCCGACCGGTTCCGGCTTCTATTCCCTGCAGCCCAGCCTGACCTGGCTCTTCCCGTCCGACCCGGCCGTGTTCTTCGGCAGCTTCAGCTATCTGCACAATTTCAAGCGCGATGTCTCGCGCACCGTGCTCGGCGGGGTACTGGAGTCGCTGGGCGAAGTCGCGCCCGGCGGCGTGTTCGGCTTCAATTTCGGCATGGGCCTGGCGCTCAACGACAAGGCCTCGTTCAGCGTCGGCTACGACCACAACTCGGTGGCGCGTACCAAGCAGTCGGGCCGTACGGTGCCGGGCTCGGTGCGCACCCAGCTCGGTACTTTGCTGATCGGCTACTCTTACCGGCTGAGCGACAAGAAAACGCTGAGCGTCGCCGTTGGCGCAGGTCTCACCCGCGACACGCCGGACGTGACGCTGATGGTGCGCGTGCCGATGTCGTTCTGATCGGGCTTTTGCCGGCAGTGTCGCGCCGACGCGTGTGGTGTGGCGCAGCCCAGCCGTCGCAGCGGCATGGACAGTCGTGTCCATGCCGTTTTTTTTCGCGCGTCCGCTCTGTGCCGTTTCAGAACGCGACCCCGGGCCGCTCCACCTCGCGCCGCCTGTCCGTGCGCGGGCCGGCGCGCGCCCAGGCGATCGTCTGGCGGAAGAATGCGACCAGTTCGGGCACGTGCGGATCGAAGGTGAATCGGTCCCGGCTGGCCTCCACCCGCGCGCGGACGGCGTCGAGCGCGGGACGGTCGCGCAGCCTTGCGGCCAGCTCGGGGATGCTGTCGTAGAACACGCCGATGCCCAGGGCCTGCGCCAGCGACTGGGTGGCGACGATCGCGCCCGTGTTGTCGCGCTGGATCATCGGCAGTCCGGCCGCCGCCAGGGTTGCCACGCGCGCCGGCGTGTTCAGGTCGTCCCAGTTCGCGCGGCGCAGCTCGCCCTCGTTGCTGCTGGCAAAGGCGTGCAGCCAGCCGGCGTCGTAGCGCGAGAATTCGCTGCGCCAGGCCGCCTGGTCGACGTTGGCATGCAGGTGCAGGTGGCGCGGGGCCAGCTTCTGCGCATCCGCTATCCAGCCGCGCCACTGGCCCTGGGTGAAGTCGCCATAGAAATGCAGGTGGATGCCCTCGCCCGCCAGTTCCGCCACCGTGTGCGGATGCAACCCGATCGGGCGGCCGGGGACGACCGTGTGGAGTTCGCCATCGCCCTCGGACAGCCGCGGCGAGCGCGCGCCGGCGACCGAGGCCGCCAGCGGCAGATCGCCGTCGAGGACGTGCGCGGGGCCGCTGCCGGACAAGCCCGGCACCGCCGTATCGAACCAGTCGCGCATTTCCGGGTTGCTGAACAGGCGCCCGTCGGCCTCGCGGTACAGATCGACCAACTGCGGCCAGAGCCCCTTCTCCAGGCAGATGAAGGGCCCTTCCTTGAAATGCCAGGCGAAAGGAATGCCGGGCGTGGCCCGCATGACTTCGTGCACAAAGGCGACCGCCTGCCAGTTCAGGAGGCCGTAGATGATGTCGGGCTGGAGCCGCTCGATCGCGGCGCGCCAGTCGTCGGCCGGCAGGTCTTCGACATGGCCGAAGGGCAGCGGCCCCACGGTGTTGAACCAGTAGGGCCGGGGCGTCCAGAGGCCGTACAGGCGGTGCCCCGCCTGTTCCAAGGCCAGCACGCGCTCGGCGTTGTAGGCCAGCTCGCCCACCAGCAGGATGCTCAGCCCGTTGGCGGCGCGGGGCGCGGCGGCGCGCTCGCGCGCCTCCCGGTACTGGCCGACCTCGTCGATGGCATTGCCGACCGAGGTGCGGAAGCGCAGCGGCGTGGCGATCCGGTAATGCCGGCGGAAGGGATTGATGCCGCCCAGCGGCTCCTGCATCAGCTTGTGGCGCTGCAGCGGATGGTCGACCCACTCGCAGCTGACGAGGCCGCTGCCGGCGAAGTCGCCGAACGCGCGCAGGCGCTGCCAGAACAGTTGCTCCAGGTCGTCGGACTCGCACTCGCCGCGCTCGGTCCAGCGCGCGGCATTGCGCCGGTGCAGGCATTGCACGAGCTGCAGCCAGGAGCCGGGCAGCTGGCCGGGCGCGCTGCGGTTGGTGTGGTGGCGCAGGCCCGAATAAGCCAGCACGGCGCCGGGCCGGGCGTCGAGCACGGCGCACAGCCCGGCCAGGTGGTCGCGGTAGTAGACGTCGTCGCTCGGCAGGTAGGCGATCAGCGGCGTACGGGCGTGCTCCAGGCCGATGTTGAGCGCGCGGCCCAGGCCTTCATTGCGCTCGTTGCGCAGGTAGTGAATGCGTGAGTCCGGAGCGTGCAGGCCGGCGCGCCAATGGAGCAAGGTATCGCGTGTCGCGCTGCCGGAACCGTCATCGATGACGATCGCTTCCCACTCGGTCATGGATTGCGCGATCAGGCTGTCGAGCGCCCGCGGCAGGAAGGCGGCCTGCTCGTAACTCGGGATCAGCACGCTGACGCGCGGCGCGGGGCTCATCGCCGCTCTCCAGGCCGGGATGCGCCACGCCGCCACGGTTCGGCCTCGCCGTGAAGGAACTGGTGCAGGGACTGGTGCAAGGGCTGGTACCTGGTCGCGTGCATGGTCTCGGTTCGCCGTCAAGGGACTACGTCAGGAGATTCGCCTAGCTTATGGCCGGGCGACCGGCATCGTTTGCGCGAAATCAGGCGTGTTCGAGGAACTGTTCAGTTGCTTGCGACTCTGACTTGACAGGCTGATCCACTTTCATGACGCCCGGCGGGAAAGTCCCGCGAGGATCGCCTGACACGGCACATGCCGTTACGTGGAGCCTCGGCCCTGCCCTGCAATCCTTCAGCCGGCGGCCCTTTGCGGGACAACCGTTCCAGCGCCTGACATGAGGATAACTTATGGAAACGCCTGAACTATTTGCAAAGCTGATGGATCGCGCACGCGTCGTGGCGCAACTAGCGCGCCTGCCGGTGGCCCGGCTCCGTTTCGAGCAGCGCCTGCACCCGGAAGACATCCGCCGCGCCCACGCCAACTTCACCCGGCGCCATCCGCGCCTCAAGATATTCCGCAACAAGACCATGGGCATCGCGCTCATCGACCTGGCGGCCTTCGGCGGCGAACCCGGCAACTACCTGCACAGCGTGCGCCGCGACGGCTACGCCGGGTCGAAGAGCAGGAAAGCGACCGCGCGCGGCTACCGCCTGCGCCCGATCGACCGCAACGAGCACATCGACGAGATCCACGCCATCCATACCTCCTGCGAGGAACGCCAGGGCCGTCCAATGGACGGCGCCTACCGCATCCGGAAAACGCACTACGACAACCCGCCCCACAGTGCGTGCTACGGCGTGTTCGACACCCACGGCCGCCTGTCGGCCTATTGCAGCGTGCTGCGCTACGGGAATTTCGTGTCGACCGATCAGTTGATGGGCTACAAGAACAACGACGGCATCATGTATTTGCTGCTGTCGGCCATCGTTTGCCGCCTGATAGAGGAGCGCGATGTCGATTACTTCATGTACGACACCTTCCTCGGTGCCCAGCCGGGCCTGCGCGACTTCAAGCGGCGTATCGGATTTCGCCCCTACCGGGCGCGTTACGAGCTGGTGTGATTGCCCGGGTTCCGGGCGCTGCGCTCAGATGAAGGGCCAGCTGAGGATGCGCTTGACGTGCAGCACCGAGCGGGTGACGACGTAGGCGATTGCAAAGCCGAAGGCGAGGACGCTGCGTCCATCGCCCAGGGCGGCGAGCCACACGCCGCCGACGGTGGCGCCGGCGACCAGCACCATCAGCCAGAGTTCGATGCTGAGGAAGAAATGAATGGCCTCGCGCCAGACGCGCAGCGTGAGCGCTCCGGCTTCCTTGATGGTCTTGATGTCGTGACCCATGGTCTGTTCGCTAAGAAGTGGAGCCAGAAATGCAAAATCGCCGGCGGGCGGCGATTTTGTGTCATGCATTCTGGAGGCGAGGACGGGAGTCGAACCCGTCTAGACGGCTTTGCAGGCCGCTGCATAACCGCTTTGCTACCTCGCCAGAGTATATAGTACGACTGCTGAGCTGGAGGGTTATGTTCCAAATCAACATGAGAAGCAATGTCTTCTCTGAATTCTGGAGCGGGAGAAGAGTCTCGAACTCTCGACCTCAACCTTGGCAAGGTTGCGCTCTACCAACTGAGCTACTCCCGCTTAGGAGTCCTGCTATCGACACGCCTGATGGAGCGGGAGAAGAGTCTCGAACTCTCGACCTCAACCTTGGCAAGGTTGCGCTCTACCAACTGAGCTACTCCCGCACGGAGTGTGTTCCAACTAGTTTTACACCTTACTGCTGCCCCAGAGAACTGGAGCGGGAGAAGAGTCTCGAACTCTCGACCTCAACCTTGGCAAGGTTGCGCTCTACCAACTGAGCTACTCCCGCATTCTGGAAACATCGATTATCGCAGAAATTGTTTCAACTTCCAAGACAACCCGTACTGCATCTGTTACTGCCGACTTCTTGCAAACTTGGAGCGGGAGAAGAGTCTCGAACTCTCGACCTCAACCTTGGCAAGGTTGCGCTCTACCAACTGAGCTACTCCCGCTTTGTCTGTCGTTTGCTGCGATGTCGTCGCAACAGGCAAGCATTATAGATGATCTGATCCGTACGTCAAGGATGCGAAAGAATTAATCTTACGAATTCCCGCTCTTTTCCTTGATCAGCGGCCACGCACGGCGCAGGTAGTAGAACATCGACCACACGGTCAGCACGCCCGCCACCCACAGGAAGACCTGGCCCCAGTAGTACATGTCGATGCCGAGCAGGCGGTCATGGAAGAGCAGCATCGGGATCGCGGCCATTTGCGCGGCGGTCTTCACCTTCCCCAGCGAGCTGACGGCCACCGACTTGCGCGCGCCGATTTCGGCCATCCATTCGCGCAGGGCCGAGATCGTGATCTCGCGGCCGATGATGATGAAAGCAATGATGGCGTTGACGCGGTCGAGCTGGATCAGCACCAGCAAGGCGCCGGCCACCATCAGCTTGTCGGCGACAGGGTCGAGGAAGGCGCCGAAGGCCGAGGTTTCGTTCCAGCGCCGCGCGAGGAAGCCGTCGAACCAGTCGGTGACGGCCGCCACGATGAAGACCAGGGTCGCCGCCAGGTTGCGGTCGGCCAGCGGGAGCCAGTGGGTGGGAAGGTAGTAAACGCCGACAACGAGAGGAATCAGTGCTACACGTAACCAGGTCAGGAGAATCGGGATGTTAAAAGGCATAGGGGCTTGAACTGGCTTACCGTTGGAAAAATGCGTGCGCCGCTAGTCTACATGGGTATTGCTTTTTAAACCAGTTGAGCTCAGCGGTGGAGAACGGGAGCCCGATCGAGGGGATGCGCAGACCCGTAGGGTGGACGGCTATACCTTCACAATTTGCATATGGCAGGTGTTTGTGCCGTCCACGCGTTCAATGGGCGGGTGCGCTGTCGCGTGGTTTCTTCTGATGGTTGAACGCGTGGACGGCGGTCAGGCAGCTGGTCCGCACGCGTTCGGGTGGAGCCGACTACCCTACGTCCCTTGCCGATGTCGCAGGACGTGTCGAGCGAGGCGGACTGGCCGGCCTCGCTACCGGACCTCAATGCAGCTGGCGATAAATCTCTTCCGCCAGCGCCGTCGAGATGCCTTCGACCTGGCACAGGTCTTCGACGCTGGCGTCGATCACGCCGCGCAGCCCGCCGAAGCGGGCGAGCAGGCGCTGGCGGCGCTTGGCGCCGATGCCTTCGATTTCCTCCAGGCGCGAGGCCTGGCGGGCCTTGGCGCGCTTGGCGCGCATGCCGGTGATCGCGAAGCGGTGCGCCTCGTCGCGGATCAGGGCGACGAGCATCAGGGCGGCCGATTCCTTGCCCAGTTCCTGCGGCGCGCGGCCGTCGGCGAAGATCAGGGTCTCGAGGCCGACCCGGCGCCCCTCGCCTTTTGCCACGCCGACGATCAGGCCGATGTCGAGGCCGAGCTCGGAAAACACCTGGCGCGCCATTTCGACCTGGCCCTTGCCGCCGTCGACGAGCACGACGTCCGGCATGACGCCGTCGCCGCCGGCGACCTTCTCGTAGCGGCGCATCAGCACCTGGCGCATGGCCGCGTAGTCGTCGCCGGGCGTGATGTCGTTGATGTTGTAGCGCCGGTACTCCGAGTTCTGCATCGTGTGGTGGTGGAACACGACGCAGGATGCCTGCGTCGCCTCGCCCGCCGTGTGGCTGATGTCGAAGCATTCGATGCGCAGGCTTTCGAGGTCGGTCGCGTCCAGCGACAAGGCCTCGGCCAGCGCGCGCGTGCGCGACTGCTGCGACCCTTGTTCAGACAACAGACGTGCCAGCGAGATCTCGGCGCCCTTTTGAGCGAGCTCAAGCCATTGGCGGCGCTGGCCCTGGGGCTGGAAGATCAGGTTGATGCGGTGCCCGCACTGCTCGGTCAGCGCCACCATCAGTTCCGGCTGGTCGAATTCGATGTTCAGGATCAGGGTGCCGGGGATAAACTTGTCGGTGTAATGCTGCACCAGGAAGGCCGCCAGCACCTCGCATTCGATCGAGGCCTCGGCGATCGCCTCCCCGACCTGGGTCGGAAAATAGGCGCGGTCGCCCAGGTGGCGGCCGCCGCGCACCATCGCCAGGTTGACGCAGGCACGCCCGCCCTGCACCACCACGGCGATCACGTCGACGTCGGCGTCGCCGGTCGTTTCCATGCTCTGCTGGTGCAGCACACGCGAGAGCGACTGGATCTGGTTGCGCACGCCGGCTGCCTGCTCGAACATCAGCTTTTCGGCAAACCCGTGCATCTTTTGCTGCAGGTCTTCCATGACCTCGGTCTGGCGCCCGCGCAGGAACTTCGCGGCGTTCTCGACATCTACCTTGTACTCATCCTTGTCGATGAGGTTCACGCAGGGCCCGCTGCAGCGTCCGATCTGGTGCAGCAGGCAGGGGCGCGTACGGTTGGTGAACACGCTGTCCTCGCAGGTGCGCAGCTGGAATACCTTTTGCAGGATCTGCATCGATTCCTTCACCGCCCAGGCGCTCGGGAAAGGACCGAAGAACTGGCTCTTCTTGTCGAGGGCGCCGCGGTAATAGCCCATGCGCGGGAAGTCGCCGCCCGACAGTTTGAGATACGGATACGATTTGTCGTCGCGGAACAGGATGTTGTAGCGCGGCTTGAGGGCCTTGATCAGGTTGTTTTCCAGGATCAGGGCTTCGGCTTCGCTGTGCGTGATCGTCGTTTCCAGGTTGGCGATCTGCGACACCATCATCGCAATGCGCGGGCTCGACAGGTTTTTCTGGAAATAGCTCGAAACCCGCTTTTTCAGGTTGCGCGCCTTGCCGACGTAGAGCACGTTCTGGTTGGCGTCGAAATAGCGGTACACGCCGGGCAGGTCCGGCAGCTTGGCCACCGTCGCCAGCACCTGCTCCCTGGCCGAGGGGCTGGGCTGGACGGGGTCGGCCGCGTCCCCTTTCAGGGTCGCGGTCAGCTCTTCCTTCATCACCTGCCAGGTGTCGGGACGCGCGCGGGGCGCCGGCGCCTCGGAGGCCTTGGCCCTGGTTTTGCCCGTGCGGGCCGGCTTGCCCTCGACCGGATGCGGGGCGGGCATGGCAGCTCCGCCGGCTGCCACATAAGCCACCGGCGCTTCCGCCACCTGATTGGCGACGCTGTTGTCTGGCGCCGGGGTCTCCGGCAGTTCGGGGGATTGCACTTCCTTGGTCACTGGCGTATCGCTTGCGTAGTAGTTACTGGCTGATTAAAGCGTCAAATAAAACCCGGGTGGCGAGGCCTCGGGACGATGGCGACATCGTCGAAGACAGTACGCCTGTTCGGCGGAGCAAGGCGCGCGTGCAAGGCGCGGCAGGTTGTCAGGCGCCCAACGGCTCCTGCGTCACGATCACGAAGGCGACGCCGTAGTCGGCTTCGTCGCTGATCGTCACCTGTGCGCTCAGGCGGTTCTGGCGCATGAATTCTTCCAGCGCGCCGCTGCACACGATGACCGGCTTGCCGCTGGGCGCATTGAGCATCTGCGCCGAGCGCCAGGTCATCGGCATGCGCATCCCCAGGCCGATGGCCTTGGAAAACGCTTCCTTGGCCGAAAAGCGGGTGGCCAGGAAACGCAGGCCGCGCACTTCGCTGCGCGCGCGCCGGGCGCGGAATTTTTCCAGCTCCTCGGGGCCAAGGATTTTCTCGGCGAAGCGCTCGTTGCGCGCCAGCGCCGCCTCGACACGCGAGATCTGAACGATGTCGGTGCCGATTCCGTAAATCATTGCGCCCCCTGTGCCAGGGAGCCCCCCAGCGACACGCCCAGGCGGGCCGCCACCATGATCGCCTTCATCTCGCGCACCGCATTTTCCCAGCCGGCGAACAGCGCCTGGGCGACGATCGCATGGCCGATGTTGAGTTCGGCGATCTCGCGGATCGCGGCCACCGGCTGCACGTTCGTGTAATGCAGGCCATGGCCCGCATTCACCACCAAACCATGGCGCATGCCCGCGAGCGCGCCGGCCTTGATCCGCTCCAGTTCATGCGCTGCCTCCGCGCCTTCCGCTTCCGCGTAACGGCCCGTGTGCAGCTCGATCACGGTGGCGCCCGTACGGCCCGCCGCTTCGATCTGCGCCTCGTCGGCATCGATGAAGAGCGACACGCGGATGCCCTCGTCTTTCAGCTGTTTCACCGCCGTCTCGACTTCCTTGAAGTAACGGATGACGTCGAGTCCGCCTTCGGTCGTGACTTCCTCGCGCCGCTCGGGCACCAGGCACACGTCCTGCGGGCGCACCTGGCAGGCGAAATCGATCATCTCCTGCGTGACGGCCGCTTCCAGGTTCATGCGCGTGGCCAGCTGCGGGCGCATCGCCAGCACGTCGGCATCCTTGATGTGGCGGCGGTCTTCGCGCAGGTGCAGCGTGATCAGGTCGGCGCCGGCCTGCTCGGCCAGCAGGGCCGCGCGCAGCGGGTCCGGATAGACGGTGCCGCGCGCATTGCGCACTGTGGCGATGTGGTCGATGTTCACGCCCAGGTCGATGACCGGGCCGGCGGGTTGCAGGAAGCTCATGGTTTTTTGGGAAATGTTATAACTGCATCAAATCGATCAAAATCTGCCGGGTATTGAGCGGCGTGCCGCCCAGGTGGTGCGCCAGCAGGAAGCGCATCAGCTGCTTGCTCTGTGCCTGGGTCGCCGGATCGCCATAATCCTCGCGCTCCATGTCGAGCAGGGTTTTGCCGGAGACCACGGGCCAGACATCCGAAACCCGCGCCTCGCGCGCGCCGCGCTCCGGGTCGACAACGTAATCGCTGGCGGCGACCACCGCCTCGCGCGTGGTCGTCGAGCGGCCCAGGTCGGCGGCGACGCCTGTTTCCTTAAGTAAGGCCCGTTCGAATTTTCGCAAGGCGATTTGTGCCGGTTCGCCGTGCGCCAGCTCGTTAAGCGTGGAAATGTAATGGTCGAACAGGGCGCGGTGCGGGTCGTCGCGGGCCAGCAGCTTGACCAGCAATTCGTTCAGGTAAAAGCCGCACAGCAGCGCGGTGCGCTCCAGGGGCAACATGCCGCCCACCCATTCGGCGTCGATCAGGGTGCGCAGCTCGGACTTGCCGCTCCAGGACACCGACAGCGGCTGGAAGGTCTGCAGCACGCCGCGCAGCTTCGAGAGCGGCCGCTTGGCGCCCTTGGCCACGACCGCGATGCGGCCATGGTCGCGCGTAAACAGGTCGACGATGAGGCTCGTTTCCTTGTAGGGATAGCTGTGCAGCACGAACGAGGGCTGGCCGTTGATGCGGACGTTGCCGACCGGGGCGCGGTTGCGCCGTACCGGCGCCGGCGGGCCGGGGGGCACGACCGCAGAAGGAACGGCGGGGGCTGCCACGGCCGGCACGGCCACGACGGGCATGTCCGCATCCGGCGCCCCGGCTTGCGCCTGGGCGTCCTGGGGCTTGAGGTCGGCGTCGGGGCTCGTCATGCGGGCTGGCTGTGCTCCGGGCGCTTACTCGTAGCCGTAGGCGCGCAGGCCCGCTTCGTTGTCGGCCCAGCCGGACTTGACCTTCACCCAGATCTCCAGGTACACGGGTCCGCCGAACAGCTTTTCCATGTCCAGGCGCGACTGGGTCGAGATTTCCTTCAGGCGGGCGCCCTTGTTACCGATGATCATCGATTTATGGGTGTCGCGCTCGACCAGGATGGCCGCGAAGATGCGGCGCAGGTTGCCTTCCTGGAGGAACTGCTCGATCAGCACCGTGCTCGTGTAGGGCAGCTCGTCGCCCAGCAGGCGGAACACTTTTTCGCGCACGATCTCGGCGGCGAGGAACTTCTCGCTGCGGTCGGTGATGTCGTCCGGGCCGAAGACCGGCGGATTTTCCGGCAAGTGGTTGCGGATCTCGCGCTCGAGGGAGTCGACCTGGAAACGCAGCTTGGCCGACACCGGCACGATGGCCGTGAAGTCGCGCAGCGCCGCCACTTTCTGGGCGAACGGCATCAGGGTCGCCTTGTCCTTCATGCGGTCCGACTTGTTGATCACCAGGATGACCGGGACGTTCTTCGGCAGCAGGTCCAGCACCTGCTGGTCGGCCGGGCCGAAAGTGCCGGCCTCGACCAGGAAGAGGACGACGTCGGAGGCGGTCAGCGTGTTCGCGACAGTCTTGTTCAGCGTTTTGTTCAGCGCATTTGCATGACGCGTCTGGAAGCCCGGCGTATCGACGTAGATAAACTGGGCGTCGTCATGGGTCTGGATGCCGGTGATGCGGTGGCGCGTGGTCTGCGCCTTGCGCGAGGTGATCGACACCTTGGCGCCGATCAGCACGTTCATCAGCGTCGACTTGCCCACGTTCGGGCGGCCGACGATGGCGATGTAGCCGCAGCGGAAGCCTTCGGCCGAGGCGCCGCCGCTGGCGTCGCGCCGGTCGGCGAAGAAGGCGTTGACGTCGACCGCCGGCTTGTCGCTGGAGGAGGTATGTTCAGCCGGATCGTTGTCGTCTTGTTCGGCGGGGTTGTGTTCGTTATTCATGCTTCATGCCTGTTTGGTGGGGGCGGCGGCTTGCGCATCGGCTGCGTCCTCGCCCTGGATGGTGGCGATGCCCGCCAGCTTGAGCTGGGCGGCGCGCGGCTTGGCCTTGCGTCCGGCCACCGGGGTCTTGCGCAGCGCCTGTTCGGCCGTCTCGAGCGCGAGGCGGGCCGCGGCCTGCTCGCCGGCACGGCGGCTACCGCCGCGGCCGAAGACCTGGATGCCCAGTTTCGGCACCAGGCATTCGATCTCGAATTCCTGGTTGTGGGCGGCGCCGTGGGTAGCGATCACGTTATAGGTCGGCAGCGCGATGCGGCGGCTTTGGAGGAATTCCTGCAGCAGCGTCTTGGCGTCCTTGCCGAGCGTGCGCGGATCGACGGTGTCGAGCAGCGGGATGTAGAAAGCGCGGATGACGTCGCGCGCGGCTTCGAAACCGGCATCGAGGAAAATCGCGCCGAGCAGGGCCTCGAGGGTGTCGGCCAGGATCGACGGGCGGCGGAAGCCTCCCGACTTCAGCTCGCCCTCCCCCAGGCGCAGGAACTGCGACAGTTCCAGCTTCTGGGCGATCTCGAACAGCGACTGCTGCTTGACGAGGTTGGCACGCAGGCGCGACAGGTCGCCCTCGTCGAGGTGGGTGAAGCGCTCGTACAGGATCGAGGCGACCACGCAGTTGAGGATCGAATCGCCGAGGAATTCGAGGCGCTCGTTATGCAGGGCGCTGTGGCTGCGGTGCGTCAGGGCCTGCTGCAACAGGGCGGCATTCCGGAACGTATAACCTAAGCGCGTTTGCAATAACTGAAGATTCATCATGGGTTCATTCTAGTACGAACGCCGCAGTCGGCGGCGCTTGCCCCGCCGGAGCGGGCCGGTATGGCCGCGCCGGCGGGGCACGGGGTGGCGCGCAATGAGGGGGCCGGCACGCGGCGGACCGCGCTTGCGAGGCGCCGTGTTGCAGTCGGACGGACATCGGCGGCGGCCCGGCGCGGCGGCCGGGTCACCTGCCGTTGCGGCCTGCCCGGCTCAGTCGGCCGTGGCAGACTTGGCTGCGACGACGCCGCCGGCTTCGGTGGTGCCGTCGTAATCGATGACCAGGGTGGCGCGCTCCGTCAGTGGAATGCGCTTTTCGTAGGCGAAGCTGATCTCGGGATTGGCGCCGTCACGGGTGATGACGAGGTCGCGGCCGCGCACGACTTCGACGTTGTTGACTTCGGCAAACTTATCGAAGGCCTGTTGCATTTCAGCATTTGAACCGCCCGCCGCCTTGGCGCGGACGATGCCGTCCTGCACCGACCGGAACTCTAGCCAGGACGGTACGATCTTGATGGCCAGCACCGCGAGCAGGCCCAGCACCATCAACACCAGGATCAGCCCGGTCAGCGACATGCCCCGCTGCCGCGCCAGTCCCATTTCCTTATGCATATTCACTCGCATCTTGCCTCCTCAGCGACGACGGCGGCGTTACTTGATGCTGCCGATGCGCTTCGGATCGCCGAAGTTCATCCACACCAGGAACGCCTTGCCGACGATATTTTTGTCGGGAACAAAACCCCAGTATCGGCTGTCCGCACTGTTGTCGCGGTTGTCGCCCATCATGAAGTAATTGCCTTCCGGTACGATACAGGTAAATTTATCGTACGAATAGTCGCAGGCTTCGCGCATCGGGAAGTTCTCGACGGCGTCGAGGTTGAACGAGCGCGCCGGTTCCGAATTGAGGATGCGGTGCTGGCTGCCCGGCAGCTTTTCGATGAACTGCTTGTGGTAGACCGGCTTCTCGTCGTCGAGGTAATCGTCGAGCGGCGTGTAGTCGACCGGGGTGCCGTTCACCGTCAGGCGCTTGTTTTCATAGACGATCTTGTCGCCTGGCACGCCAATGATGCGCTTGATGTAATCCTGGCTCATGTCCTTCGGATACTTGAACACCATGACGTCGCCACGCTGCGGATCGTTCACCTCGATGATCTTCTTGTTGATGATCGGCAAGCGGATACCGTAGGTGTACTTGTTCACGAGGATCAGGTCGCCCACCAGCAGGGTCGGCACCATCGAGCTCGACGGGATCTTGAAGGGCTCCCACAGGAAGGAGCGCAGGAAGAACACGAGCGCGATGACCGGGAAGAAACTGCCCGAATACTCGACCCAGGTCGGCTGGCGCAGGTGCGCCGCTTCGATCGCGGCGCGCTTGTTGCTGTCGACCTTGATGCCTTCGCTGGTGAGCTTGGCCATGCGTGCATCGTACTCGGCCAGTGCGGCGTCGGCCGCGGCGCGGCGCCGTTTGGACAGGACCAGGACATCCCAAAACCAGATGACGCCCGTGATCACCATGAGCACGAGCAGAATGAGCGCAAAATTCGCCAGGATTGGTTGCATCGTTATTTGTCTTCCACTTGAAGGATCGCGAGGAAGGCTTCCTGCGGAATTTCCACCGAGCCCACCTGTTTCATGCGTTTCTTACCGGCTTTTTGTTTCTCAAGCAGTTTCTTCTTACGGCTGATGTCGCCGCCATAGCACTTCGCCAGCACGTTCTTGCGCAGCGCCTTGACGTTTTCGCGCGAGATGATGGTGGCGCCGATCGCCGCCTGGATCGCCACGTCGAACATCTGGCGCGGGATCAGTTCGCGCATCTTGGCCGCCACCTGGCGTCCGCGGTAAGGCGCGTTGGCGCGGTGCACGATGATCGCCAGCGCATCGACCTTCTCGCTGTTGATCAGCATGTCGACCTTCACCACGTCGGCCGCGCGGTTTTCCTTAAACTCGTAGTCCATCGAGGCGTAGCCGCGCGAGGTCGATTTCAGGCGGTCGAAGAAGTCGAGCACAATTTCCGCCATCGGGATTTCGTAGTGCAGCTTGACCTGGCGGCCGTGGTAGGCCATGTCCATCTGGATGCCGCGCTTGCCGTTACACAGCGTCATCACCGAGCCGACATATTCCTGCGGCATGTAGAGATTGACGTCGACGATCGGTTCGCGCACTTCGTTGATCTTCGACGGTTCCGGCATCTTCGACGGGTTGTCGACGCGGATGACGCTGCCGTCGCGCATCTCGACCTCGTACACCACGGTCGGGGCCGTCGTGATCAGGTCCATGTCGAATTCGCGCTCGAGGCGTTCCTGCACGATCTCCATGTGCAGCAGGCCGAGGAAACCGCAGCGGAAGCCGAAGCCCAGCGCCTGCGACACTTCCGGCTCGTACATCAGGGCGGCGTCGTTCAGCTTCAGCTTCTCCAGCGAGTCGCGCAGCGCGTCGTACTGGTTGGCTTCGACCGGGAACAGGCCGGCGAACACCTGCGGCTGGACTTCCTTGAAGCCCGGCAGCGGGCTTGGGGCCGGCTTGGAGGCCAGGGTGACGGTATCGCCCACCTTGGCGGCGGTCAGTTCCTTGATGCCGGCGATGATGAAGCCGACCTGGCCGGCCTTCAGTTCCGGCAGCGAGACCGAGCGCGGGGTGAAGACGCCGATGTTCTCGACCAGGTTCACGGAACCGGTCGCCATCAGCAGGATCTTGTCCTTCGGGCGCAGCGTGCCGTTGACGACGCGCACCAGCATCACGACGCCAACATACGGGTCGTACCAGGAGTCGACGATCAGCGCCTGCAGCGGGGCGTCCGGATCGCCCTTCGGCGGCGGCACCTTGGCGATCAGGGTTTCCAGCACGTCCTCGACGCCCAGGCCGGTCTTGGCCGAGCAGACGGTCGCGTCGGACGCGTCGATGCCGATGACGTCCTCGATTTCCTTCTTCGCGTTGTCCGGGTCGGCGTGCGGCAGGTCGATCTTGTTCAGGATCGGCACGACTTCCACGCCCAGGTCGAGCGCGGTGTAGCAGTTGGCCACCGTCTGCGCCTCGACGCCCTGGCTGGCGTCGACCACCAGCAGCGCGCCTTCGCAGGCCGACAGCGAGCGCGAGACTTCGTAGCTGAAGTCGACGTGGCCGGGCGTGTCGATCAGGTTCAGATTGTAGACCTGGCCGTCGCGCGCCTTGTATTGCAGGGCGGCGGTCTGCGCCTTGATGGTGATGCCGCGCTCGCGCTCCAGGTCCATCGAGTCGAGCACCTGTGCGTCCATCTCGCGGTCCGACAGGCCGCCGCACAACTGGATGATGCGGTCGGCCAGGGTCGATTTGCCGTGGTCGATGTGGGCGATGATGGAGAAGTTACGTATGTTGTTCATTAGCAAAGCTCAAAACCAAAAAGGGGCGAAGCCGCAGGCGGGTGGCCGGCCGGCGCCGAACTGCCGGCGCAATACGAAAAAAGCGCTGCGTCGGGGCGTGTCTACCCCAAGCGAGCGCCTTAGTTCCAACTGAGTTCAAGCGAGTTCAACTGAGTGCAACCTGGCTCAACGTGCAGAGCTCCCGGGACAGCGACGGAAGCTTTTTTCAAACCAGGCATTTTACCGGATTTCAGGGTAGAAAGCCCGGTTTCTGAGGGAAATTGGCCAGCAGGTGGGCGGTTTTCGGCGTCGCAGCCCATGATTGAGCGCCGGCGCGTGCCGAAGGGACGTAGGGTGGACGGCTTTGCCGTCCACGCGTCGATAGGCGAAGGTGGTCCATTCGCATCCGCACTGGTGAACCCTGTCGCCTGCATTGCGTGACGGCCGAGGTGGCGGGTTACGTTCTGGATGTGCGGCTGCGCATCGGCTGGTTGAACGCGTGGACGGCAGAGCCGTCCACCCTACGTCCTACGCAGCGTTGGCTGACTCCCGGTCGAGGTAGCGCCGCACCGCCGCCTCATCGAGGAAGTAATGGCACAACTCTGGTTCGTCGAGCCGGCCGTACAGCACCGGCACCAGCTCGTCGAAGCGCTCCACCAGGGCCGGGTCGGCGTCGACGTCGATCACGGCGACCTCGAACGGCTGCCCGCCTGGTGCAAGCGCCTGCAAGGCGGCCAGCATGTCCTCGCAGAGGTGGCAATAACTGCGCGAGTAGAGCGTAAAACGCGGAGCCAATGCGGTCATCGGGCCGCCACCGGCTTGATGACGAGATACTGGGTGACGTTGTCGCGCCGCACCAGCACGGCCACGCTCTTCTTCGGGTCGAGCTTGGCTGCGAGGGCGTTGAACTGGGCCGCGTCCTTGATCTCGACGTTGTTCATTTGCAGGATCAGGTCGCCGGCGCGGACGCCGGCCGTGGCCGCCCTGCCCTCGGCGGCGTCGACTGCGACGCCGCCCTCGATGCGCATCGCCTTGCGCTGTTCGGCGCTCAGGTTCGATACGTGCAGGCCGAGCGGATTGGGCGCGGCGCCGGGCGTCGGCTTGTTCGGCTGCGGCTTGGCGGTGGCCGTCTTTTCGTCCTCCAGGGCGACGATGGTGACCGGCACGTCGAGCTGGGCGCCGCGGCGCCATACGGTGACGCTGGCGCGGGTGCCGACCTTGGTGGCGCCGACCAGGCGCGGCAGGTCGCGCGTGGTCTCGATCGGCTGGCCGTTGAATTTCAGGATGATGTCGCCGACCTTGATGCCGCCCTTCTCCGCCGGACCGCCGGGCTCGACCATCGACACTTCGGCGCCGCGCGCCTTGCCCAGGCCCAGCGATTCGGCGACGTCGCGCGTCACCTCGCTGATCTGCACGCCGAGGCGCCCGCGCGTGACGGTGCCGGTTTTCTTGAGCTGGTCGGCAACGCGCATGACTTCGTCGATCGGCACGGCGAACGAAATGCCGTTGTAGGCGCCGGAAAGCGTGGCGATCTGCGAATTGATGCCGATGACTTCGCCGCGCATGTTGATCAGGGGGCCGCCCGAATTGCCGGGGTTGACGGCGACGTCGCTCTGGATCAGCGGCAGGTATTCGCCGGTGTCGCGCGACTTGGCCGAGATGATGCCGGCGGTCACCGTATTGTCGAGGTTGAAGGGCGAGCCGATTGCGATCACCCACTCGCCGACCCGGATCTTGCTCGAGTCGCCAGTGCGCAGGTAAGGCAGGTTGCCGGCGCTGACTTTCAGCAGGGCGACGTCGGAACGGCGGTCCGCACCCAGCACCTTGGCCTTGAATTCGCGGCGGTCGGTCAGCGTGACAGTGACTTCGTCGGCGCCCTCGACCACGTGGGCGTTGGTCAGCACGTAGCCGTCGTCGGAAATGATGAAGCCGGAACCGACGCCGCGCTGCACTTCCTGTTCTCCCTGCGGCTGCTGGGGCGAGCGCCGGCGCGGGATCGGCTGGCCGAAGAAGCGGCGCAGGAATTCCTGCATTTCCTCCTCGCCCGGACCGCCCTGCCCCATGCGCACCCGCTCGGTCGTGCGGATGTTGACGACCGCCGGCCCGGCCTTGTCGATCAGGTCGGAAAAGTCCGGCAGGCCGGTGACCACAGGCGTGGGAACCGGCGCCGCGCCGATCGCCGCGCCAGGGAGGGACAAACCGGCACACGCCAACAGCAGGGCCGACAGGACTACGCTACGGGTTTTGCTTGTCATGGGAGTCAGGAATGAGGACGGAATTGACGTTATGGTAAGCCAAAATAGGCCGGTTTGTCGCGTCGTCCTGTTGCGCAGCGAAGGCGATGAAAAAAGACGGAGCTGAAGGGCAGCCGAGGGGTGGCTGCGGGGTGGCTGCGGGGTGGCCGGGAGCTAGCGTTGGGCCAGCCGAGGCAAGGCCTGGGAGACCGCCGGGAGACATCTGTGGTGAGCCAGGGCGGCAGCCGGAAAGCAATTGAAAGGCAGCCTAGGCGCCTACGAGACGCGGCGGGCACGGACCCCAATCAACGCTGTGCCTGCCGGGACAACCGGCAACCTGAGCCGGCGTGCGCAGAAGGCCGGCATCGGCCGACAGCGGGGCCGTGGCCGCGCGGCGCGCGGTCTACGGGTCGGCGCGTGGCCGCGTCAGGAGGATGGAGAGGAGGCGGCGAGCGCGGCCGGCTTGGCGTGCTCGACCTCGATGCCGGCCGGGCGCCGCGGGTGCAGCGGCTCGGCGGCCAGACGGGCCGCCAAGCGGCTGGAGAAGCCCGGCGAGAGATCGGCGGACTCTCCCGTGCGCAGCATGTCGCCAATGAGGTGGTAGACTTCCCACGCTGCCTGGCCCTCGTCCGTGCGGAGCGCGGCGCTGGCCAGTTCATGGTCATCTTTTGGCAGCGCGTCGTCGCACAGGGCGGAAATACGCTCGCGGTTTTTTTTGTTCGTGTCCATCTGTGGTTCCATCACAGTAGCTGCGTGATCCAAATTACCAAAAATACCCAGGTTGCCGAGCACCTCTGAAGAGCGCCTAACAAAACTTCCATGGCTGCGTTGCGGCGTCTTGCCGTACAGGCGTACTGTCTTCGACGCCACGCTTTGCTTCGAGGGCCCCGCCCTCAAAGCTCCTGAAAATTTTGTTAGGCCCTCTAAAGACGAGGCGCCCGCCTTGCGATCATCGCTACTGCCGACGTTTGTCAGCCGGAAAGTCAAGCAAGGGCTTCAACTTCTCGGCTATGACTTCGCGCGCCCGGAAGATCCGGCTGCGCACTGTGCCAATTGGACAAGCCATCACTTCGGAGATTTCCTCGTAGCTCAAACCCTCAATCTCGCGCAGGACGATCGCTGTCCGCAATTCCAGCGGTAGCGCTTCCATTGCTGCATTGACCGTGTACGCGATTTGCTTGCTCGCCAACACCGACTCAGGTGTATTAATGTCGCGCAAGCTGTCCGCATCGTCAAACCCTTCAGCGCGTTCCGTATCTGCCTCGGTCGAGGTCGGTGCGCGCCTACCCTGTGTGACAAGAAAATTCTTTGCTGTGTTAATTCCTATTCGATACAGCCAGGTATAAAACGCAGACTCGCCGCGGAAATGGCGCAGGGCGCGGAAGGCCTTGATAAAGGTTTCCTGCACCACGTCTTCCGCTTCGGCGGGGTCATGCACGAGGCGCGACACCAGCCGCATCAGCCTGCGCTGATACTTTGCCACCAGCAGATCGAACGCCTGCCGGTCACCGGCCTGGACGCGTTCAACCAGCAGTTGATCACCCTCGCGTTCTGTCGTCACTGACGGCGCCCCTTGGGCCTGCTCCTTTCGGGGCACCTCGATCCACCTGCCGGGCGTCGACTGTTCGGCCTGCGATGCTCGCCGTACCTGAGTAAGGCAAGCGGCGCCCCGTCGGGGGCTCGGCCAAATTCACTTCAGCTCGCTGCGGTTTCTCGAGGCCTTCCCATCCTAAGAGTTGGCCTGCTGCAATAAGTTCAAAGTATTTTATTTGTCGTTTCTGCTGGCGCCACCTGCCTGGCGTGGCGGCCCAGCGCGACCCGCAGGGCCCGGTACTCGGTTGGCGCCAGGCTGTCGCGCAGCACCGGCACCACCGTTTTCCTTCCGTGCACATCGGCGAGATGCAGCAACAGGAGGTGCGACCAGACCAGCGTTTCGGGCAACACCGTGACGGCGATCGATTCCGGCGCCACCGCATCGGCTTCCATCTCCTGTTGTACCGTCAGGCGCACGGTGCCGGTTCCAGATACATCAATCCGGTGCGTCTTTGTCGCGCTAACGCATCCATGCAGGGAAAACAGGCCTGCAAGGAGGAAAAACGCGGCACAAAAAGGGGCTGAAATGAAGCGTTCAGGCAACACAAAGGCAATGGTGCCGGCGGCACCAAAAGCGGCGAGCGCGGACAGCGCAAGAATCGCGCGCAGGCTGCGTGACGGCGCGACAAGCGCGGACACGGCGATCGACATAAAAGGAGGAAAAGAGAAGCGGAACGCCTGCCACGCGCGGAATGCGGCAGGGTCAGGCGTCCAGTTCGTTAGACACGACCGGGCGCGACAGGTTCAGCGAGCGTGTGAAAAAGCTCTATAGCTGCGTTGCGTCGTCTCGCCGTACCAACGTACTGTCTTCGACAACGCGCCTTGCTCTAGAGCTTTTTCACAAGCTCGCGGTTGAACGTGAAAAAGCCTCCATGGCGAACCATGGAGGCTTCCTTCCTTAGCCAGCGTCTCAGACCTTGGCGAAGACCAGCGTACCGTTGGTACCGCCGAAGCCGAACGAGTTTTTCACGGCGTAGTCGATCTGCATGTCGCGGGCGGTGTTCGCCACAAAATCCAGATCGCAGGCCGGATCCTGGTTGAACAGGTTGATCGTCGGCGGCGAGACCTGGTTGTGGATCGCCAGCACCGTGAACACCGACTCGAGGCCGCCGGCGCCGCCCAGCAGGTGGCCGGTCATCGACTTGGTCGAGTTGACCACCAGCTTGTGCGCATGGTCACCGAAGGTGCGCTTGATGCCCTGCACTTCCGCGAGGTCGCCCAGCGGGGTCGAGGTACCGTGCGCATTGACGTAATGCACCTGGTCGGCATTGATGCCGGCATTCGCCATCGCCGAGACCATGCAGCGGCTCGCGCCACTGCCGTCTTCCATCGGCGCGGTGATGTGGTTCGCATCCGCGCTCATGCCGAAGCCCAGCAGCTCGGCGTAGATCTTCGCGCCGCGCGCCTTGGCGTGCTCGTACTCCTCGAGCACCATGACACCGGCGCCCTCGCCCAGCACGAAGCCGTCGCGGTCGCGGTCCCAGGGACGCGAAGCCGTAGCCGGATCTTCGTTGCGCGACGACAGCGCACGTGCCGAGGCGAAACCGCCCAGGCCCAGCGGCGAGATGGTCGACTCGGCGCCGCCGGCGATCATCACGTCGGCATCGCCGTACTCGATCAGGCGGCCGGCCGCGCCGATGCAGTGCAGGCCGGTGGTGCAGGCCGTCACGATGGCGAGGTTGGGGCCGCGCAGGCCGTATTTGATCGAAAGATCGCCGGAGATCATGTTGATGATCGAAGCCGGCACGAAGAACGGCGAAATGCGGCGCGGGCCGCGCTTGTCGTACTCGTCCTTCTGCTCTTCGATCCGCGGCAGGCCGCCGATGCCCGAACCGACGATCACGCCGATGCGGTCGGCGTTTTCTTCAGTAACTTCGAGGCCCGAATCCTGCAGCGCCTCAATGCCCGCTGCCATGCCGTAATGGATGAAGGTATCCATGTTGCGGGCTTCTTTGGCGGGGAGGTAATCCTCGATATTGAAGCCTTTGACTTCGCCCGCAAAACGGGTCGAAAACGGCGATGCATCGAACTTCGTGATATTGGCAATGCCTGACTTGCCGGCCAGTGCCGCGCTCCACGCGTCGGCAATCGTGTTGCCGATTGGTGAAATGCAGCCCAGGCCGGTAATGACAACGCGGCGGTTGCGTGAACGGCTCAAGCGAATCTCCCGAAAACTAAAACTGCTTAGGCCTTGACGTGCGCGGTCGCGTAGTCGATGGCTTGCTTGACGGTGGTGATCTTTTCAGCCTGCTCGTCAGGGATTTCCATTTCGAACTCGTCTTCCAGGGCCATCACCAGTTCAACGGTGTCCAGGGAATCTGCGCCGAGGTCGTCAACGAACGAGGACTCGATTTTGATGTCGGCTTCTGCAACACCCAGTTGCTCAGCGACGATTTTTTTAACGCGTTGTTCGATATCCGACATGTTATGGCTCCATTAGGTATGTGTTGCGGAAAGTGCGCGCATTTTATCAGGTTTGCGCGCTGAAAAACTATTTTCGGCGTCTGACGCTAATTCGGCCGAAACTCCTGCTAAAAGATGAGATTCTGCCGCCATTCAAAACAGGACATAAGCAATCGTACGCCCATTCCAGCTCGACCGGCGCCAGCTCGGCATTAATTCATGTACATGCCGCCGTTCACGTGCAGCGTCGTGCCCGTGACATAGGCGGCCGTCGGACCGGCCAGGAAGGCCACCGCATGGGCGATGTCTTCCGGCTGGCCGAGGCGGCCCAGCGGAATCTGCGTGAGCAGCGCTTCGTGCTGGCCTTCGCCAAGCCCTTTGGTCATGTCGGTGTCGATGAAGCCCGGCGCCACGCAGTTGACGGTGATGTTGCGGCTGCCGATTTCGCGAGCCAGGGCGCGCGTCATGCCGGCCACGCCGGCCTTGGCGGCGGCGTAGTTCATCTGGCCCGGGTTGCCCGAGGAGCCCACCACCGAGGTGATGTTGATGATGCGGCCGTGCTTGGCCTTCATCATCCCGCGCAGGACCAGGCGCGACAGGCGGCCGACGGCCGTCAGGTTGGTCGCGATCACGCTGTCCCACTCCTCGTCCTTCATGCGCATGGCCAGGTTGTCCTGGGTGATGCCGGCATTGTTGACCAGGATGGAGAGGTTGCCGACAGTCTTTTGCACGTCGTCGATGACGGCCGCGCAGCCTGCCGCGTCGGTGACGTTCAGCACGATGCCCTTGCCGCCGAATTCGGCCAGGTAGGCGCCAATCGCCTCGGCGCCGGCTTCGCTGGTGGCGGTGCCGACGACCTTGGCGCCCTGGCGGGCCAGTTCGAGTGCGATGGCCTTGCCGATGCCGCGCGAGGCGCCGGTGACGAGGGCGACTTGGTTTTGCAGATTCATGTGATTCCTGTTCCTCTTAAAACAAATGGGTCGTGCGTCCGGCGCTCAGGCGCCTTTGACGCTGGCCAGCACGCGCTCGAGCGAGGCCTGGTCGACCAGTGCCTCGCCGACGAGCACCGGATCGATGCGCTTGGCCATGCCGATCAGGGTCTTGCTCGGGGCGCATTCGATGACTTGCGTGACGCCGCTGGCGGCCATCTTCTGCATCGTCTCGACCCAGCGCACGGCGCCGGCGGCCTGGCGCACCAGGGCGTCCTTGATCGCTTCCGGATCGTTCACGATGGCGACGTCGACATTGTTGATCAACTCGATCTGCGGCGCATGGAAGGTGAGCTTGGCCATGTAGTCGCGCAGGCGGTCCGAAGCAGGCTTCAACAGCGACGAGTGGAATGGCGCGGAGACGGCCAGCTTCATGGCGCGCTTGGCGCCTTTCGCCTTGGCGATCTCGCAGGCGCGGTCGATCGCGGCGGCATGGCCGGCGATCACGATCTGGGTCGGCTCGTTGAAGTTCACGGCCTCGACCACTTCACCTTGGGCCGCCTCGGCGCAGACGGCGCGCACGTCGTCGGCCTGCAAGCCCAGCACGACGGCCATGCCGCCCTGCCCGACCGGCACCGCTTCCTGCATCGATTGGGCGCGAAAGCGCACCAGCGGCACGGCGTCCTTGAAATCGATGACGCCGGCGGCGACCAGGGCCGAATATTCTCCCAGGCTGTGGCCTGCGACCAGGCTCGGCGCCGGGCCGCCCGCGGCGATCCAGGCGCGGTACACGGCCACCGCCGCGGTCAGCATGACCGGCTGGGTGTTGGTGGTGAGGTCGAGTTCTTCCTTCGGGCCTTCGGCGATCAGCTTGCCGATGTCCATGCCCAGCGCTTCCGACGCTTCGGCAACGGTCTGGTCGACGACCGGGTTGCCGGCGAAGCCGTTCAGCATGCCGACCGCCTGGGCGCCCTGGCCGGTGAACACGAATGCGAATTTGCTCATCTTGTTGTTGTCCTTCTCTGGTGATTGCCGGCCCTGCGCGGGCCTGGTTCGTATCGACGCCGGGTTCGGCTCCTGGTACGCAGCGCTTACATGCGCGCGAGCACTGCGCCCCAGGTAAAGCCGCCGCCCACGCCTTCCATCAGCACATTGTCGCCCGGCTTGACGCGGCCGTCGCGCACGGCAAGGTCGAGCGCCAGCGGGATCGAGGCCGCCGACGTGTTGCCGTGCTCGTCCACCGTCACGACCATGCGCTCGATCGGCAGGCCGAGTTTCTTGGCGGTGCTCTTCATGATGCGGATGTTGGCCTGGTGCGGGATCAGCCAGTCGACCTCGGAGGCCTGCACCTGCGCCGCATCCAGCACCTCGCTTGCCACTTCCTCGAGCACGGTGACGGCCAGCTTGAAGACGGCCTGGCCATCCATGTGCAGGAAGCCGCCGCTGGCCGCGCTGCCGGCCGGATTCGCCGGGATCGACAGGATGTCGGCATGGGTGCCGTCCGCATGCAGCTTGGTGGCGAGGATGCCCGGCTCGCTCGATGCGCTCATGACGACGGCGCCGGCGCCGTCGCCGAACAGCACGCAGGTGGTGCGGTCCTCGAAATTCAGGATACGCGAGAACACTTCGGCGCCGATCACCAGCACGGTCTTGTGCATGCCCGACTTGATGAAGGCGTCGGCGGTGGCGACCGCGTACACGAAGCCGCTGCAGACGGCCTGCACGTCGAAGGCCGCGCTGTGGTTGAGCATGCCCAGCTTTTGCTGGACGATGCAGGCGGTGCTGGGGAAGCTGCCCTGGAAATCGGGGGTGGAGCTGGCCACGATCACCATGTCGATGTCGGCCGCCGTCTTGCCGGCCATCTCGAGCGCCTGGCGCGCCGCATGCACCGCCAGGTCCGAGGACTTCTCGTCGGCCGCGGCGTAGTGGCGCGCGGAGATGCCGCTGCGCGAAACGATCCACTCGTCCGAAGTCTCGATGCCCTTGGCGGCCAGTTCGGCCGCCAGCTCGTCGTTGGTGACCCTGCGTGCCGGCAGGTAGCTGCCGGTGCCGATGATTTTGCTGTAGACAGTCATTGCATCTCCACCCATCTTGCGTCGTATTTCAGCCGCGTTCCGTGATCTATCAACCCTGGCGCTCGGCGCCGGGCGTGTCTGGCATCAAATCGGCGATCATCGTCGACAGTTGCTCTTGTACATTATATTTCGCCGCGTCGAAAGCGCGCCGGATTGCCCATTCGAAGGCATAGGCATTCGCGCCGCCGTGGCTCTTGAATACCAGGCCCTTCAGGCCCAGCAGGCTGGCGCCGTTGTAGCGTTCCGGGTTCAGCTTTTTCAGGGCGCCGCGCGCCAGCAGCGCGCCCATCATCGACAGCGCGTTCTGCTTGAACACCGACTTGAACAGGCGCGACAGCCCTTCGATGGCCTTCAGGGTGACGTTGCCGACAAAACCGTCGCAGACGACGACGTCGGTGGTGCCCTTGAAGATATCGTTGCCTTCGACGTTGCCGTAGAAATTCAGGGCGCCGCGTTCGTGGTCGGCACGCAGCAGGACTGCGGTTTCCTTCACGACTTCGTTGCCCTTGATCTCTTCGGTGCCGACGTTGAGCAGGCCGATGGAGGGCTTCCTGCCTTCCATGGCCGAGAACAGGACCGCGCCCATGATCGCGAACTGGTGCAGGTGATGCGGGGTGCAATCGACGTTGGCGCCGAGGTCGAGCATGTAGGTCGGGCCGTTCTTCTGGTTCGGCAGGATCGAGCAGATCGCCGGGCGGTCGACGCCGGCCATCGTTTTCAGGATATAACGCGAGACAGCCATCAGGGCGCCGGTATTGCCGGCCGAGACGCACACATGGGCGTCGCCCTCCTTGACCAGCTCGACCGCGACCCGCATCGAGGAATCCTTCTTGCGGCGCAGGGCGACCTCGATCGGATCGTCCATCGCCACCACTTCGGAGGCGTGGCGGATCGACAGGCGTGGGGTGGCCTCGGCGTGGTGTTTTTTCAGTTCGGCACGCAGCACGTCTTCGAGGCCGACCAGGATCAGTTCGGCTTCGGGCTGCTGTTTCAGGAACGATAACGCTGCAGGGATCGTAACGGAAGGACCGTGGTCTCCGCCCATGCAGTCGATGGATATTTTAATTGTCATCTGTGGGGTATTGCCGCGGCGCGCACAACCTGTACGAGGTGGGCGACTGGATGCGTGCGTCCCGGGACGCGATGCCGGTGTCAGCGAAGATCCACCGGGACGGCGCACGCAAGGTGCTGCCAATTACAAAGGGACTGCGAAAGAAAAAGCGGCGCCACGCACTCAACATACGTTGCACCGCTTTCATGGTACGAAAAACAAGACGGCGATTACTCGTCGTTCTTGGTCTTCAGGACTTTGCGACCACGGTAGAAGCCGTTCGGGCTGATGTGGTGACGCAGGTGGGTTTCACCGGTGGTTGGCTCGACTGCCAGGTTTGGGGCAACCAGGAAATCGTGCGAACGGTGCATACCGCGCTTCGATGGGGACTTCTTATTCTGCTGAACTGCCATGATGACTCCTAATACTAAAGTTCTAAAATTCTAACACAATCGATTTGCAAAAACATGCACATCGAGTATCCCACCGGCAATCTTCCGATTGCCGGCATGTTTTAAAACGCTGCCCTGACATACTCGACTGTGCACGCGTTTGACTACAACTGCTCAACTACAATTGCTTATTCGGATTTCAGGTTCTTCAAGCCGGCGAAGGGCGAGACCTTTTCAGACTTCAGGCTGTCCAGCAGCTCGGTGCTCGGGCAAACCTCGTGTTTCGGCGCCTGCGGCAGGGCCAGCAGGGCTTCGTCCTCGAGCAGCTCGCGGATATCGGCAGTGTGGCTGCCGACGATCACGTCGATGCTGTCGTCGTCGAGGACTTCCTCGAACTGATCGGCTTCCTCGTCGTCGCGTCCCAGCACCAGCTGGGTCGACGAATCGATATGGTAGTCGAACGGGGCCAGGCAACGCTGGCATACCAGCTGGACCGGGCCGGCCACCGACAGGGTCATGGTCGGATAACCTTGCGGGGTGCTGCCGCCCTGGATGGACCAGGAAATCTCGCCACTATTGTTGGCGCAATCGGCTGCCAGGCGGGTCATTTCCGTGACCGGGGTCACCCCTTCGCGATAGCCACCCGTGCGGCAGAATTCAAAGGCGTCGATGACAAAAGCGCTCATTGCAGAAAACGTCCCCGGAAAACCTGCGATAATAACAGGCTTATCCCCGCGTAGTCAAAGACTTGGCGCGTTTTTTTGCCCCGCGGCGGCCCAGCCGTTGCAGGAGCACGAAACCTGGCCCGACCTATCGGCTTTGCTTGCCGGGATGCCATATCTATCTGTTTTACTTATACTTTATCGACGACGGCCCGACATGATACCAAGTTCTGCCCCGCCGCGCCCGCCTTCCATGCATTCGACTTCGCGCTTGATCCTGGCCTCGAGCTCCGCCTACCGCCGCGAATTGCTGGGCCGCCTGCAACTGCCCTTCGAAGCCATCGCCCCGCACATCGACGAAACCCCGCTGCCCGGCGAGGCGCCCGAAGCGACGGCGCTGCGCCTGGCGCGCGCCAAGGCCGGGGCGATCGCCGCCCTGCATCCGGGTGCGCTCGTGATCGGCTCGGACCAGGTCGCCACGCTCGACGGCGCCCAGATCGGCAAGCCCGGCGACCACGCACGCGCGCTGGCGCAATTGCAAACGATGCGCGGGCGCGAAGTCGTGTTCCATACGGCGCTCTGCCTGTGGGACGGCCGCGGCGCCGAGCCACAGGTACAAGTGGAAAACGTGCAGGTCTTCGTGTGTTTCCGCGACTTGCCCGATGCCGAACTCGACGCCTACCTGCGCATCGAGCAACCCTACGACTGCGCCGGCAGCGCCAAGAACGAAGGCCTCGGCATCGCCCTGCTCGAACGCATCGAGTCGAGCGACCCGACCGCCCTCACCGGCCTGCCCCTGATCGCCCTGACCGGCATGCTGCGCCGCGCCGGCGTGGCCTTCTTCGGCACCCAGAACAATTAACCAGAATCCTATGCCCGGCACCCTCTACCTGATCCCGAATACCCTCGGCCCCACCGAAGCCGTCCCGAACGCCCTGTCCCACGTCCTGCCCGGCCAGGTGCAGGCGATTACCTCGCAGCTTGGCTATTTCGTCGCCGAAAACGCGAAGACCGCGCGTGCCTTCCTGAAGCTGGTCGCGATCGACCATCCGCTCGCCAGGCCGCTGCAGGAAATCCGCATCGCGGAACTGAACGTGAACACGCCCGCCTCGGCCCTGGCGCAATTGCTCGAACCGCTGCTGAACGGCGAAGACGCCGGGCTGGTCTCGGAAGCGGGCGTGCCCGCGGTGGCCGATCCCGGCGCCGACCTGGTGCGCCTGGCGCACACGCACGGCATCACGGTCCGCCCGCTGGTCGGCCCCTCCTCGCTGCTGCTGGCCGTCATGGCGAGCGGCCTGAACGGCCAGAGCTTCGCCTTCAACGGCTACCTGCCCACCGACGCGGCGGCCCGCACCAAGCGCATCCGCGACCTGGAGGCGCGTTCGCGCAGCGAGAAGCAGACGCAGTTGCTGATCGAGACGCCTTACCGCAACGGGCAGATGCTGGAAGCCCTGGTGGCAAGTTGCCAGCCGGGCACGCTGGTGTGCGTGGCGACGGATTTGTCGCTGACCAGCGAATCGGTGCGCACCTTGACGGCGGCGAAGTGGAAGGCGCAGCTGGCGGCCGGGAAGGTGCCGGATTTTCACAAGAAGCCGACGGTGTTTTTGTTTTTGGGACAGTAGCAACGCTCTAAGCCGGCCTGTGCGCTAGTAGGGTGGACGGCTCCGCCGTCCACGCGTCGATCGTTAGCGGCAAGATCATCCGGATCGAAAACGGAGCCGCCAACGATCGACGCGTGGGCAGCGCATGCCGCACGACGGCTCGCCGGCTCGCCGGCCTCGGGTGGAGCTGACCACCCTACCGATTGCCTCCGCAGCAGCGGACCCTTCCGAACAGGTTGCGGGCGACCGCGTCTTACCCTTCGCTCACCAGCTCCCTCACCCAATCGAACGCCGCCAGCTCGATCTCGCGCACCTGCTTCGAGGTCAGCTTGAGCTTGCGCAGCGCGCCCGTGAACTGGCGGCCGGTGTCGGCTTTTTCCAGGCGCTCGACGACCTCAAGCATGGTACCGAGGTCGCCCGTGCGGCCCAGCAGGGCGGCGCGCACGTCGTCGGCGAGCTCGACGTTGTCGAGGATGTCGGCCATCGGCATCGAGAACAGCGCGTCGGCCAGCGACATGATCCCCACCGTAAAGGCGCGCTCGGCGCCGACCACGTCGCCCGGGCGTACCTGCAGCGACATCAGTTCCAAAAGCTTGCCACGGGTCGTGGCAAGCTGTAACAACGGCGAGGCCAGTTCGACCGGGTTGCCGGCCGTCGTGTAGAGCAGGATCTGCAGCCAGCGCCGCAACTGCTTGCGGCCGAGCTTGTTCAGCGCCTCGGCGACCGATTCGATCCGCTCGCCCGGCCCCGCCGCGCGGCTGTTCACGAGGCGCAGCAGGTTCAGGCTGATCAGCGCGTCGCGCTTGACCGCCGTCTCGATGGCGGTATTGTCGGCCTCGCTGTTGATCAGTTCGAGCAGGCGCAGGGTCACCTGTTCCGAAGGCGTGATCTTGCGCCCACTGAGGATCACGGGCCGCGCAAAGTAATAGCCCTGGAAATAATCGAAGCCCAGCTCCATGCAGAGCCGGCATTCGCTCTGGGTTTCGACCTTTTCGGCGAGCAGCTTCTTGCCGGCCGCATGCATGGACGCGACCAGGGGGCCGAGGGCCGCCTTCTCCACGCCTTGCAGGTCGATCTTGACCACGTCTACCAGGTCGAGCAACTGGCGCACCTCGTCGGTGTGGTCGACGACATCGTCGAGCGCGAATTTGAAGCCGAGTTTCTTCAGCTCGGCCACGCGGGCCAGCAAGGGCTGTGTCGGCTTGACGGTTTCGAGAATTTCGAGGATAACCTTATTTGGAGGCAGGAAACGGACAAAATCGCTCATCAGGACGACTTCATCCACGTTGACGAATGCCAGTTTTTCCCCCACCACTTGCGCCAGCCCGAGTTGCGACGCATGTGAAATGACGGCCGCGGTCGCGGCGGCGCCATCGGTGAGGCGGGCGTCCTCGTGCTCGCCCGCAGCGCGGAACAGCAGCTCGAAGGCAACCAGGTGCTGGTCGCGTCCGAGGATGGGCTGGCGCGCCAGGAAAAATTCGTCGGACGGTATCGTGGCCGATACTGCCCTTACTTCGGCATGCATGTAAGCTCCTGAAAACAATTGCTGCGCAGCAGGCGCGGCAACAGGCGCGCGCATTCGCGCACCTTCTCCGACTATACACCAACTGCTCAATCTTTACATTTTTACATCGAAACGAACGTGGGATGCGTGCGCGGTGTTGCGCGCACGCGCCGCATTTCATGCAGTGTGTTTAGCCGCGGCAAAAACATTCGCCGGCCGTTTTACCTGGGGTCAAGTTTGATGGGGACGCGGCCACCGGGCAGGCCGGCGGCGCGCGTCCGAAGCGCCTCAGCGCGGTTTGCGCGAGCGCGCCGGACCGTTGCCGGTGCGGGCGGTGCCGGCGCCATCCGGCCGGGTCGCCGATGGGCGGCCGCTGGCGGCCTGAGGACGGCTGCCGGCGCCGCGCGGACGCTCGTCGGCATAACGCGCACGCGGCGCTGCCGGGCTGCGGTTCGGATCGAAGCGCTCGTCCGGACGGTTGCTGCTGCCCTCGCCCGCGGGACGCGAAAAGCGCTTGGCGCGCGCCGCGGCGCCGACCTTGGCGGCCACCTTGCCATCCGACGCAGCCTCGCCAGGACGGCGTGCGGCGCCCTCCCCGCCTTCGGCAGTACGCGGAACCGCGGCCTGGCCCGGCAGGCGCAGGCTGCCCGCGCCCGACAGCGGGCTGGCGCGGCGCGCATTGCCGACCGGCTGGCGCGCGCTGCCGCCGGCGCCCACGCGACCCGCGGCCGCGCCGGTCACCTGGGTGCCGCGCTCGATCACGAAGGTCGCGCCCGCATCCTTGCCCAGCACCTTGACCAGGTAAGGCAGGGTTTCGCGCAGCAGCGGCTCGAGCGTGTACGGCGGGTTGAAGATGAACATGCCGCTGCTGTGCAGGCCGAAGCCGTCCGGGCCCGGGGTCGACACCGTCAGCGTCACGTTCAGCCATTCCTTGGCCGGCAGGCGCTTGAGGCGGTCGGCGAACTGGCGCGACTCCATGCGCTGCAGCAGCGGATACCAGACCGCGTAGATGCCTGCCGGGAAGCGCCCGAGCGCCTCCTCCAGTGCATCCTTCACCTTGCGGTAGTCGTCCTTCATCTCGTAGGGTGGATCGACCAGCACCAGCGCGCGGCGCGAGGGCGGGGGCAGCAAGGCCTTCAGGCTGAGGAAGCCGTCGCCGCGCTCGATCATCACGCGGCGTCCGCGCGCGCGTTCGCCCTGCTCGGCCTTGTGCGCCTCGGCCTTGCGGAAGTTTTCCGCCAAAATCTTGCTGTCGGCCGGGTGCAGTTCGAACAGGCGCAGGCGGTCTTCCATGCGCGTCATCTGGTCGGCGACGTAGGGCGAGCCCGGGTAGTAGCGCATCTTGCCGCTCGGGTTCATGGCTTTCACCAGGTTCACGTACTCGGCCAGGGCCGGTGGCAGGTCGGTGCGGGTCCACAGCGGGCCGATGCCGGTATCGAACTCGGCATTCTTGGAAGCGAACGAACTGTCGAGCGCATACACGCCGGCGCCCGAGTGGGTGTCGATGTAGGTGTAGGCGGTGTCCTTCTGGTTCATGTACAGGTGCAGTTGCACCTGGACGAAATGCTTGAGGACGTCGGCATGATTACCCGCGTGAAAGGCGTGGCGGTAGCTCAACATAATTGGGGAATCCTAAAATAAAAAGCGCCGGCACGGAGCCGGCGCAGGGGCGCGGTTCCGGGAAACGGCTTTGACAGCCGCCATTATCTCCCAGAACCGCCGGGCCGCCCAAATCGGCGGCCGCGTAGCGGGTTTCACCCGGTCTTCAGGCCACGTTCGAGGCCAGCAGGCGCGCCACCAGCATACGGCTGAGGCGGTCCATCGTGGTGCGCGAGTCGATGCCGTCGACCGGCAGCGTGACGGTGGCGACCAGGGCGCCGCTATGGATGTCCTTCAGCGCGCCGACCAGCTCGACCTTGCCGTTCAGGCTCAGCAGCTCGACTTCGAAGACCAGGCGTGCCGCGCCCTTGAGCGACTTGTACTCGACGTCGCCGCCGGCGCCGCCGCTCGAGAGCTTGCGCTGCAGTACCGAGCCGTCGAGCACCGTGAATTGCTGGCGCTTCATCTCCTGCTGCAGCGACTGCTGCAACAGGGCGACGAATTGCGGCACCGGGCCGGCCGTTTCGGCATTGCGCTCGACGCCGACGGTGACGCTGCGGCTCGATTCCTTGCCGTCCACCAGGCGCTTGTCCTCGATGTGCAGGCGGCTGGAACCGCGCCAGCCCGGCGGCAGCGCTTCGAGCTTGCGCTCGACATACAGCACCACGCCCGGACGGCGCTGGGCGGCATACCACTTGCGCAGGCTGCCCGCATCGCTTGGTGCAGCCATGACGCCGGTGTCGGCCGGATCCGAGACGCTCACCGGCGCCTGCACGGCGCCGATGGCGCGCGGGGCTTCCAGGTGCTGCGCCGAAGCGATCGCGGATGCCGCCATCCATGCGGCGAACAGGCAAGGCTTGATCACCGCGCCTCCCGCACTTCGACGTAGTAATGGGCGACGTTGGCGGCGCCCATCGAGCTTTCCTGGTAGTGGCCGACGCCGTTGCCGTCCAGGTGCAGGCGGCTCCAGGCCGACGGCTTCTCGGTCGGCCCGAAGCCGCTGTCGAAGTAGCTGGTGCGCAATTCCAGCACCTGCGGGAAGTCGGTGCGGTTGCGCACGGCGACGGTCACCTTCAGGGTGCCGGTCGGAGTGCGCGAAGCGCCCTGGCCTTCGATGGCGATCTTGCCGGTCTTGCTGTTCTGCAGAACCTTGTCGATGATGACGACCTGGTCGTACATGATGCGGGCGGTCGGCGCATTCGCGTCTTCCACGCGCACGCCCATCTGGGCGCCTTCCTGCGACACGGTCTGGCAGCCTGCCAGCAGCACGAGGCAGCCAGCGGCGATGACGGTTTTAAAGTGGTTCATTTCAATTCCTCGTTTTGATCCAGACGAGCACGTTGCCGCGCTTGTCGATCCATTTGTGTACTTGCACCGCGTTCGAGTCGACCGGCTGGCCGGCTTCGTCGAACAGCGCGACCTTGACCTGTTGCGGCAGGCCGTTGTGGCGCAGCGTCGCCATGTGCATGGTTTCCGGCAGGTTGTTCCAGTAGCGCACGTCCGCGCGCGGCTTGACGTTGGCCGAGAAGATCCCGGCGATGGCGCCCACGGCCGCCACGGCGCCCAGCGCATTGCCGCTGCCGCCACCCGCCGCCGCATTCCACACGCTCAGGTCCGACGCGAGCGTGCCGGCCACGTCGGCGATGCCGCCGGTGACGTTCTGGAACTGGACCTTGCCTGCGATCAGGCGGTCGACCGGGCGTCCGCCGCGGGTCGCGGCCTGGTAGAACAGGTCCTCGGCCAGCACCGGGGTCACCGGCTTGCCGTCGAGCTCGATGCGGATGCTGCGCTCGGGCATGCGCTTGGCCTTGCGGTAGACGATCTCGTGGTTGCCGATGCCGTCGCCGACCTTGCGCGGGCTGCCGCCCAGCTCGGCGATGACGAGCAGGTTGGCATCCTTCTGCGGCGCCTTCCAGTTCGGGCGCAGGCGCGCCACGTCCTTGTACGCGTCCTCGGCCAGGCCCTTGTCGCCGTTGAGCTGGCTGGCCCAGCCGTCGAGCATCATGAGCGAGGCGAAATCGCTGCGGTGCTGGTCTTCCTCGACGAAGGCGTCCTGCAGGATGCCGCCGCGGAAGGAGGCACGCGCGTTCTCGTAGTCGCCGCCGGCCAGGTACAGCAGGCCGCGGTACCAGAAGGCCATCGCGCGCTCGTAGGGTTCGCCCTTGTAATCCTTGGCGCCCTCCTCGTACCACAGCGAGCGCGCCTTGGCGGCGTTCTCGGTGTTGGCGTACAGGTCTTCGATGCTGTCGAGCGCTCCGTCGAACAGCTCGCCCGATTCGGCCTGGCGGTTCTCGGCCAGCGCCGCGACGCCGGCCTGCAGCTTGTGCAGGGTCGCGTCCTTGGCCGGCGCGGAACGCAGCTTCGCGGCTTCCGCCGCGAAGTCCGCATGCGCGGGCGCGGCGCCGGCGCATGCCAGCGCCAGCAGCAGCGCTTTCAGACGGGGCGTCGGCTTCCGCTTAGCGGTAGAGGACGTCATCCTGTCCTTCTTTCTTGAATTCGAACAGGCCGCCCCAGGCGATCGTTTCGTATTCGAGGTCGATCAGCTCGAAGTTGATCTGGTGATGGCGCGACACGGTGCCGTTCGAACGCGAGCTCGCATCCGCCGAGGTGATGCGTCCACCCAGGCGGAAGTCGGCGCCGGCCTTGGCCTTCGTGCTGCGGATAGTGCCGCGGTCGGTCTCGCCGCTGCGCTTGGCGTCGCGCTCCTTCGAGACCATGTCGCCGTAGTGGCGGGCGACGAACACGAGACGGCCCTGGGCTGCGCGGGTCAGTTCGGCGCGCAGGCGGTCGGTGATCATGTTCTTGTTGATGCGCGACGAGCTTTCGTTCTGGAAGTAGTCGGAATCGATGATGATGCGCGGCGGCGTGGCGCGGCCCGCGATCTGCGGCGTGGCCAGGATCTCGCGCACCATGCGGTCGGTCATCGACACGATGTCCTGCGACTCGACGCCGACGCCGGCGACGCGCTGCGAGGTGGTCGACACGTCCTGGTAGACGACGCGGCGGCCGGCCGAGTTATCCAGGTTCGGCGTGGCGCAACCGGCCAGCGCCAGCGCGGCGAAGGCCGCGGCAAACAGTTTGATGGTCATGAACGGCCCCTCTTCTTACTTGCCGGCCGAGGCGTTGATGATCGCCGGGTAGTAGGCGGTCTTCAGTTCCGGGTAAATGTCCTGGGCCAGCTTCAGGGCCTGGGCGAAATCCTTGTGGGTCGAGTTCTTGGCGTACATGTAGACGGCCATGTCGTTGATGTTGTTGAACGACAGGTCCGAATTGGCGCGGATGAATTCTTCGCCGCCAGCCATCTTGATGGCGAGCGCGCGGCCGGCGGTTTCGCCGATCTTCTGGCCGAGGAAGCCGCCGACGAACGGGATGTTCTCCGCCACTTTCTGGCCGGCCTGGGCGCCCACGAAGCCGCCGATGTTGGCGCCGATGCCGGCGTTGCGGCCCTTCTCGACCCAGGCGGCGACGGTGCCGTCTTCGGTGTACGGCGACATGTACTTGCCGGTGTTGCCGACGATCGGCTGCGGGGCCTTGATCAGGTTCGGGGCGGCGATGCGCGGGCCGCTGGTGGCGCAGGCGGTCAGCATCAGGGCGAAGAGGATGGCGGAGATTTTTTTCATGGGAAATCCAAAGTTTGGGAAAGGCGTGCCCGTCGATTGCGGGCCGCTCATTTATGCCAGGAGGCGGAGCGCCTCCATCTGTATGCAAACAAAATATTTTGTTTGCGAAGCGGCAATTTACATAAAGAAACTTTGGAAAGCAAATTGATATTTTTACGATGTTGTAATGGAACAACCGACAACTTCTGATGCCTTAGGGATATGTTTAGCGCAAAAAAAAGCACCCGCGAACGGGTGCTAGGATGGGCATTTCGTTCCCGCTGCTGCAGGAGCTTGTTTTAGGCCACTTTCTTCTCGTCGAAGAACTGTTCATCCTCGGTCGAGCCGTGCAGCGCGGTGGTCGAGCTCTGGTTTTGCTGGATGGTCTGGGTCACCGCATCGAAATAGCCGGTGCCGACTTCGCGCTGGTGCTTGACAGCCGTGAAACCCTTCTCGGCGGCGGCGAATTCCGCTTCCTGCAGCTCGACGAAGGCCGACATCTGGCGGCGCGCATAGCCGTGGGCCAGGTTGAACATGCCGTAGTTCAGCGCGTGGAAGCCGGCCAGCGTGATGAACTGGAACTTGTAGCCCATCGCGCCCAGCTCCTTCTGGAACTTGGCGATCGTCGCATCGTCCAGGTTCTTCTTCCAGTTGAAGGATGGCGAGCAGTTATAGGCCAGCATCTTGCCCGGGAACTTGGCATGCACCGCGTCGGCGAACTGCTTGGCGAAGTTCAGGTCCGGCTTGCCGGTCTCGCACCAGACCAGGTCGGCATACGGTGCATAGGCCAGCGCGCGCGAAATCGCCTGCTCCAGGCCCGGACGCACTTTATAGAAACCTTCGACCGTGCGCTCGCCGGTGCAGAACGGCTGGTCGATCGGGTCGACGTCCGAGGTCAGCAGGTCGGCCGCTTCGGCGTCGGTGCGGGCGATGACCAGGGTCGGGGTGCCCATCACGTCGGCCGCCAGGCGCGCCGCGGTGAGTTTCTCGACGGCTTCGCGCGAAGGCACCAGCACCTTGCCGCCCATGTGGCCGCATTTCTTCACGGATGCCAGCTGGTCCTCGAAGTGCACGCCGGCGGCGCCCGCCTCGATCATCGACTTCATCAGCTCGAAGGCATTGAGCACGCCGCCGAAACCGGCTTCTGCATCGGCCACGATGGGCGCGAAGTAATCGATGTCGTCCTTGCCCTCGGACCACTGGATCTGGTCGGCACGCTGGAAGGTGTTGTTAATGCGGCGCACCACCATCGGCACCGAATTGGCCGGGTACAGCGACTGGTCCGGATACATTTCGCCGGCCACGTTGGCGTCGCCGGCGACCTGCCAGCCCGACAGGTAGATCGCCTTCAGGCCGGCTTTGACCTGCTGCATGGCCTGGTTGCCGGTCAGGGCGCCGAGGGCGTTGACGAAGGGTTCGTTGTTGACGAGGCCCCACAGCTTTTCGGCGCCGCGCTTGGCCAGCGTGTGCTCGATCTGGAGGGAACCGCGCAAGCGCACCACGTCTTCGGCGGTGTAATTGCGCACGACACCTTTCCAGCGTGGATTGGTGTCCCAGTCGGTTTGCAGGGCTGCGATCTGCTGTTCACGAGTTGCCATTTGATTCTCCTGATTGGATAAGAAAACTGGTTTAAAGCTGAGCTGCGAAACGAAATCCGTTAGACAAATCATAGATCAGGTTGTGCAGAGCACAATCACTCTTATATAAGACATCTGATTATTTTTATTCGCTGTGAAAACAATGGCTTGCGCGCCATGTCTCATGATGTGGAATGAAATTTCTTAAAACGGAAGCCGACTGGCCATCCTTTGTGCTGCAGCTTCCCATCCAATGAGAACTGCATTTCATATGGTGAAAAATCGAACAGGAAATTCGTGTCCTGTTTCATCCGTCGAATTTGCAAAACGTTGCAAACCAGCTCAATTTCTTTCTTTCGTGCATAATTTATTTACTGATAGCATTAAAACAGGCACCATCCCTTCCTGATGTCATTACAAACAACAAAGCGCCCGCCATTGCCGGCGCACAGAGGGAGTGTGTTTTGAAAACGACTTTTCGCAAACTGGCCTTGGTGCTTGCCGCAAGCGCCGCATTGAACCCTGCACAGGCGGGCATGTTGACTTTCCAGGACGTGGTCTTCACGACCGACTGGACCAATAACATCCTGACGCTGGAGATCGATGCGGCCAAGCCGGGCGGCAACTGGGCCGGGACCACCGGGCTCGGCGCCATCGGCATCAAGGACTTCGGGCAATTCGACAGCGTGTCGCTGCTCTCCGCACCAGGCGGCCCGTCGGCCTGGAAGCTGGACTCGCACGAACTGACCGCCAACGGCTGCGACGGCGGCGGCAACGGCAACTCGGCCACGAAAGTGCTGTGCCTGTACGGCCGCGGCGCCCCGCTGGCGGACAACATGGTGTTCCGCTTCGCCCTTACCGGTCTGACGAACTACAGCGAGCCGCACCTGAAGGTGAATTTTCTTAGCAGTACTGGCCAGCAGACCGGCGACCTGATGTCGGAAGACGTCCTGGCGTCGACCACGGTCGTGGTGCCGCCACCGGGAACCCCGCCGGGAACGCCGGGCGGAACGCCAGACACGCCGCCGCCGGTGGTCGTGCCACCACCGGTCGTCGTCCAGCCGCCGCTGCCGGAAGTGCCGGCCTCGAACCAGGTGCCGGAGCCGCAGACCATCGCGCTGACCCTGGCCGGCCTGTTTCTGATGGGCACGGTGCTGCGCAAGCGGCGCTAAGGAAAGAAGTTTTAATAAAAAACGCGGGCTCACGGCCCGCGTTTTTTTATGCCTTGTGCGGCACCGGCGCCCGTCCGTTGGCCCCCGCCCCCACCGCGGTGGCGATGGCCAGCGTCTGGAACAGCGCCACGCCGATAAAAAGCGCGGCCGGGTGGCCGTCGTCCATCAGGGTGCCGAACAGCAGCGGGCCCATGGCCATGCCGCTGTCGAGGCCCGAATAGACGATGCCGAATACCCGTCCGCTCGCACCCGGCGGCGCGGCGGCGCGGATCAGGAGATCGCGCGAGGGACCGGCGACGCCCATCGCCAGTCCCATGGCGCCCATCACCAGGATCACCATCGCGCCCGGCACCAGCGAGGCCGAGACCAGCAGCGCCAGACCGGCCGCGAACAGGAAGGCAATTGCGATCGTGCGTCCGTGGTTGTGGGCACGCGCCGCGAGGAAGCCGCCGGCCACCATGCCCGCGGCCGAGGACAGCATGAAGGTCGTGTAGGCGGTCGCGGCGGTGGCCAGCGAAATGCCGTACAGGGCCGTCAGGCTGGTCGACGAAAAGGCCTGGATGCCGCCCAGCGCCACCGAAGTCAGGAAGAAGAAACCGAAGCACAGCCACACCTGGGGCAGGCGCAGGAAGGCGAAGGAGCCGCCCTGGGCGCTCCCGGCCTGGGGCTGGGGCGCGGCGGCCACGGCCAGGGCCTTGCGGTTGAGCAGGAGCACGGTCAGCATGCAGAACGGAATCGCGGCGGCGGACAGCAAGGCGATGCGCCAGCTGGCGAGCGTGGCGACCGCCGCCAGGAACAGCGGCGCCGCGGCCCAGCCGATATTGCCGGAGATGCCGTGCACGGAAAACGCGTGCGGCAGGCGCTCCTTCGACACGTTCTGGTTGAGCAAGGTGTAGCCGGCCGGGTGGAACACGGCGTTGCCGCAGCCGGCCAGCAGCGAGCCCAGCATCAGCATCGCGTAATTCGGGGCGCTCGCCAGCAGCAGGGCCGCGATTCCCAGCAGCGCATGCCCGGAAAACAGCACGCGGCGCGCGCCGACGCGGTCGACGATAAAGCCCGACAAGGCCTGGCCGATGCCCGAGACCACGAAGAACACCGTCATCAGGAGGCCCAGCTCGGCATACGAGAGCGCAAAGGCGGTCTTGAGCCAGGGGAACAGGCCCGCCAGGATCAGGTGGAAGAAGTGGGACACCCCGTGCGAGACGCCGACCAGGCCGATCACGCGCGCATCCTGGCGCAGGCTTGTTGTGCTCATTGTGTTGCCGGCCATGAAAAGCCGTTGAAAGCTGGAGAGCAGCCAGTGTAGTCAAAAGCGCGCGACCTTGCTGGCGGGCTGTCGCCGATGACCTGTAGGGTGGACGGCTCCGCTCGGCGGGGAGAACCCATGCGGCTTGTGCGCCGTCCACGCGTTCAACGCGCGGTCGATCCGGCGCGAGGTTTCCAAGGCCGGTTGAACGCGTGGACGGCGTCCAGGCAGCGTGACCGCCAAGACCCGGGTATAGCCGTCCACCCTACCGGGTTCAGACCGACAGCGGCATCTTCGTGATCAGCTTGTCAAGCGTGATCGGATAGCTGCGCACGCGCACGCCGGTGGCGTTGTAGACCGCGTTGGCCACTGCCGCCGCGACGCCGCAAATGCCCAGCTCCGCGATGCCCTTGGCCTTCATCGGCGAGGACATCGGATCGGTCTCGTCGAGGAAGATCACTTCCTGGTGCGGGATGTCGGCATGCACCGGCACCTCGTAGGTGGCGAGGTCGTGGTTCACGAAAAAGCCCAGGCGCGTGTCGACCGCCAGTTCCTCCATCAGCGCCGCGCCCACGCCCATCGTCATCGCGCCGATCACCTGGCTGCGCGCCGTCTTCGGGTTCAGGATGCGCCCGGCCGCGCACACGGCCAGCATGCGGCGCACGCGCACCTCGCAGGTGGCCGCATCCACGCCCACCTCGACGAAGTGCGCCCCGAAGGTCGACTGCTGGAAGCGCTTGTTGATGTCGCCGTATTCGATCATGTCTTCGGCCACCAGCTCGCGCTCGCCCACCGCCTGGGCCAGCGGCAGGCTCTGGTCGCCGGCGCGCACCAGGCCGTCGGCGAAGATGGCGCGTTGCGGATCGAACCCGGCCTGCCGCGCCACCGCTTCGCGCAGTTTCATGCAGGCGGCGTAGACGCCCGCCGTCGAGTTGTTGCCGCCCCACTGCCCTCCCGAACCGCAGGACGCCGGGAAGCTCGAGTCGCCCAGGCGCACCTTCACCCGCTCGAGCGGAATGCCCATCATCTCGCTGGCCGTCTGCGCGATGATGGTGTAGCTGCCGGTGCCGATGTCGGTCATGTCGGTTTCCACAGTCAGGAAGCCGCGCCGGTCGAGACGTACGCGCGCCGCCGATTTCGTCAGCAGGTTGTCGCGGAAGGCCGAGGCCATGCCCATGCCGACCAGCCAGCGCCCGTCGCGCACCTGTCCCGGTTTCGCGGAACGCTTGTTCCAGCCGAAGCGCTCGGCCCCGAGCTGCAGGCACTTGACGAACTGGCGCTGCGAGAACGGCGGATGCGGGTTGTGTTTCGTTTTCTCCTCGGGCTTCTTCGACTGCGGATCGGTCGCGTCGGGCTTCTCGGGATTGTCCGGCACCACCTGGGTGTCGTTCAGGATGCGGAACTGGACCGGGTCGATGCCGAGTTTTTCCGCCATCTCGTCCATCGCGATCTCGAGCGCCGCCATGCCCGGCGCCTCGCCCGGCGCGCGCATCGCGTTCGCTTCGGGCAGGTCGGTCAGGGCGACCTTGTTCGCCGTCATCCGGTGCTCCCCCGCGTACAGCGAGCGGGTCTGGGTCGCGGCATTTTCCGGGCTCCCTTCCGGGAGGTTGCCCGACGCGCTTTCATGGGCGATGGCGGTGATCTTGCCCTCGCGCGTGGCGCCGATGCGGATGCGCTGGTAGGTTGCCGAGCGGTGGGTGGTGTTGTTCGGGATGAGGGCGCGCTGCAGGCTCACCTTCACCGGGCGCCGCGCAGCGCGCGCGCCGAGGGCGGCCATCAGGGCGTCGGCGCGTGTAAACAGCTTGGAGCCGAAGCCGCCGCCGATGTAGGGCGACATGACGTGCACCTTCTCCTTCTTGATGCCGAGCGTCTTGGCCAGGTCGCTCGCATTCCAGCCGATCATCTGGTTCGAGGTCCAGACCGTCAGCCGGTCGCCGTCCCAGGCGGCGATGCTGGCATGCGGTTCCATCATCGAATGCGATTCGTAGGCGGTGTGGTATTCGGCGTCGAGCCGTACGGGCGCTGACGCGTAAGCGCCGGTAAAATTGCCGACCTTGCTCTCCGCGGCTTCCTTCTTCGGCGCCGTGGCCTTGTTGCGCGCCGCATGGAGGTCGAAGGTTCCCTTGTCGCGCTCATACTGGATGCGCACCAGGTGGGCTGCGTCGCGGGCCTGCTCGAAGGTCTCGGCCACGACCAGCGCCACCGCCTGGTGGTAATGCTCGATGCGCCGGCCCGCCAGCAGCATCGCGGTATTGAAATTGCCCTTGTTGATCTTGCCGGCATTCTGCTCGGTGACGATGGCGATCACGCCCGGCGCGGCCTTTGCCGCCGCCAGGTCCATGGACACGATGCGCCCCTTCGGGATCGCCGAACCGATGATGTAGCCGTGGGCCTGGTTCGGCACCACGTCGTGGCGGTCCATCGCATAGGGCGCGGTGCCGGTGGTCTTGAGGGGGCCGTCGATCCGGTTGACCGGCTGGCCCACGACCTTCATCTGGTCGATCGGGTTGGTGGTGGCTGGTTCGTTGAATTTCATGGCTTACCCTTTTTTTGCAGTCTGAGCCTCGGCGATGATCGACGCCAGCGTGCGTTCCACCAGCGGCAGCTTGAAGGCGTTGTCTTCGGTCGTGCGGGAACCGGCCAGCAAGGCGCCGGCGAAGGCCTGGGCGCCGCGCGGCATGGCGGCTTCCGCGCTTTCCACGCGCCAGGGCTTGTGCGCGACGCCGCCCAGCGCGGCGCGGCCGCTGCCGTCGGGCTGCACGATGGCGGCCACCGACACCAGCGCAAAGGCGTAGGAGGCGCGGTCCCGCACCTTGCGGTAGACCTGCATGCCGCCCACCGGCGGAGGCAGGGTGACGGCCGTGATCAGTTCGCCCGGCGCCAGGTTGTGGTCGATGTGCGGGGTCTTGCCGGGCAGGCGGTGGAAGTCGGCGATCGGGATCACGCGGGTGGCGCCCTTCGGGTCGATGGTTTCGACCTGGGCGTCGAGCACCCGCATGGCCACCGCCATGTCGCTCGGGTGGGTGGCGATGCACATGTCGCTCTGGCCGACGATGGCGTGCAGGCGTGAGAAGCCGCCGATCGCGCCGCAGCCGCTGCCCGGTTTGCGCTTGTTGCAGGGCTGGTTGGTATCGTAGAAATAGGGACAGCGGGTGCGCTGCAGCAGGTTGCCGGCGGTAGTCGCCTGGTTGCGCAGCTGGCCCGAGGCGCCGGCCACCAGGGCGCGGGTCAGCACGCCGTAGTCGCGCCGCACGCGCGGGTCGCTGGCGAGGTCCGCGTTCCTCACCAGGGCGCCGATGCGCAGGCCGCCATTCGGCGCCGCCTCGATGCGGTCGAGCGCGAGGTCGTTGACGTCGATGAGGTGGGCCGGCGTTTCGATCTGCAGCTTCATCAGGTCGAGCAGATTCGTGCCGCCGGCAACGAAGCGGGAATTCGGGATGCGTGCGGCCGTGGCGGCAGCTTCGGCCGGCGATTTGGCGCGCTCGTAAGTAAATGCTTTCATGACTTCACTCCTGCCACTTCCGCAATCGCTTCCTGGATATTGGAATACGCCCCGCAGCGGCACAGGTTGCCGCTCATGCGCTCGCGAAACTCGATCGGGGTCGGCTGGGGCGCGGCGTTCAGGTCGGCCGTTACGTGGCTAGGCACGCCGGCGCGCATCTCTTCCAGCATGCCCACGGCCGAGCAGATCTGGCCGGGCGTGCAGAAGCCGCACTGGAAGCCGTCGTGCTTGATGAAGGCGGCCTGCAGCGGATGCAAACTGTTCGGCGTACCCAGGCCTTCGATGGTGGTGATCTCGTGGCCTTCCTGCATCACGGCCAGGGTCAGGCAGGAGGTGACGCGGCGGCCGTCGACGATGACGGTGCAGGCGCCGCACTGGCCCTGGTCGCAGCCCTTCTTGCTGCCGGTGAGGTGCAGGCGCTCGCGCAGCGCGTCGAGCAGGGTGGTGCGCGGATCGATCATCAGCTGGTGCTCGGCGCCGTTCACGCGCAGGCGGATGCTCATCAGGGCCGGGGTGGCAGCGGTGGCCGGGGTGGCCGGCTGCGCAACGGCGGCGGCCTCGGCATTGGGGGCAAGCTGGGCGGCAGCAGCGACGCCGCCCACGGCCACGGCGGAGGCTTTCAGGAGCTGGCGCCGGTTCGAATCGAAGTCGGACATCGTTCTTCCTTCTCGGAGAATTGGGGCATGTCAGATCGTAACGGCATCCGCCGAACCCGAGCGCGCATTAGCCGATTGCGCCGCCGGCATGAAAAAAGGGCGCATCGCTGCGCCCTTCCCCCTTCCTTGCCCCCGCGAACCGGCTTACTTCTCCAGCCAGACAACCGTGGTGGTCAGTTGACCGCCGACGCTGTTGCCGAGCAGCAGCAAGCGATTTCCCAGCTTCACGATGGAAACCAGCTGACCGGTCGGCTCGCGCAGGCGCGCCAGCAGCACCGGCTCGCGTGCCGCCAGCGCGCCGCCGGCGCTGTCGGTACGCAGGACCGTCGTGAAGCCCGACTCGAATTCGCCGGGCCAATACGGCGCGTACTGGCCGACGGTAACGTAGAGCTCGCCCGCACCGCCGCTTGCCAGCGCACCGCCGCTGACCCTGGTGAGCCAGGGCGCCTTGAAAGCCTCCCCCGCCAGCGTCGTGCCGTTGGCCAGCACCGGCTGGCCGTTCGCGCCGATGCGCGCGCCGCCCAGGGACGTGAGCGTATTGTTCCAGCAGGTGATGGCCAGTCCCGGCTGCAGGCCGAGCATGCCGGCGTTGAGGCAGGTTTCAGGCGGGAGGTCGAGCGTGCCGCGCGACAGCGCCGTGCTCGCGGTGTCGATCGTGGCCAGGCGGCGGATGGTGGACGGAAGGTTGCCCTCGTACCACGAGAGTCCGACCCGGCCGCCGTCGACGGCCATGCTGAAGTCGTGGATGTCGGCATTGACGGGCTCGATCACGAACCGCGCCGGCGCTTGCATCTGCCCGTTGCCGTCCACGCGGGCCACCATGGCCGACCTTGGGTAGCGCCCGTCCGCTTCCTGGGTCGTGCGCAGCCAGGCGATCCAGAAATTGGCGCCATCGGCCGCCACACGGTAGCTGGTGCTGTCGCTGGCGGGATACAGTGCGGTGTCGGTCACCATGGCGACCGCCGGGCGCAGGATGCGCTGGCCCGTGGCGTCGAGCGACGCCATGCCCACGGCCTGGCCGACGCGCGCGAACAGGCGCAGCTCGTCGCCGCTGCGTACCAGGCGCGGTTCGGTGACGTAGCTTGCGCCGGGGAAGAGCTCGGCCATCGCATAGTTACGCGCGGCCACCATCGCGCCGCGCGCGTCGAGCTGGGCCAGCATGATGCCGTTCGCCATCGGGGTGCCGGCCTGGTGTCCGGCCACGACCGCGTGGGTGTCGAAGCCGACGGCCGCCGAGGCGTACTGCAGCGCGTTGCCCGCGGCGGGCGACGACGCCGGCGCGACCGTCGTTTGCGTCGGCAGGTAGCCCAGGCCCTCGCTCAGGCCGTCCCAGTTTTCCAGCACCTCGGTGACCACGCGGTTGGGGAGGCCCGCCGTACTGTTTGGCTCTTCCAGCCGCTGCTTGACCACGCCGATTCCCGGCGCATACCAGTAGCTGCGCACGGACTCGTAGACAGGCAAGGCGGTGCGGGCGGCGCTGGTAGTCACGCGCACGCGCATCGTCATGTCCACGCGCACGGCCTCGAGGCCGCGCCGGTTCGGCAGGTCGAGGCTCTCCCTGCCCACCACGCGCGAGTACATCGCGACGCTGGCTGTCTCGTTGATGCGGTCGCCGTCGAAGTCGGTGCCGGTATCGACATTCCTGCGTTCGACGATGCCGTACAGGTCGTTGACCCTGACCGGCGAGCGCAACTCGGCCATCCGTTCGGAGACGCGCGAACCCGATCCCGAAAATTCGACGTTGGCCCCGGTCGTCCAGGCGCCCCCTTCGAACCGCAGCTCAGGATACACACTGGCGCCCAGGTTGAACTCGTTCGTGTGCTGCTGCGCATAAGCCTGCCCGTCCGGGCCCGTGATGCTGACCTTGTTGGCGTAGACGATGTTGTCGGTGCCGGCGCTGCCCTGGGGCTGGACGGTTCCGCGATAGGTCCACGTCGCGCCGGGGCGCAGGACACGCAGCGGCGCCGCGTCCGCGTAGAGGATGGCCCCGACCGGGCCCGCATCCGGAACCAGCGAGGTTTCGGCAGGGAGCGGGGTCGACGGCGCCGGGTTCGCGGGCGCCGGGCTCGATCCAGCCAGGGGCACCACGACGGCTGGATTGACCTCTCCGCCCCCGCCGCCGCAAGCGCCCAGCAGGGACAGGCAGGCCCAGGCAAGAACCGGCACGATACGCTGTTGATTCATCGAGAGTTTCCGAGTCGAGGGTTAATTTCAGAAGGGCAACAGCCTACCCGAAATCGGCTCGTCAATTCTCTCCATTTCCCACATCCCTTCTGCACACAAAAAAAGGGCGCATCGCTGCGCCCTTCCCTGCTGCTTCCTTGCGAGCCCGCTTACTTCGCCAGCTCTACCTGCGGCTCTTCGCCGAACACCAGCTGGCCGTGCCGCACGCGCACCGGGATCGTGTCCTTGGGCCCGAAGCGGCCCGAGAGGATCGCTTTCGACAGCGGGTTCTCGATCTGCTGCTGGATCGCGCGCTTGAGCGGCCGCGCGCCGTACACCGGATCGAAGCCGGCTTCCGCGATCTTCTGCAGCGCTTCCTCGTCGATGTCGAGCGTCATCTCCATCTTGCCCAGGCGCTCCTCGAGGCTGCGCAGCTGGATGCGGGCGATCGCGCCGATGTTGCGTTCGTCGAGCGCATGGAACACGACGATGTCGTCGATGCGGTTGATGAACTCCGGACGGAAGTGTCCGCGCACCTCGGCCATCACGGCCAATTTGACCACTTCGGGCTCGTCGGTGTCCATCGACTGGATCTTGTGCGAACCCAGGTTTGAGGTCATCACGATCACCGTGTTCTTGAAGTCCACGGTGCGGCCCTGGCCGTCGGTCATGCGGCCGTCGTCCAGCACCTGCAGCAGCACGTTGAACACGTCCGGGTGCGCCTTCTCGATCTCGTCGAGCAGGATCACGCTGTAGGGCTTGCGCCGCACCGCCTCGGTCAGGTAACCGCCCTCCTCGTAGCCGACATAGCCCGGCGGCGCGCCGATCAGCCGCGCGACCGAATGCTTCTCCATGAATTCGCTCATGTCGATGCGGATCATCGACTCCTCGGTATCGAAGAGGAAGCTTGCCAGCGCCTTGCACAGCTCGGTCTTGCCGACGCCGGTCGGGCCCAGGAACATGAAGGAGCCATAGGGGCGGTTCGGGTCGGACAGGCCGGCGCGCGAGCGCCGAATGGCGTCCGACACGGCTTCGATCGCCTCGTCCTGGCCGACCACGCGCTCGTGCAGCTTTTCCTCGATGTGCAGCAGCTTGTCGCGCTCGCCCTGCATCATGCGCGAGACCGGGATGCCGGTCGCGCGCGAGACCACTTCGGCGATCTCCTCGGCGCCCACTTGCGTGCGCAGCAGCTTGGGTTTGTCAAGCTCCCCATCGTCGCGGCCGGCAGCTTCCTCGGCGTGCCGCAGCTGGGCTTCGAGTTCCGGCAGGCGGCCGTACTGCAGCTCCGAGACCTGCTGCCAGTTCGACTGGCGCTTGGCTTCCTCCATCTGGTGGCGGATGCGCTCGATCTCTTCCTTGATGTGGGTCGTGCCCTGCACCGCCGCCTTTTCCGCCTTCAGGATTTCCTCGAAATCGTTGTACTCGCGCTCGAGGCGGGCGATCTCCTCGCCGATCAGCTCGAGGCGGCGCAGCGAGGCCTCGTCGGTCTCCTTGCGCACGGCTTCGCGCTCGATCTTCAGCTGGATCAGGCGGCGCTCGAGCTTGTCCATCACTTCCGGCTTGGAGTCGATCTCGATCTTGATTTTCGAGGCCGCCTCGTCGATCAGGTCGATGGCTTTATCGGGCAGGAAGCGGTCGCTGATGTAGCGGTGCGAGAGCTCGGCCGCGGCGATGATGGCCGGGTCGGTAATCTCGACCTTGTGGTGCAGCTCGTATTTCTCCTGCAGGCCGCGCAGGATGGCAATCGTCGCCTCCACGCTCGGCTCGTCGACGATGATCTTCTGGAAGCGGCGCTCGAGCGCGGCGTCCTTCTCGACATACTTGCGGTACTCGTCCAGGGTGGTCGCGCCGACGCAGTGCAGCTCGCCGCGCGCCAGCGCCGGCTTGAGCATGTTCCCCGCGTCCATCGCGCCCTCGGCCTTGCCGGCGCCGACCATGGTGTGGATTTCGTCGATGAAGACGATGGTCTGGCCCTCGTCCTGGGCCAGTTCCTTCAGCACGGATTTGAGGCGCTCCTCGAACTCGCCGCGGAACTTGGCGCCCGCCAGCAGCGCCGCCATGTCGAGCGAGAGCACGCGCTTGCCCTTCAGGGAATCGGGCACCTCGCCGTTGACGATGCGCTGGGCCAGGCCCTCGACGATGGCGGTTTTGCCGACGCCCGGCTCGCCGATCAGCACCGGGTTGTTCTTGGTACGGCGCTGCAGGACCTGGATTGCGCGGCGGATCTCGTCGTCGCGGCCGATCACGGGGTCGAGCTTGCCCATGCGGGCGCGCTCGGTCAGGTCGAGCGTGTATTTCTTGAGCGCCTCGCGCTGGCCTTCGGCGTCCTGCGAGTTGACGTTCTCGCCGCCGCGCACGGCCGAAATCGCGGATTCGAGCGATTTGCGGGCCAGGCCGTGTTCGCGCGCCAGGCGTCCGGCGTCGGATTTATCTTCCGTCAGCGCCAGCAGGATCATTTCGCTCGAGAGGAACTGGTCGCCGCGCTTCTGCGACTCGCGGTCGGCCAGGTTCAGCAGGGACATCAGCTCGCGTCCCGGCATCACTTCGCCGCCCGTGCCGGAGACTTTCGGCAGGCGCTCGAAGGCGCTGTTCAAGGCATTGGTGAGCCCGCCGACATTCACGCCGGCGCGCTGCAGCAGCGAACGCGCGCCGCCGTCGTCCTGGTTCAGCAGGGCCTTGAGCAGGTGCACCGGCTCGATGTACTGGTTGTCGTTGCCGACCGCCAGGCTCTGGGCATCGGCCAGCGCTTCCTGGAGTTTGGTCGTCAATTTGTCTTGCCGCATATTCTTGCTCCCTGAAAGAAGAAGAGGATTCTTAACTAGGAAACAAAATTGGGACGGGCGCACCTTTTTCAAGATGCGCCCGTCCCGCGGTAAGGATTCTCCTACATCGGCTGCCCTGCCAGGCCAACGCTCAGGCGTGGTCCGCCACCGGCGCCTTCGGTTCGGCCGTGCCCAGGTCGCGCACGTTCTTCTGGACGGCGACCACCGCAAACAGGCTCAGCACGAAAGACATCGCATAAAAGCCTTTCTCGCTGGCCGCCAGCGTCGCATTCCAGAGGCCGATGGTCAGCAGCACGAGCACGGCGCACAGCGACACCCAGCACAGCCCGAAATACAGGCCGGTCACGGCGATGCCCTCGCTGCGGTCGCGCACCGATTTCTGCAGGGAGATGGCGGCGAACAGGCCGTAGAGCAGCAGGCTCAGGTAATAGCCCTTTTCGTTGAGCTGCATTTGGGCATTCCACAGGCCCCACAGGAAGGCAAAGGCGCCGATCAGCAGCGCACCCCAGGAAGCGCCGACGAAGGCGGCGGTCGGGCGTTGAACGGTTGTCGCAGCAGGTGTCATGCCAGGCTCCACAAAGTTGTCCAGCGGAAAATGTAGCACTGGGCGGACGCGGCGAATTGCGAAACGGCAGAGTCTGCTTCGGAAGGCGCTTCACTTCCTTCCGGCACCCGCCGCCAGCCGCCGCGCGGCCTGCAGCGGCGGGGTATCGCCCAGCGGCAGCAGCGGGGCCGCCCGTGCCAGCCCACGCACCAGTCCCGCTTCGCCGAAGCGCAGGCCCCGTCCGCGCAGTTGCGGCAGGGAGCGTACGGGCTCCGGCACGATGTCCACGGCGGCGCGCACCAGCAGGCGCTGGAGCGGGCGCAGAAGCGCGGGAACGATGGGCGTGTCGGTCATGATCGCCAGGAACTCGGCCAGGATGCCTGAACCCTCCAGCACGGGCGCGGTGGCGCCGAGCAGCGCTTCCCAGCCGGCCCACGAGCGCGGCAGGCCGGTCGCGCCGTACAGCCGGGCGGAAGCTTGCGCTTCGACGAAGATGGCATCCTTGTCAAACGCCGACAACGGGCGCACGTAGCGATGGAACGCCTCGGCGAATCCGAACACGGCGGTGGCCTGCACCCAGTCGAGCAGGCGCGGGTCGTTGGCGTAATAAGGCGTGCCGTCCGGCGTGGTGCCGCGCACGTGTTCGTGCATCCGCACTACCCTGGCGATCAGCTGTTCCGCCGCCGGGCGCGGGCCGTAGACGGTCATCATGGCGGCAAAGCCGGTGCGCCGCAGGCGCATGCCGGGATCGCGCTGGAAGCCGCCCTGGCTCCACACGCCCGAGCGCACCATGGGTTCGGCCAGCTCGAGCAGCACCGCCGCCACCCCGCCGATGAACAGGGCGACCGGATTGGCGAACACCTGCCAGGACACGCCGTCGGGCGGCGCCAGCGCCGGCTCTCCCGGCGGCTGGCTGAAGTCGAAGGCCATCCCCGGGGGCGGGCGCATCAGCTCGCGTAGCGCTTCCAGCATCCTTCCTCCCCGATTGTTTGCCGCTGCGCGCCTGCGGCGCCGAGTCGCATTTTTACCTCATGCGGGCACATTTTCTCCGGTACACGCTATCTGAGGCGCCGCGGTCGTTATACTGTCGCGCCGGCGCCCTAGTTAACCCCATGCCCTACCTGAAGAACACCATGCACAGTGAACCCATTTCCCAGCGGCTCCGCTCCCTGGTCCGCGCCCTGCCGCCGACCGGCATCACGCTCAGCGAACTGATCCACCGCGTGGGCAACGACGGCCTGCTGCTGCTGACCGCCTTGCTCACCCTGGTGTTCCTGATCCCGGTGTCGATCCCCGGCGTGAGCACGGTGTTCGGCGCGGCCATCCTGCTGATCGGCCTCTCCCGCCTGTTCGGGCGCGAGCTGTGGATTCCGGCGAAGATGAAGCACCGCACCATCGGCACCAGGAAACTGCGCCCGCTGCTGCGCAAGGCCCTGCCCTGGCTACAGAAGATCGAACGCGTGAGCCGCCCCAACCGCATCCAGTGGCTGGTCGCCAACGGCCCGATCGACCGCCTGAACAGCGCCTCGCTGGTGCTGGGCGCCGTGCTGCTGATGATGCCCTTCGGCCTGATCCCGTTCAGCAATACCTTCCCGGCCGTGGCCCTGCTGTTCTTCGCCATCGGCCTCCTGCAGCGCGACGGCGTCTGCGTGCTGCTGGGCCACATCAGCAACGTCGCCACCATCGTCTATTTCGCCGTGCTGATCGGCGGCGGGGGGCTGGCGGCGCGCGAGGTGTTCCAGCGCATCACAGGTTGACCAGCGGCTGACCAGCGGCTGACCAGCTATCCCCGAAGCGCGCGCCAGGTCGCAAAGCCGGCGACGCACAGCAGGATCGACCCGAGCAGGTGCAGCAGCGTGTGGGCGAGCGCCCAGCCGTATTCCCCGCGCTGCAGCAGCAGCACCGATTCGCCCGAAAAGCTGGAGAAGGTGGTCAAGCCGCCGAGGAAGCCGGTGATCGCGAACAGGCGCCACTCGGGTGACAGCTGCGGCGCGTCCGAGAAAAAGCCGAGCGCGATGCCGACCAGGTAGCCGCCGGCCAGGTTGGCCGCCAGCGTGCCGGCCTGCACGTGGGCATGCGCGTTCGCCAGCCACAGGCCGAGTCCCCAGCGCAGCCAGGCGCCGAGCGCGGCGCCGGCGCCCACGGCTCCCACCGCGAGCCAGCTCAAGCCGCTGCCCACTTGGCCTTGGCGCTGTCGTCGCTCAGGCGGGCGTCGACCCAGCGCGCCCCCTCGGGGGTCTGCTCCTTCTTCCAGAACGGGGCGTCCGTTTTCAGGTAGTCGATGATGAACTCGCACGCGGCGAAGGCTTCGCCGCGGTGCGCCGCGCTGCAGGCGACCAGCACGATCTGCTCCATCGGCGCCATCGGGCCGACGCGGTGGATCACCAGCGCGTTGTAGAGCGGCCAGCGCGCCCTCGCCCGCTCGACGATCTCTTCCAGCGCGCGCTCGGTCATGCCGGGGTAGTGCTCGAGCTCGAGCTCGGAGACCTCGGCGCCCTCGTTCATGTCGCGCACGGTGCCGACGAAGCTCACCACGGCACCGACGCGCGCGTCGCCTTCGCGCAGGCGTGCCAGTTCCCGGCCGAGGTCGAAGTCCCCGGTTTGCACTCGGACCATGCTCATTTGGCCCCCTGGACGGTGCGCATGACGAGTTGCTCGACGCGCAGCGCCGTGCGTTCGTCGACCAGCGCCGGCAGCGCGCACAGGGCGTGCAATGCGCCCTGGGGGCGGCCCCCGCCGTGATCGCCGTGCTTGCCGGCGCCCGCCTGCAGGGTCGACTGCAGGGCTTCGACCTGCAATTTCAGGCGGTCGCGGGCGAACTCGGCGCCGCTGTCGATGCCGGCCGCCACTTCCTGGCGCAGCAGTTCGCTCAGCAAAGTGGCGCGGTTGGCTTCCAGCAGGCGCGCATAGCCGGCGCGGTCGGACGCGAGCGCACCCAGGGCCGCCTCGAAGCGGGCGTCGAGCACCGGGTCGTATTCCCGCCCGGCGGGCAGCAGCGCCGCCCAACGATTGCGCCAGTCGTTTTCGGATACCTGCTGGCCGGCGTCGGCCAGCGAGGCTTCCAGTTCCTGGCAGGCGCGCAGCTTGTCGCGCACGGCGCCCGCCAGCGCCATGCCGGCGGCGCGGCGCGCAATGTCGGCGTGGTGCTGCACTTTCGCGATCGCCTCGTGGTAGCGCTTGTCGACGCGGGCTTCATGGGCGCGCGGCACCGGGCCGATCGCATGCCATTCGGCCGCCGCTTCGCGCAGCAGCTTGCCGGCGGTGGCCGGGGTGGCGTCCGGCGCGGCCGCTTCGAGGCGCGCGCTGATCGCTTCCTTGGCCGCCTCGTGGGCGCGGCGTTCGGCATCGAGCGCGTGGGCGCTGTCCTTGCGGCTGGCAAACAGCTTGTCGCACTCGGCCCGGAAGCGCGCCCACAGCGCCTGCTCGGCCTTGCGTTCGAGCGGCAACGCGCGCGCATGCTCCTGCCAGCGCGCCTGGATGTCGCGCAGGCGGTCGATCGCATGGCGGTCGTGCGGGTCGAGCGCGGCCACCTCGTCGATGAGTTCCTCGCGGCCCGTCACCTCTATCTTGCGCTGCTCTTCCAGCGGTCCCTGCAGCGTGGTGAGGGCGGCGGCGAACTGCTGGTCGAGGCGTTTCTTGTCCTTGCGGTCGATCGCGCCCAGGTGGCTCCAGGCCAGGCGCAGGCGCTGCACGGTGCCGGCCACGTGCTTCCAGTCGGCTTCCCCGGCCTGCAGGCGCGCGATCTCCGCGTTCGCCTCCTGCACCAGGGCCTCGCCGCGCGCGGCATTCGCATGGCGCTCGTCGGCCAGGTGCTTGAAGTGGGCCGCCGCCGGGGCGTAGGCCACCGTGCAGGCATGGTCGAAACGCTCCCACAAGCTTTTCGGGGCGGCGCCGGACAGGCTGTCGAGCGCCTTCCAGCGTTCGCGCATGCTGCCGACCTTCTTCGCCAGCTCGGCCATCGCCAGGTTCTGGGTCGGCAGCGCTTCCACAGTCTTGATCAGTTCCTCGCGCGAGACGTTGCCGCCCCAGCGCGCCCAGTCCGACAGGCGCTTGAGTTCGGCGCGCAGGTGGGCCAGGCGGTCCGCCTGCGGGCTTGTGAGGCGCATGCCCTTGCCCTTGGTGTCCTTCAGGGTCTTGTCGAGTTCGGCGGCGTGGGCGAGCGAGCCCTGCTGCAGGGCCGCTTCCAGCGCATCCATCGTGTCGAGGAAGGCCTGGTCGGCGCCGCGCGGGGGTTTCGGCTGGCTGGGGCGTGCTTCGGCGGCCGGCGTGCCGGTTTCGCCTGCGTCACTGACGGCAGCGGCGCCGGCCGGGACAGCTTGTGGAGGAGCGCTGTCGCGTGCACCTTCGCGCGGCTTGCGCACCGGCTGCGGCAAACTCGCCAGCAAGGCGTCGAAACGCGCCTGCAGGGCTGCCGAGGCCGCCCCTTCCGGCAATGCCGGCAGTTTCTGCCAGGCCTTGCGCAGGGTTTCCGCATGCAGTTCTTCGACCGGCTGGGCCTGCCATTCGGTCAGGGCCGCTTCGCGCGCGGCCAGCGCCGCCTGCGCCTGTTCGAGCGTGCCCAGCAGTCCGGACAGGCGCGCGTGCTCGGCGGCGAACTCGGCCACCAGGGCGCGCGGCAGCGAGACCCGTTCCGCGTGGCCGAGCGCAGCCTCCTGTTCCTGCGCCATGCGCTCCAGGCTGGCCGCCAGCTTGGCCGCGTTCAAGGTACCGGGGTCGAGGCGGCGCAATGCAGCGAGGCGGTCGATCATGGCGCGCTGCAATTGCACCTGCGCTTCCAGGCGCGCGCCGAGGGCGGCGCGTACCGGGGCGAAGTCCTCGGCCAGTTCGGGCGCAGCGATGACCGACCATTTGCGGTCGAGATCGGCCACCTGGTTCGGGGTCAGGTGTTCGTCCTGCAGCAGGGCGCGTGCGCCGTCGAGCGCCGCCTGGCCGCGCGCCAGTTCGGCGTCGTGGTGGCGGATCGCGTCCAGGCGCGCCTGCGTCAGCTTGGCGACACGGCGGTCGATGTTGCGCATCGCCGTGTGCACGCGCTCGAGGGCGGCGCGGCTGTGCACCAGCTCGGCCGCGGCGAGGCGCAGTTCGGAGTATTCGGATTGCAGGATGAAGTCGACCGCGCGCGCCTCGTCGCCGTCGAGCGACTTGAGCTGTTCGGCCTGCTGCTCGCGCGCTGCCTTGGACGGGCGATCGCCGCCCGCGCCGCCATTGCCCTGGCCGGGCGCGGCGCTTCCCGCCCCGGCCGAGGCGGCGGGCGCAGTCGCTGCCTTGCCGTCCGGCTTGCCGGTGGGCTTGCCGGCGGGTTTACTGTCCGGCTTGCCGGCGGGCTTGCCGTCAGCCTTGGCGGCCTGCTTGCCGGCGTCCTTGCCCTGCCGCTTGAAAAGAAATTCGAACATGATGAAGTCGCATTTCCAAAACCCCCATCATAGCAAAGAACGATGAGGGCTTTTCTGCCGCACCCGGCAGGCGCGCTCGCAAGTGCCGGTGCGCGAACGTCAGTGGGCGAAACTCAGCGGCGGTCCCTGCCGATGCGCATGGTCGGCGCGGGCGGCGCGGCTCGCCGCGGGCACATGGCGGCCGCGGTGTTCCTCGACGTAGGCGTCGTGGGCGAGCATCTGGTTGGCCACCGCGAACCAGGCGTCGCCGGCGATGGCGGCACGCGCGACCGGGAACAGTTCGCGCTCTTCGCGCTCGAAGCGCAGCGTCAGCGCCGCGCAGAAGCGCTCCACCGCGATGCAGAAGGCGTCCACGCGCTCCTCGTTGTCGACGCCTTCGCGCAGCAGGCCGCAGGCAGTCTCGAGCGCTTCGGCCGCGCCGCGGCTGAGCATGTCGAGTTCGCACAGGAGCGGGTTGGCCCCGGCGCCGGCGCGGCGCAGCGCCGGCATCAGGAACTTGTCGAGCTTGCGGCGATGACACTGCTCGTACAGGCGGCGCAGGGTGTCGCAGACGTATTCGGCCTGGCCCGCCGTGAGCGCGCTCTGGCGCATGAAGCCTTTATGCACGAGTTGCTGTACGGCGTGCAGGCTGACACGCATGTTTGTTTGCTCAACAGAAAGCGCAACGAGCGTGTAGGTCGCGGTAAGCATTCGGTCTCCTCTCGACGTCGTCAACGCAGGCGCACGGCTCCATTGCAGGAAACCGCAATAAAGGCGGCCTGGCTGGACATACTGGTTTTTGGAACAGGCTCTTGTCTGTTTTTCTATTCTTCAGCCTGAAAGAACTAGTAGTTTAGGGAGCGCTGGCGTGCCGGGTTTGATCTGGCACAAACTCTTGGGATAGCGTCGAGCGGCGCGCGTCAACCGCCCGGAGCGCCGTGCGTTGGCGCCCGCGGGGCAGACTCATGCCGCGGCCGGGGTGTCGGGAAGGCTCTCGGCAGCGCCCAGCGCCGCCTCCAGCCCGGCAGGCTCGGTGCGTCCGATCTGGACAACTGGGCAGCCGTGCCAGCGCGCGCAGCGCTGCAGCGCCTGCGCCACGTCGCGCAGCAGCGCTTCACCCAGCCGCACGCCCGGCTCGAACCACACCGCCTTGACCTCGAAGATGCCGGTGCGCCGGTGCGCCTTGGCGTCGATGCGCCCGACCAGCCGCCCGCGGCGCAGCAGCGGCAGCGTGAAGTAGCCGTAGCGGCGCTTGGGTGCGGGCGTATAGCATTCGAGCCGGTAGTCGAAATCGAACAGTTCCAGCGCGCGGCGCCGGTCCCAGACCACGGGGTCGAAGGGCGACAGGATGGTGGTGAGCGTCGGGTTCAGCGTGCCCGCCGCGGCCTGGCCGGCCAGCGCGGCATGGTCGGCGTGGATGTAGACCGGATCGTCCCAGCCCTCGACGCGGGCCGTCAGCAGCAGGCCCTCCTCGACCAGCGGCGCCAGGTCGAGGTGCGGGCGCCGGGTGCGGTGATAGTCGGGAATCCAGCCGGCGCGGGCCACACCCAGGGCCTTGACCGCCTGCAGCGCGAAGCTGCGCCGCACCTGCGGCAGGCTGGGCATGCGGGCGTCGTCCCAGCCTGGCAGCACGCGCTCGGCCAGGTCGTAGACGCGCTGGAAGTTGTGGCGGCGCGCGATCATCAGCGCGCCCGAGGTAAACAGGACTTCGAGCGAGCGCTTTTCCGGCTTCCATTCCCACCAGCCTCCCGCCTTGCCGTCGGTGCGTTCGAAATCGGAGGAGCGCACCGGGCCGCTGGTGCGGATGTGGGCCAGCAGCGCCGCCACTTCGCCGGCGCGCTCGCGCATCCAGGTACTCGAGTATTTCCAGCCCATCGCGGCCGGGTCGAGCATGCGGTGGCGGTAGAGGCCGTAGTCTTCGGTCGGGATGAAGCAGGCTTCGTGGGCCCAGTACTCGAACAGCCGCCCTTCGGCCAGCAGCTCGTCCAGCCACGCGGGCGTGTAGTCGCCGAGCCGGCTCCACAACACAAAATACGGGCTGCGCGCCACCACGTTGATGGTGTCGATCTGCAACAGTGCCATGCGGCGGATCGCATCCAGCACATCGGCCTTGACCGCCTTGCGCCGGCGCGGCTGCAACACTCCCTGGGCCGCCAGGTGCAGGGCGCGCGCGGCGCCAATCGACAGGTTTAGTTCGCTCATGCAATGATTGTAATGACATTCCGGCATGCCGCAGCCTAGGGCGGGATTTTTTTTGAAGCGCGGGCACGGCTGCGTTATAGTGCAGCCGGTTGTTCGTTCTCCCCTCTTTCATTTCCGGCTACTCACTTCCATGCGGCTGTTGCACACTTCCGACTGGCACCTCGGCCAGACCCTGCACAATTACGACCGGACCTACGAGCACGAGTGCTTCCTCGACTGGCTGCTCGACACCATCGTGGCCGAGGAGATCGACGCGCTCCTGATCGCGGGCGACATCTTCGACAACGCCAACCCCTCGTCCGCCGCCCAGCGCCAGCTCTACCGTTTCCTGCAGCGGGCCAAGGCGCGCACGCCGCACCTGCAGATCGTCGTGATTGCCGGCAACCACGATTCGCCGGGCCGGCTGGAAGCGCCGGGCCCGCTGCTGGAAGCGCATGGCACCGTCGTCATCGGCAACGTGGTGCGCACCCGCGAAGGCGCGATCGACCTCGAACGCCTGGTGGTGCCGCTGCGCGATAAGGCGGGCGAGATCAAGGCCTGGTGCCTCGGCATCCCCTTCCTGCGCCCGGGCGACGTGCCCAAGGCCGAGGTCGAAGGCGACGCCTACCTGAACGGTATCGCCCTGCTCTACAACCAGGCTTTCCAGCTGGCGCAGGCGCGCCGCGAACCCGGCCAGGCCATTCTCGCCATGGGCCACTGCCACATGGTCGACGGCCAGTCGTCCAGCGACTCCGAGCGCCGCATCGTGATCGGCGGCACCGAGGCGCTGCCGGCCTCGATGTTCGATCCGGAGATCGCCTACGCCGCCCTCGGCCACCTGCACCTGGCCCAACGCGTCGGCAAGAAAGAGCACCTGCGTTATTGCGGCAGCCCGCTGCCCCTGTCCTTCGCCGAAGTGGGCTACCAGCACCAGGTGCTGCGCATCGACCTCGACGGCCCGATTGCGCGCGAGGTCACGCCGCTGCTCGTTCCGCGCGCGGTCGAGCTGCTGCGGGTACCGGCCAAGCCGGAACCGCTGGCCGAAGTGCTGACCGCGCTCGAAGCGCTGGAACTCGACGCCGAGCTGCCGCCCGAGTGCCGTCCCTACCTGGAGGTGCGGGTGCTGCTCGACGGGCCCGAGCCCGGCCTGCGTGCCCAGGTCGAGGCGGCCATCGCCGGCAAAGCGGTGCGGCTGGCGAAGATCGAGCCGACCCGCAAGCTGGTCGCCGCCCAGGATGGCGCGAGCGCGCTGACGCTCGATCAGCTGGCCCAGCTGCAGCCGGACGACATCTTCCGCCGCCTGTGGCAGCAGCGCTTCGGCGAGGATGCGCCCGACGACCTGTTGTCCGCCTTCTCCGAACTCATGCTGCCTGGCGATGGGGAGGCGGCATGAGGATCCTGCGCATCGGCGGCCGTAACCTGGCGTCGCTCGCCAACGAATTCGAGGTCGATTTCGAGAGCGAGCCGCTGGCTTCGAGCGGCCTGTTCGCCATCTGCGGGCCGACCGGCGCGGGCAAAAGCACCCTGCTCGACGCCCTCTGCCTGGCCCTGTACGGCAACACGCCGCGCCTGCAACTCAAAAGCAGCCGCGGCGCCCTGCCCGACGCCGGCGGCGAAAGCGTCTCGACCACCGACGCCCGCAACCTGCTGCGCCGCGGCGCCGCCGAAGGCCACGCCGAGGTCGACTTCGTCGGCAACGACGGCATCCGCTACCGCGCGCGCTGGAGCGTGCGGCGCTCGCGCAACAAGGCCAGCGGCCTGCTGCAGGCCTCGAACATGACCCTGCACCGGCTGCCGGAACTGGCGCAGCTGGGCAGCACCAAGACCGAGACCCAGGCCGAGATCGCGGCGCGCATCGGCCTTTCCTTCGAGCAGTTCACGCGCTCGGTGCTGCTGGCGCAGAACGAGTTCTCCGCCTTCCTGAAAACCGACGAGAACGAGCGCGGCGAGCTGCTCGAGACGCTCACCGGCAGCGCCGTCTACAGCGCCATCTCGAAGCGTGCCTACGAGCGCTACAAGCAGGAACAGGACGCCGTGCGCCGCCTCACCGCTCGCCTGGCCGACCACGCGCCGCTGACCCAGGAAGCGCGCGAACAGCTCGACGCCGAGCGCGCCGCGGCCGAAGTCGCCCTGCAGGCGGTCGACGTGCGCCGCGCCCTGCTGGAAGCGCAGCTGCGCTGGCACCAGGAACGCGAACGGCTGCGCCAGCGCGAAGCCGAGGCCGAGGCCCTGCTGCTGGACGCCCGCGCCCAGGCCGAGTCGGCGCAGGCGCGGCGCATCCGCCTCGCCACCCTCGACGAAGTGCAGGCCGCGCGTCCGCTGATGGCGGAACTGGCCCGCCTCGACGCCGAGCGCGCCCAGCTGGAAGCGACCCTGGCCAACGGCCAGGGCGAACTCGCACGCGCCGCCGAGGCCGCGCGCCTGGCGCTCGAAGGGGTGCAGGCCGCCACCGATGCGCTGCACAGCGCCGAGGCGGGCCAGCACGCCGCCGCCGCCCAGCTCGACGCGGCCAAAGCACTCGACGCCACCATCGTCACGCTGGCGGGCGCCCATGCGCAGCTGGGCAGCCGGCGCGACGAGACGCAGGCCGAAGCGTCACGCGCGCAAGCCCTGTTGCTCGAGGCCGGCAGGCGCCTGGCCCAGACCCGCGAGGCCGAGCAGCGCAGCGCGCTCTGGCTGACCGAGCACCAGCGGCACGAGGCGCTCGCCGCCCAATGGCCGCGCTGGGACAAATTGTTCTCGCAGGCGGCGCAGGCTGCCGGCCAGGAGGCGGAGAACGGGGCCGCCCTGGCCAGGGCCGAGCGGGCCCGCGTGAACGCGGCCGCCACTGTCGAGGCAGCCCTCGAAGCGGCCGGGCGCGCCGCCGCGCGCATCGCCGAACTCGATGCCGCGCGCCAGGCCGCCGCCGCGGCGATGGCCGGTTTCGACCTCGACGCCCTGGACGCCGAACGCCGCCAGCTTGACGCCCGGCGCGAGCAGCTGGCGGCAGCGGCCAGGATCGCCAAGGGCTTGCAGGCAGCGCGCGTCCACCTGGCGCGGACCGACGCCGCCATCGAGAGCACGCGCACCGCGCGCACCGCCGCCGACACCGAGCTGGCCGCCCTGGCCGCCGCCGCCCCTGCCCTCGCCAGCGCGAGCGAACAGGCCGAGCACGCGCTGGCCGGCGCCGAACGCGCCTGCGGCGAGAAGGTCGAGAGCCTGCGCGCCACCCTGATCGACGGCGAAGCCTGCCCGGTCTGCGGCAGCGAAGCCCACCCCTACACCCACCAGGACGTGCGCCTGCACGCGGTGCTGGAGGTGTTGCGCGGCCAGGTCGGCGAACGCCGCGCCGCGCAGCAGCGCAACCTGTCCGAACAGGCCGCGCGCCGCGCCCAGATCGGCGCCGCCGACGAGCGCCTGGCCACACTGGCCGGCGAACGCGCCGCCCTCGCGCAGGACGTCGAGGAGCTCGAAGCCGCGTGGAATGCGAATCCGGTCGCGCCAGATGCGCCGCCGGAGGGCGAGCGCCAGCCGTGGTTCGAGGCCCAGACCACGGCCGTGCGCGAAGCCCTGCTTGCGGTGGACACGCGCCAGCAGGCGGCACGCCGTGCCGCCCAGGCACGCGAGGCGGCCCAGGCGGCCTTCGATGCGGGCAATGCCGAACACCAGCGCCAGCGCGATCTGGCGCACAAGGCGCAGGCGGCGCTGGGCACGCTGGAGAGCGAACACAAGACCCTGCTTGCCCAGCTCGAACGCGACCGTGCCGCGCTGGAGGCCCTGCTGGCCGAACTCGACCAGGCCGTGGCCGGCGCCTGCGGCGACGGCTGGCAGATCGCCTGGCGCCGCGATCCGCAGCGCTGGCAGGCTGCGCGTGCGCTGGAAGCGAAGACCTGGACCGAGCAATCGGCGCGCCTGGCCGAACACCGCGCCGCACTGGCCGCACTCGAGGCGGCGCAGCGCGAAGCGGCGGTGCGCGCCGAACACGCGGGAGGCGCCGCCACGGCGGCAAGCGACGCCTTTGCCCGCAGCGAGGCCGAACTGCGCGAACGGCGCGCCGGCCGCGCCGCCCTGTTCGAAGGGCGCGCAGTGGGCGAGGTCGAACAGGCCCTGCGCCAGGCCGTCACGAGTGCGCGCGAGCTGCTCGCCGCGCGCCAGGCGGCCGCCGGCGAAGCCGCGCAGCGTGAAACGCGGGTGCGCAGCACGCTCGCCCAGGCCCAGGAACGCATCGGCGCCCTGCAGGACAACGCGCGCGACGCCGCCGCCCGCCTCGCGGACTGGATCGAGGACTACGCCGCCCACCACGGCGACCTGGAACCGGTGGCCAGCCAGGCCGAGCTTTCCAGCCTGCTGGCGGTCGGCGCCGCCTGGCTGGCCCAGGAACGTAGCGCGCTGGCCGAACTCGACGCGGCCCTGGCCAGGGCCACCGCCGTGCTGGCCGAGCGCAAGAGCCAGCGCGACCTGCACGAGCAGAGTGCAGCGCCCGATGGCGCGATGCAGGACGGCGCCATGGTTGCCGAGGCCCTCGAAGCCGTGCTGGAAGAACGCAGCGCCGTGCACGAACGCGCCACCGGCCTGCGCCTGCAGGCGGCGCAGGACGACGAGCGCCGCGTCAGGGCGCAATCGATGCTGGCGGAGATCGAGCGCCAGCAGGCCATCGAGCAGCGCTGGGGCAAGCTGTCGGAGCTGATCGGCTCGGCCGACGGCAAGAAGTTCCGCAACTACGCCCAGCAGTTCACGCTCGACGTCCTGCTCGGCTACGCCAACAGCCACCTCGCCCAGCTGGCCAAGCGCTACCGCCTGGAGCGGGTCGACAACGCCGGCGCGCCTTCGCTCGGCCTGATGGTGCGCGACCAGGACATGGGCGGCGAGATCCGCTCGGTCAATTCGCTCTCGGGCGGCGAATCCTTCCTGGTCTCGCTGGCCCTGGCCCTGGGCCTGGCCTCGCTGTCCTCGAACCGGGTGCGGGTCGAGTCGCTGTTCATCGACGAAGGTTTCGGATCGCTCGACAGCGACACCCTCGGCATCGCCATGGACGCCCTCGACGCGCTGCAGTCGATGGGCCGCAAGGTCGGGGTGATCTCGCACGTGCACGAGATGACGGAGCGGATCGCGGCCAAGATCCAGGTACGGCCGACCGGGGGTGGAAGCAGCGCCGTGAGCGTCGCAATGTAGGGTGGACGGGTTCCCCGTCCACGCGTTCAACCACATTCCGATCCTCTACACCGGCGTTCATGCCGACACTGTTTGAACGCGTGGACGGGAGGCCCGTCCACCCTACGAAACCCGGTACAATGCCGCCTTTGTTTATCCTTACACACTGCACATGAAACCCGCCCGCACCCTCACCTTCAAATGCGCCAAGTGCGCCAAAAACGTCACGGTCTACCTGCAGAAAGTCTCGGCCTGCTCGCACATCCAGCCTTACCAGGGCATCTGCGGCTGCGGCGAAGTGCGGCGCCACGCGACCGGCAACCCGGACGCGGTGAAGTCCTTCCTCGAGTCGGGCGACGGCAACTGGCACCACCACCACTGATATGACGCGCATCGAATGGGAAGAAGGCGGCCAGGCCCGCTCGGCGCTGTGGCGCTCCGAGAGCGGCTGGCCGGCGCCGAAAAAGGTCGTGGTCGCCGACGACACGATGGCGGCCGATACCGCCTACCGGCTGGCGCTCGACGGCACCGCCCTGCTCTGGCGCGGCGACTTCCAGAACGCGCGCCAGCTGCTGCAGGCACTGGCGCGGCGGATCGACCATAAAGGTTCCCGTACAAAGCGCGCCAAGGCCGGTGCGACGCCTCCCACGCTGACCGAGCAGTTCCACCGCCACCGCCTGGCCCAGCTGCAGCGCGCCCGCACGCTGGCCATGCTGGTGATCCCCTTCGATGCCGACTACACGATTCCCCTGCGCCGCGCGCCCGACATGCGCCAGGCCTGCAACGAAGCCTATGGCGCGGCGACCGAAGCCTTCGTCGTCTCGCTGCGCGAGCTGCTGGGCCTGATCGGCGCCCACGAATGGCGCAGCAAGGGCGTCTTCATCCCCGCGCTCGACGATCGCATCCACCCCTGGTATGGCGTCTTCTCGCCGGTGCGCGGCGAATACGTGGAGCTGGCGGCGCAGGCGCCGCTGCCGCAGCATGCTGCCCTCGCCTTCGACATCGGCGCGGGTACGGGCGTGCTGTCGGCCGTGCTGGCGCGCCGCGGCTTCAAGCGCATCGTCGCCACCGACATGGACGAGCGTGCGCTGGGCTGCGCGCGCGAGAACATCGCGCGCCTCGGCGTGGACAGCCAGGTCGAGATCATCAAGGCCGATCTGTTCCCCGAGGGCCAGGCCGACCTCGTCGTCTGCAACCCGCCCTGGCTGCCGGGCAAACCCAGTTCGGCGATCGAATACGCGATCTACGACCCGGACAGCCGCATGCTGCGCGGTTTCCTCTCCGGCTTGACGTCGCACCTGACGCCGGCCGGCGAAGGCTGGCTGGTGCTGTCCGATCTCGCCGAGCACCTCGGCCTTCGCTCGCGCGAACAGCTCGAAGGCTGGATCGCCGCGGCCGGGCTGGCCGTGGCGGGCCGCCACGACGTGCGTCCGACCCATCCGAAGGCGACGGACCTTGACGATCCGCTGCATGCGGCGCGCTCGCAGGAAGTGACGTCGCTGTGGCGGCTGCGCGCCTTGTAAGTGAAAGGAAATGACGCAGCAACGCCTGCATTTGCATCCTGGCGCGCGAAGCAGTACAATAGCGCTGCGGGGTGGAGCAGTCTGGCAGCTCGTCGGGCTCATAACCCGAAGGTCACAGGTTCAAATCCTGTCCCCGCAACCAAATACTAGTGTTAAACGAGCCCGACTCTTGCAGTTGGGCTTTTGTTTTCTGGGCCCAGCGACGCCGGATGAGAGACAAGAAAGACAACGCCACGATCGACCTGCCTGGCTTCGAAGAAGCCGCGCCGCTCGCCACACCCGTTGCCGCCGATGTCACCCGTCTGGACACCAAACGCGCTCCGCGTCCCCGCCGCCCCACCATGAAGCAGGAACAGATTTCCCTGCTTGAAGAAACCGATACCACCGGCCTGCCTGTCTGGCGCCGCGACGATAACCTTGATCTGACCGGGCTGCCGGTCTGGGCGCCGGATGCCTGATCGACCGTCCGGCCTGAACGGCTGGAGGGCCACATGACCACATCATTCAATACGCTGCCGCTGGCACCGCAATTCCTCGCCAACCTGGGCACCCTCGGCTACCACGAGATGACCCAGATCCAGGCCGAAAGCCTGCCGGCCGTCCTCGAAGGGCGCGACCTGATCGCCCAGGCCAAGACCGGCAGCGGCAAGACAGCGGCCTTCGGCATCGGCATCCTGAACAAGCTCAATCCGGCCTGGTTCGCGATCCAGGGCCTGGTGCTGTGCCCGACGCGCGAGCTGGCCGACCAGGTGGCCGGCGAACTGCGGCGCCTGGCGCGCGGCGTCGGCAACGTCAAGATCCTGACCCTGACCGGCGGCGTCGCCATGCGCCCGCAGATCGCCTCGCTCGAGCACGGCGCCCACATCGTGGTCGGCACGCCCGGCCGCATCCGCGACCACCTCGGCCGCGCGACGATCGACCTCTCCAAGGTGCAAACGCTGGTGCTCGACGAAGCCGACCGCATGACCGACATGGGTTTCTACGACGAGATCGCCGGCATCGTCAGCGCCTGCCCGCAGCGCCGCCAGACCCTGCTGTTCTCGGCCACCTACCCGGACGACATCCGCCATGCGACCGCCGGCTTCCTGAACGAGCCGCTCGAGATCGCGGTGGAGTCGCAGCACGACGCCAGCAAGATCGAACAGCGTTTCTATGAAGTCGGTTTCGACAACCGCGACGACGCCGTGGCGCGCCTGCTGCGCCACTACAAGCCGGTCTCCACGCTCGCCTTCTGCAACACGAAAGCCCATTGCCGCGAGCTGGCCGACACGCTGCGCGAGCAGGGTTTCTCGGCCCTCGCCCTGTACGGCGAACTCGAACAGCGCGAACGCGACGAGATCCTGATCCTGTTCGCCAACCGCAGCTGCTCGGTGCTGGTGGCAACCGACGTCGCCGCGCGCGGCCTCGACATCGCCAACCTGGAAGCCGTCATCAACGTCGACGTCTCGCGCGACAGCGAAGTGCACGTGCACCGCATCGGCCGCACGGGCCGCGGCGCCGAGACCGGCCTGGCCCTGTCGCTGTGCGCACCGAACGAAAAGAAATGGGTGCGCCTGATCGAGGAATACCAGAACACCGAGGTTTCCTGGTACAAGCTCGACGACCTGGGCGACAGCGTTCTGCCGGCCGAACCGGCGCCGATGGTCACCCTCATCATCGCCGGCGGCAAAAAGGACAAGCTGCGCCCGGGCGACGTGCTGGGCGCCCTCACCGGCGACGCCGGCCTCACGAAGGAGCAGGTCGGCAAGATCAACGTGACCGAATTCCAGACCTATGTCGCGCTCGCGCGCGAGGTGGCCGACGGTGCTTTCCGCAAGCTCAATGCCGGCAACCGCCTCGGTCCGGACTTCGGCAACTTCAAGGGACGCAGCTTCAAGATGCGCTTCCTGGAAGTCTGAGCAACCGGCAATCTACGCAATTGCGGCGGACGCCACATCGTTCGTCGCGCACGGTTGACTCAACAGCGACACGCTTGCTGTAAATCTGGCATAGTTTTGCTAAAAATAAATGTTTAGCAAAATGACCAGCCAAATGACAACTATCTACACCCCGTTTGCGGACGGGCGCACGGTTCGCGACATCGTCGAACACACTCCAGCGCTGGTCAACGAGACCTGGTGCCGCGACCTGCTGCGCCACCTCCTCGATTCGCTCGAACGCCAATACGAGACCGGCGCGCCGCACCGCCCGATTTCGCCGGACACCATCGTCATGCTCGCCAATAACGAGCCGCTGCTGTTGCCCGCGCCCGAGGAAGTCGGCGCGGCCGGTGCGGCGCAGCTGCCGGCCGACCTGCATGCGCTGGCGGTGGTCGTCCATTACGCCATCACCGCCGAACTGCCGCCGGACGGACCGCTCGGCCCGCGCCTCTACGACGACTACAGCACCGAACTGACCAATGGCCTCGACCGCTGCCTCGGGCCGAACCAGCGCCTGCGGCCGAAAACCATTTCCGACATGCGTACGCTGCTAGGCATTGCGGCGCCCGCGGCCGACCAGCCGGTGCACGCCTCGACCCTGGCGGAGGCGGCGCCCGTAGCAAACGAAGCGGCCGTGCAGCCGCAGCCCGACATGCCGACGGCCGCCGAGACGGTGCTGCCCGCGTTCACGGCCGAGCCGCAAGAATCCGCCCCAGTGCCGGATGCGCCGGCGCCCGACTACAGCCAGCCGGTTCCGGCGCCGGTAATGCAGGAAGTCCACCCGGCGCCCGTCGCAGCAAGCGCGCCCGACCTGTCCGAGCCGCGCCTGCATACGCCGTCCGCGACCGAGGCCGCGCCGGACGCCACGCCAGCGCAGGCGGCCATGCCCGAACGGCGCGTCGAGCCGCCGCAGCCGGCAAGCCCGCCCGTTACCGAACCCCTTCTGCGCACACCGGCTGCCGCCACCACCGCATCCTTCGCCGCCGGCGACAGCACGCCGACGCGCAAGCCGACCGCCCTGGAAGCGGCGACAGCCGCCCGTCTACACGAAGAGGCGGCCCGCAAGCTGGCCGTGCCGGCCGCGCCGCCGCCGCGCCCCAAAAAATCGAACAGCGTCCAGCGCTGGGGCTGGATCGCCGGCGCCGCCGTCGTGCTGCTCGCCGCCGGCAGCGCCCTCGTCTCCTACCTGCAGCAGAGCGATTCGAGCGACATGGTGGCCGTCTCGCTGCCTCCCGCCGAACGCGCCGCGAACGGACTCGATGCCGGCGAAACGGTGGTGGCGCCGCGCGCCGACGAGAACAACGCCGCCGCACCGGTCGAAGCACCCGCGACCGATGCGGACGCAGGGCTGCTGTCCGGGGCGACGGAGGACGCCGCCGCCGCGCCGGACGAGCTCGCGGCCCCTGGCGCCGTGCCCGGCAAGGCCGGCGAAGCCATCGTCAATGGCGTCACCTACAAATTGCTGATCAAGCCCTGGGGCACGGTCTACGTGGACGACGTCGACCGCGGCGTCAGCCCGCCGGTGAAGCGGCTGACGCTCAGCCGCGGCAAGCATACGATCCGGATCGTCAATCCGAACTTCCCCGAGCACGTGCTGAACGTGAACGCGGGCTCGCGCGAATCGACGACGATCGCCCATGATTTTACGGCCAAGGCCGAGTAAGGAGTTGCCATGACCCGTATCCTCCCTCCACGCCTGCTGTGCGCCCTGCTCGCCGCCGGTGTGCTCAGCGGCTGCGCCCAGCTGGAGTCCCTGCTGGAGACCAAGCCGCAGCGCGAGCACAGGAATGCCGTCAAGCGCGAGGCCGAGCGCGACCACAACCGCGCCGTGCAGCGCGAGGCGGAACGGAGCGACAAGAGCGAGCGCACCGAAGCGCGCGCCGAAGCCCAGCCCGGACGCGAACAGGCGGCGCTGCGCGACGGGATCCGCTTGTACAACGAGGGCGATTTCAACGGCGCGATCCGGCGCCTGAGCTCGAACGACATCCGCAGCAGCTCGCCCCTGAAGACCCGGGTGACGGCGCTGAAATACACGGCCTTCAGCTATTGCGTGACCTCGCGGCCGAAGCAGTGCGAGCAGGCGTTCGAGCGGGCGCTGAAGCTGGATCCGGACTTTACGCTGGAGCCGGGGGAACAGGGGCATCCGTTGTGGGGGCCGGTGTTCGAGCGGGCGAAGGGCGGATGAGCGCAGGGTGGACGGCTATGCCAGGGTGAGTGCAAACCTCGGGCATTGAAGCCGTCCACGCGTTCAACGTTCGTTTGCAATACGCGAAATTCTGGAGCTGGTTGGACGCGTGGACGGGAAACCCGTCCACCCTACGGAACTGCTGCAACATCTCGGACTTCGAAAAAACGGCCCGGCGATCATGAACTGACCCCAGGCCGTTTCCATTTACGCCTTGACGTTGACCGAGGCCGGATAGGTCGGCGCGCGGCGGCGTTTGCTGGCCTGCTCGTAGGCGTAGGCCATGCCGATCAGGGTCGCTTCGCTGTAGGCGCCGCCGACGAAGGAGATCCCGACCGGCAGGCCGCGCGTGAAGCCGGCGGGCACCGTGATGTGCGGGTAGCCTGCCACCGCGGCCGGCGACGAGAAGCTCATGCCGTAGTGGTCGCCGTTGATGTAGTCGGTCAGCCAGGCGACGCCGCCGGTCGGGGCGACCAGCGCGTCGAGCTTGTGTTCGCGCATGACCTTGTCGATGCCCTCTTCGCGCGAATAGCGCAGGTTGTTGGCCAGCGCCTCGCGGTACACCTTCGCGTCCAGCCCCGACTTCTCCTCGGCGGCGATCAGGTGTTCCTGGCCGAAGTAAGGCATCTCGCGCTCGGCGTGCTTCTCGTTGAAGGCGATCACGTCGGCCATGTTCTTCACGGGCGCGTGCGGCGCGTAGGCAGCGAGGTAGGCGGCCAGGTCCGGCTTGAATTCGTGCAGCAGCACTTCGATTTCGGACTCGTTGTACTTGTCGGTATTGGGCACTTTGACGTCGACCAGGATGGCGCCCTGCGCCTTGAGCACGGCGAGTTCCTGTTCGACGATGGCGTCGATGGCCGTGCTGCCGCCGAAGAAGTTGCGCGCCACGCCGATGCGCTTGCCGCGCAGGCCGTCAGAGCGCAGGGCGCCGGCATAGTCGGCGGTCTTGCCCTGGCTTTCTTTCGTGACGGCGTCGGATGGGTCGACGCCGGTCATGGCGGCCAGCATCAGGGCGGCGTCGGCGACGCTGCGCGTCATCGGGCCGGCCGTGTCCTGCGAGTGGGCGATCGGGATGATGCCGCTGCGGCTGAGCAGGCCGAGCGTGGGCTTGAGGCCGACGATGCCGCAGCTCGACGAGGGCGAGACGATGGAGCCATCGGTCTCGGTGCCGACCGCCAGCGTGGCCAGGCTGGCCGCGATCGCCGCGCCGGAACCGGAGCTCGAGCCGCTGGTGTTGCGGTCGAGGGCGTAGGGGTTCTTCGTCTGGCCGCCGCGGCCGCTCCAGCCGCTGACCGAATGGGTCGAGCGCATGTTCGCCCATTCAGACAGGTTGGTCTTGCCGATGATGACCGCGCCGGCGGCGCGCAGGCGCTCGACGATGAAGGCGTCGCGGGTGGCGCGTACGCCGTTCAGGGCCAGGGAGCCGGCGCTCGTGCTCATCTTGTCGCCGGTGGCGATGTTGTCCTTGAGTAGGACCGGGATGCCGTGCAGCGGGCCGCGCAGCTTGCCGGCCTTGCGCTCACGGTCGAGTTCAGCGGCGATGGCCAGGGCCTCGGGATTGAGTTCGATGACCGAATTGATGCGCGGACCGGCCTTGTCGACGGCGGCGATGCGGGCCAGATAGCGTTTCACCAGCTGCTGCGAGCTCAGCTTGCCGGCGGCCATCGCCGCGGCCTGCTCGCGCACGCCGGCGTCGAGCAATTCATCGGCGGTAATGCCGGCCGCTTTCGGTGCGGCAGTGGCCGTGGCGGCGCCGCCGGCAACCGCGCCGGCGGCCACGCCCAGTCGAACAAAATCCCTGCGATCCATGCGTCTCCCCTTCTTTATAGTAAAGCAATAGCATATCAGTGCTTGCCGCTCGACACCATTTGCACACGGCGGACGCGACAGGCGAAAAAAAACGCTGCCGGATCAGGGCAGCGTTTTTTCGCAGAACTTTTACAAGTCCGGTCGGCAATAACTTAGTTACGGACGACGCGCTTGTATTCGTTGGTGCGGGTGTCGATTTCGATCGTGTCATCCTGGCTCACGAACAGCGGCACCATGACGATGTGCTGGTGGGCTTCGATGGCGTTCTCGATCTTGGCTTCCTTCAGGACGTTGCCCGAAGTGTTGCCCTTGACGGCCGGCTCCGAGTAGACAACCTGGCGTGCGATCGTGGTCGGCAGTTCGACCGAGATGGCCTTGCCGTCGTAGAACACGGCTTCGCATTCCATACCGTCTTTCAGGTAGTGCAGCGCGTCGCCCAGGTTTTCTTCTTCGATTTCGAACTGGTTGTACTCTTCGTCCATGAAGACGTACAGCGGATCGGCGAAGTACGAGTAGGTCACCGGCTTCTTGTCCAGCACGACGACGTCGAACTTGTCGTCGCCGCGGAACACGTTTTCCAGCGGAGCGTTGGTCAGAAGATTCTTCATCTTCCACTTGTAGGTGAAGCCCGTGCGGCTCGAGCCGTTGACGTCAGAACGCAGCACGATAAAAGGCTTCTCATCAACCATGATGATGTTGCCGACACGGATCTCTTTTGCGGGTTTCATAGGAGTCTGAGTAATCTAAAAAAGGGGTTGCAGTAACCGGGCATGATATCACGTAACGGATGCCGTGCCTATCGAAGTGAAGCGAAGTGAGGATGCAAAGGCGAGCAGGTTCGAGGCAAGGTCGCCGTTTTCCAGCATGCGCGCTTGCCATTCGTTGGAACGGGCTTCGATCCGGGCGCCGTCCCGGCGCAGGGCCGGCCACAGCGCGGCCCAGTCGCCCCCTTCCAGCGCCCCGTTCCAGTGCAGCGAAAACGCCTCCAGGCTGTCGATGCCGGCGGCGTAGCGGCCGAGGAAGGCGCGCAGTTTCTTGTGGTGCAAGTTCTCGTCCTGGGGATAGATGTGCCAGATAAAGGGCTTGCCGGCCCACTGGGCGCGCACCCAGGAATCCTCGCCGCGCACGAAGTTCAGGTCGCAGGCCCACAACAGGCGGTCGTAATCGGGCTGCGGGACGAAAGGCAGCACGCGCAGGGTCAGCGCGCCATGGGTCGCCGCCATCCCGGCCTTGCCCGGCTGGCCGAGAAAGTGCGCGACCGCGTCCGGCGCCACGCCTTCGGGCACCAGGCAGGTGATGACTTCACTGCCCATGCACCAGGCGTCGAACAGCGCGGCTACCTGCGCGTGCGGGTAGCAGAACAGCGACACGGTGAAGGCGTCGATGTCGTGATCAGGCAGGCCGAGACCACGCAGGAAGGCGCGCCGCGCGGCCGGATCGGACTGGAACTGCGTCCGCTCATGCTCGAGCCCGCCTTCGCGCAGCAGGCCGCCGGTGTTTGCCGTGAAGCCGGGGAAGAAGAAATGCTTGGTCAGCCTCAGGCGCGGATGCATCGAAGGGAGCTTGTGGCAGCCTTCGACCCACTCTTCCGCCGTCAGGCCCTCGAGGTTGAGCCAGACGGGACGCGGCTCGCACTGCGCCATCGCTTCGATATAACCGGGCGGAATGTCGCAGGCGAAAAATTCGATGACGATGTCGGCGATGTCGGCAGGGACAAAACTGCCATCCTGGTTGCGCCAGTGACGTACCATGACGTCCTGCACGGCTTGTTCGTCGGCCGCCACGTTCACTTCCGGGCAAATCCGGCGGAAGCTGACCAGGTCGTCGACCCACAGCGTGACGGCGACGCCATGTTCGCGCTGCAACTGGCGCGCCAGGCGCCAGCAGATGCCGATGTCGCCGTAGTTGTCGACGACCTTGCAGAAGATTGCGAGCGTGAGCGGGGATTCCGGGAGTGCTGGCATAGTCATGGAGGATAAGCGCAAAAAAACAAAAAGCCGCTATGAGCGGCTTTTTGCTTGATATTTCTACTTCTATATCTGGCGTCCCCACGGGGATTCGAACCCCGGTACTCACCGTGAAAGGGTGATGTCCTAGGCCTCTAGACGATGGGGACCTAAAACTGTTCCGATACTACTATACTGCTGCTGCCGAATTCTTGGCGTCCCCACGGGGATTCGAACCCCGGTACTCACCGTGAAAGGGTGATGTCCTAGGCCTCTAGACGATGGGGACCCGGACTGCTATAACAATGTTTTCCGACGTGGTGGAGGTAAGCGGGATCGAACCGCTGACCTCTTGCATGCCATGCAAGCGCTCTCCCAGCTGAGCTATACCCCCTACGGGAAAACAACATTATAACATACTGCTTTTGCTTCTACTACCGCTGCCGCTGGCGCAGCTTCTGGCACAGTTCCTGACGAACTTCCGCCAAAACCTTGGCGTCCCCACGGGGATTCGAACCCCGGTACTCACCGTGAAAGGGTGATGTCCTAGGCCTCTAGACGATGGGGACCCTGGAACTACCGTACTACCTTCAGGACTTGGTGGAGGTAAGCGGGATCGAACCGCTGACCTCTTGCATGCCATGCAAGCGCTCTCCCAGCTGAGCTATACCCCCCTGTACTGCTGAAGTGCGAGCATTATAGCGGGGGTTCTTGCATTACGCAAATAGCGTTTTGCGGGAATCACGAGTGTGCGACAAAGCTTCAGGGCAAAGCGCGTCGTCGAAGACAGTACGCTAGTACGGCGAGACGATGCAACGCCGCCATGAAGCTTTGCCGCACGCTCGAATTAAAGGCCCTTCGCGACACGGTCCAGCACAGTCTCGCGACCGAACAGTTCCAGCACCGCGTCGATGGCCGGCGTCTGCAGCTGGCCGGTGACCAGCAGGCGCAGCGGCATGGCGATCTGCGGCATCTTCAGTCCATGCGCCGCCAGCACTTCCTTGAGCATGGCGGCAATCGCAGCCTTGTTCCACTCGACCGTCCGGCAGCGCTCGGCGAAGGCTGCCAGAGCGGGACGCACGGCATCGGTCAGGTGCTGGGTCATCAGGGCCGCGTCGGGCTGCGGCTGGCGGAAGAACAGCATCGATGCGTCGGCCAGTTCGTTGATCGTGTTGACGCGGTCCTTGACCAGGGCCAGCACTGCCGGCAGAGCCGGGGCGCCGTCGAACTGCGCGCCCTGCTCTTCCATCTTCGGGCGCACCAGCGCGGCCAGGCGCTCGTTGTCGGCCGCCTTGATGTAGTGGTTGTTCAGCCACGCCAGTTTTTCAGGGTTGAACTGGGCCGCCGACGCGGTCAGGTGCTCGAGGTTGAACCACTCGGTGAACTGCTCCATCGAGAAGATCTCGTCGTCGCCGTGGCTCCAGCCCAAACGTGCCAGGTAGTTCAGCATCGCTTCCGGCAGGTAGCCCTGCTCCGGATACTGCATCACGCTGACCGCGCCGTGGCGCTTCGAGAGCTTCTGGCCGTCCGGGCCCAGGATCATCGGCAGGTGGCCGTACTCCGGCAGTTCGGCGCCGAGCGCGCGCAGGATGTTGATCTGGCGTGGCGTGTTGTTCACGTGGTCGTCGCCGCGCAGCACGTGGGTGATGCGCATGTCCCAGTCGTCCACGGACACGCAGAAGTTATAGGTCGGGGTGCCGTCCGGACGCGCGATGATCAGGTCGTCGAGCTCCTTGTTGGCGATCGTGATCGGGCCTTTTACGACATCGTTCCAGGTCACTTCGCCGTCCAGCGGATTCTTGAAGCGCACGACCGGCTTCACGCCTTCCGGCACGCCTGGGAGGGTCTTGCCCGGCTCCGGGCGCCAGGTGCCGTCGTAGCGCGGCTTTTCCCCTAGAGCGCGCATGCGCTCGCGCATCGCTTCGACTTCTTCCGGCGAGCAGTAGCACAGGTAGGCGGTGCCGGCTTCCAGCATGCCCTTGATCACCTCGCGGTAGCGGTCCATGCGCTGCATCTGGTAGAACGGGCCTTCGTCGTGCGACAGGCCGAGCCACTGCATGCCGTCCAGGATCGCCTGCACCGCTTCCGGCGTCGAGCGTTCGAGGTCGGTGTCCTCGATGCGCAGGATGAAGGTGCCGCCGAAGTGGCGGGCATAGGCCCAGGAATACAGCGCGGTGCGCGCGCCACCGAGGTGGAGGTAGCCGGTCGGGCTGGGGGCGAATCGGGTACGGACGGGGGTGCGGACGGTCATGGTGAAAGCCGAAATGATAAAGCGGCTATTTTACCGCGATGCGCCCGGCGCAGGCGGCGCTTGCGCCTCTCCCTGCCCTGCCGCTTCGTTGCGCTTCAGCGACGGCGGCGCTCGTGGCTGGGCGGCGCGCCGGCCGGCTCCACCCCGAGCGCGGCGCCGGCGCCGGCCACCGCCGCGCCGATGCTGCGCGCCCCATGGCGCAACTGGGCCGGGCGGTGCGCGGCCGTCACCTGCAGGCGCAGGCGCGCCGTGCCCGCCGGGGCGGGATCGACCGCATCGTCCTGCAGCACCGGGGGCAAGCCGGCCGGCAGGTCGACGAACTCGCCGCCATCGACGAACACCCCTTCGCGCGCGAGGGTTCGACCGGCCAGGCGCGCCACCTGCTCGCTGCCGACCCACAGCGGCACGGTCGGCGCGGGCACCCCGAGGCAGCGCATCCCCGTCTCGGCCAAGTGTGCACGCAGCGTCAGGGCGTTGTGCAGCAGCGCCGCACGCAAGCTGTCTCCCTCCGTGCTGCGGACGATGCGCAGGGCCTCGAGCGCGCAGGCCGCTGCCACCGGCGACAGCGCGCTCGATGCCTGCCAGGGTCCGGCGAACACCTGTACCTGGCGCTTGAGCGCGCGCGAGCCGCTGGCCACGAAGCCGCCGTTGGCGGCAAAGGTCTTCGCCAGGCTGCCGAGCACGATGTCGACCTTGCCCAGCATCGCCTGCTCGCCCAGCGTGCCGCCGCCCCCGGGGCCGAGCGCGCCCAGGTCCTGGCCCGCGTCGACCAGCAGGGTGGCGCCGTACTCGCGGCACAGGTGATGCATCAGCGGCAGGTCCGGCTGGTCGGCATCCATCCCGAACAGGCCCTCGGTCACGACCAGGATGCCGTTCTCGGCATCGCGCGCCCGGATCGCCGCCAGGATCTCGCGCACGTGGCCGGTGTCGAGGTGGCGGTGCGGCACGACCTTGCGGGTGGCGGCCAGCGCGCCCTGGCGCAGCGCCGCGTTCGCCTGGGCGTCGAGCAGCACATAGTCGCGGCCGTGCACCAGCGCCGTGATGGCGCCGAAGGCCGCGCTCCAGCCGGACGGGAACAGGGTCACGTGTTCGAGCAGCAGCAGCGCGCCGAGCGCCGCCTCCAGCGCCAGCGACAGGCGGCCGTTGCCGAGCAGGCCGGCCGGCCCGGCGCTGTGCGGCCCGGCTTCGAGCAGGGCTGCAGCACCGGCCTCGCGCACCCCCGGGTGCGCCGCCAGCGCCAGCGCATCGTGCGAGGCGAAGTTGACGCCGCGGGTGGCCGTGCTGAAGGCCGCGCCCTCTTCCCGCACGCAGGCTTCGGGGGCGGGAGCGCCGGCTAGCATGCGCCCATGCTGCCACAGGCCGTGGGCGGCGCGCAGCGCGCACCAGTCGTCGAGCGCCTTCGCGCGGCGCAGCAGGTCCGGCCCGCGCGGCTGCGCGAAACCGGACACGCTGCCGCGCATGGCGCCGCAGGCCAGCAGGGCCTTGAGCTCGTCGCCGCCCTCGAAAACGATCGTGTCCTCGCGCACGGTGGTCTCCTCGAAAAAATGAAAGGTGAATACAAGGGCCGCTCAGGCCGGGACCGGCGCCGGCGCCGCCTGCCCTCCGGCCTCGGCCGCCTGGCGGGCCAGCAGCATGCTGATGCTTTCCGCCGGCAGCGGGCGATGGAACAGGTAGCCCTGGGCCTCGTCGCAGCGCATCGCGTCGAGGTCGGCCAGCTGCTCGGCCGTCTCGACGCATTCGGCGATCACTTTCAGCTCGAGCCGGTGCGCCATCGCCACGATCGTCTCGGCGATCGCATACGGCCGCGCGCGCAGGCTGGTGCCGAGGCGGCGCACGAACAGGCCGTCCATCTTGAGGATGTCGACCGGCAGCTCGGACAGGTAGTTCAGGCTCGAGTAGCCGGTGCCGAAGTCGTCGATCGACACCAGCACGCCGGCCGCGCGCAGTTCGCCCAGCACCTTGCGGTTGGCCTCGAGGTCGTCGATCAGCACGCCCTCGGTGATCTCGAGGTCGAGGCAGCCGCAGGGCAGCCCGGTGGCGGCGACGATCTCCATCACGCGCGCCGCGATTTTCGGCACGCGCAGCTGGCGCGCCGACAGGTTCACCGCCGTCTTCACGCCAGGCAGGCCGGCGTCGCGCCAGGCCCGGTTCTGGGCGCAGGCGGTGCGCAGCACCCAGTCGCCGATCGGCACGATCATGCCGGTTTCCTCGGCCAGCGGGATGAAGCGGCCCGGATCGATGCGCCCATAGACCGGATGCTGCCAGCGCAGCAGCGCTTCGACGCCGACGATGCGGCGCGTGGCCAGGTCGACCTGCGGCTGGTATTCGAGGAACAGCTGGCCGCGTGTGAGGGCGTCGCGCAGGCCGTTCTTGAGGGCGAGGCGCTCGCTCTTGGGCTGGCAGGCGGCACTCGAATACAGGTGGATGCTGTTCTCGCCCCAGGCACGGGCGCTGCGCATGGCGATGTCGGCGCGCTTGAGCAGTGCGTCGAGGTCGCAGTCCTCGGCCGGGTACAGGGCGATGCCGACCGACAGCGTGATGAAGCATTCGCGTTCGGCCACCGTCATCGGCAGGCCGAAGCGGTCGAGGATCTTTTCCGCCACCTGGCGCGCATCGCCCTCGCCGCCGAGGTCTTCCAGCAGGGCCACGAATTCGTCGCCGCTCCAGCGCGCCACCGTGTCGCAGTCGCGCAGGCAGCGCCGGATCACGGCGCCCGCCTGCACCAGCAGCGCGTCGCCGGCCTCGTAGCCGAGGGCGTCGTTGACTTCCTTGAAGCCGTTGATGTTCAGGAGCAGCAGCGCGACCAGGTGGCGGTTGCGGTCGGCGCGGTCCATCGCATGGCGCAGGCGGTCGCGCAGCAGGCGCCGGTTGAGCAGGCCCGTGAGCTGGTCGCAGTGCACGCTGTCGAGCATGCGCCCGACGCTCGCGCCAAGATCCTGTAGATCGGGAACCCCGGGTGCGCTGTCGCGCAGCGCAAGCGCACCCGGGTCCTCGTTCTGCCCGTGGCAGATGACCCGGTTGCGCCCGCTCGACTTGGCCAGGTAGAGCGCCTCGTCGGCGCGCCCGACGGTCAGGCCGATCGCCTCGCCCATGCGGTACTCGGCCACGCCGATCGACACCGTCAGCGCGATCTCGCTGCCCGCTTCCAGGCAGCGCAGCTTCTCGATGGCGTCGCGCACGCGCTCGGTCAGCACCAGGGCGTCGGAGGCGTAGGTCTCGGGCAGCATCAGCAGGAATTCCTCGCCGCCGTAGCGGCCGAAGCAGTCGCTGCCGCGCACCTGCCCCTGCACCGTGCGGGCGACGGCGCGCAGGACGGCGTCGCCGGCGCTGTGGCCGTAGGTGTCGTTGACGCGCTTGAAAAAGTCGATGTCGAGCAGGCACAGGCAAAACGCGCGGCCGTTGCGGTCGCTGCGTTCCTTTTCCTTTTCGATCAATCCCATCAGGTAGCGCCGGTTATGCACGCCGGTCAGTTCGTCGCGGATCGCCAGTTCGTTGATGGTGCCCAGCGCCTGCTCGAGCTTGACGAAGCCCTGGGTCTTGGTCATTTCGACCAGCAGGGCGAACACCAGCACCACGATGAACAGCCCCAGGTGGCAGGCCAGGTAGAGCAGCGCCATGTCCGACACCGGATGGCCAGGCAGGGCGTACCCCGCCCCCGGCAGCGCCCAGATCGCGATGGCGGCGATGCAGCTGAGCACCAGCCAGGACAGTGCGCTGGCGACGCCGCCCAGGAACATCGCCACCAGCGGCGGGGTGATCAGCCAGCTGGCGGTCGGCGCGCCGATTCCGCCCAGGTAATAGCTCAGCCACGTAAAGTTGAAGAACAGCGCGCACAGGAACAGTTCGCGCGCGGCCCGCACGCTGCCGGTGGCGCGCAGCAGCAGCGGCGAAGCGAGCATGCAGAGGCAGCACAGCAGGATCTCGACGGCCGCGGCGGGAAAGCCCAGCAGGTAATAGGCCAGCGCGTAGAACGGGCCCGCCGTGCCCGCCAGGAGCGCCGCGTTGACGACGTTTTCGGCCCGCGAACGGGCCGCCGCCGGCCCGTTCAGCGAGTCGGCGGGAATGAACCAATGGGTCGCGACCAGGTAGTGGTCGCTCCATCGCGCGCAGGTGCTGTTCATGTGTGTTCGGTCGGGCTTGAGGCAGCCCCGGCGAGTGAGTCCAAACGCCAGTGTAGGAAGCAAGTTTCCTACAGACCTTATTTTTAAGCAGAAACAAAGCCGAAAAGCATGCACCACGCTTGACGGCGGCGCGCGCAATGCCGGGCGCGGCTATCCCGCCGGCGCCCCCTGACGGCCAGGAAGCCGGTCCTGTTCATGGACCGCAGGCGCCGTGCCAGCTCAGGACCGCTTCAACTGGCCGATGACGCTCGCCACCTTGGTCGTGATCACGTCGACCGCCGGGCCATTCGCGCCGTGGGGCAGGATGACGTCGGCGTGGCGCTTGGTCGGCTCGATGAACTGTTTGTGCATCGGGCGTACCGTTTCCAGGTACTGGCCGACGATGCTCTCCGTCGTACGGCCGCGTTCGGCAATATCCCTTTGCATGCGGCGGATGAAGCGGACGTCGGCGGCGGTGTCGACGAAGATCTTCAGCGACATCATGCTGCGCAAGTCGGCGTCGTACAGGGCAAACAGGCCTTCGATCACGATGACCGGGGCTGGCTTGACGGGAATGGTCTTGTTCGAGCGGTTGTCGATCGTGAAGTCGTACTCCGGCATCTCGATCGCCTCGCCGTTGCGCAGGGCGCGGACGTGTTCTACCAGCAATGGCCAGTCGAAGGCCTCCGGGTGGTCGTAATTCTGCTTGCGGCGCACTTCCGGGGTGAGATCGGATTGGTCGCGGTAGTAATCGTCCTGCATCACGACCGAGACCATGTCGGCGCCGAACGACGCCAGCACCTGCTGGGTCACCGTCGACTTGCCGCTGCCGCTTCCGCCAGCGACGCCAATGACAAACGGGTGGTAAGAAATCTCATTCATCCGCCCATGATACCGGAGCGGCGAGCGAACCGACAGGGGCGGTTCCAAAATGCGGTGTCCGGCAGGCTACGGCAGAGGCGCGATCGCGATCGTCCGCCCCGCCCTCGCCCGCAACTGGCCGCAGCCGCCCTCCACGTCCTGCCCCGCCGAATCGCGCAGCTTGGTCAGCACGCCGCGCCCGTGCAGGTGGGCCGCGATCTCCCTGGCACGCTCCCAGCTCGGGCGGCGGAAGGCCAGGCTGGGGATCATGTTGTAGGGAATCATGTTCAGGATCGCGTACTTGCCGCGCAGTAGCGCGACGATGCCGTCGAGCTCGTCCTGGCCGTCGTTCACGCCCTCGAGCAGCGTCCACTGGTATTGGATCGGATAGCCGGAGAGGCGCGCATAGCGTTCGCCGAATTCGACCAGCTCGAGCGGCGCCAGCTTCGGCGCGCGCGGCAGCAGCTCGGCGCGCAAGGCCGGTTTCGTGGTGTGCAGGGACAGGGCCAGCGCCGGTTTTACACGCCCCAGCGGCAGGCGCTCGAAGACGCGCGGGTCGCCGACGGTAGAGAACACGAGATTTTTATGGGGGATGTTGCCCTCGACGCCCAGCAGCTCGATGGCTTCCAGCACATTGTCGAGGTTGTGGGCCGGCTCGCCCATGCCCATGAACACGACTTTCTTCACGGGACGGCGGGCACGCGCCAGCACCACCTGGGCGACGATTTCGCCGCTGCTCACCTGGCGCAGCAGCCCCTCGCGCCCGGTCATGCAGAAGGTGCAGCCGACCGCGCAGCCAACCTGGCTCGACACGCAGACGCCGTCGCGCGGCAGCAGCACGGTTTCGACCGCCTGGCCGTCGTTCAGCCCCACCAGCAGGCGGGCCGAGCCGTCTTCGGCCGGGTGCTCGCTGATGACGCGCGCCAGCCCGGCCAGCTCGGCGTCGAGCTGGGGCAGCGCTTCGCGTACGGGTTTCGGCAGGTAGTCGGCCGGACGGCGCCGGCCGCGTTCGTGCGGCGCGCCCTGTACCCAGTCGCGCAGGACGCGCGCCTGGTGTTCCGGCAGCGCGCCCAGGCTGGCCAGGCGCTCGCGGATGGCGCTAAGACGCATGCTCAATCAGTTACTGAGAGCGACTCACAAGCCCCGTGGCGAGGCGCATGCGTCGAAGACAGTACGCTGGTACGGCGAGACGCATGCAACGCAGCCATGGGGCTTGTTAGTCGCTCTCAGTCGTTCTTGACGACGATCGAAGGAAACTTGCTGGTCATGTCCTTCGCCTTCTCCGCGACCTTGACCGCCACCTTGCGCGCGATCTCTTTATAGACAGCAGACACGGCGCCGTCCGGATCGGCCACCACGGTCGGGCGGCCCGAGTCGGCCTGCTCGCGGATCGCCATCGTCAGCGGCAGCGCGCCGAGGAAGTCGACGCCGAAGTCCTCGCACATCTTCTCGCCGCCGCCCGCACCAAAAATGGCTTCGGTATGGCCGCAGTTCGAGCAGATGTGGGTGCTCATGTTTTCCACGACGCCGATGATCGGGATGCCGACCTTCTCGAACATCTTGAGGCCCTTGCGCGCGTCCAGCAGCGCGATGTCCTGCGGCGTGGTGACGATCACGGCGCCGGTGACCGGCACTTTTTGCGACAGGGTCAGCTGGATGTCGCCGGTGCCCGGCGGCATATCCACAATGAGGTAATCCAGGTCGCGCCAGTTGGTCTGGTCGAGCAGCTGCTGCAGGGCTTGCGTGACCATCGGGCCGCGCCAGACCATTGGCTCGTCCGGATCGATCATGAAGCCGATCGAGGATACCTGCACGCCGTGGTTTTCCAGGGGCTCCATGGTCTTGCCGTCCAGGCTTTCCGGACGCGCGTTAATGCCGAGCATGGTCGGTTGCGACGGTCCGTAGATGTCCGCGTCCAGCACGCCGACGCTGGCGCCCTCGGCGGCCAGGGCCAGGGCCAGGTTGACGGCCGTGGTCGACTTGCCGACGCCGCCCTTGCCCGAGGCCACGGCAATGATGTTCTTCACGTTCGGCATGACCTTCAGGCCGCGCTGCACGGCGTGCGACAGGATCTTGACCTGCACGCTGACGCTGACGTTGCCGACGCCGGGAATCGTTTTGACGCCGTTCACGACCGCCGCGCGCAGCGAAGCGATCTGGCTTTTGGCCGGGTAGCCCAGTTCCAGGTCCAATGCGACGTCGCCGCCGTCCACCTGGATGTTCTTGACCGATTTGGAGGACACGAAGTCCTTGCCCGTATTAGGATCGATGACCTTTGACAGTGCCGCCTTGACGTCGTCCGCAGTGATGCTCATGTGTTTCTCCGAATGTGATGGGCGCAGTGTAGCAAAAACGCAGGAAACTCTCTTGCCCTTCTGGCAAATCCCGGCCATACCCATTAAACACTTGGGACCTTCCGCTGGTAAAATGCCTTTTTTCCTTCCACTAATAGCGTTTCGACCATGACCCGCAAGCTGTTCGTCACTACCGCACTGCCCTACGCCAACGCCGCCTTCCACATCGGCCACATGATGGAATACATCCAGGCCGATATCTGGGTCCGCTTCCAGCGAATGCAGCGCGATGCGGACGGCCAGCGCCAGGTGCACTTCGTCTGCGCCGACGACACTCACGGCACGCCGATCATGATCGCCGCCGAGAAGGAAGGCATCACCCCGCAGGAATTCGTGGCAAAGATCGCCGCCGGCCGCGCCCAGTACCTGGACGGCTTCCACATCGCCTTCGATAACTGGTATTCGACCGACTCGCCGGAAAACGTCGAGCTGTCGCAGGGCATCTACCGCAAGCTGCGCGACGCCGGCCTGATCGTCACCAAGACCGTCGACCGCTTCTTCGACCCGGTCAAGGGCATGTTCCTGGCCGACCGCAACATCAAGGGCGAGTGCCCGAAGTGCGGCGCCAAGGACCAGTATGGCGACAACTGCGAAGTCTGCGGCGCCGCCTACCAGCCGACCGAACTGGTGAACCCGTTCTCGGTCTTCACCGGCTCGACCCCGGTGCTCAAACCTTCGGAGCAGTATTTCTTCAAGCTGTCCGACCCGCGCTGCTTCCACTTCCTCAAGGAGTGGCTGAACACGCCTGGCCGCCTGCAGTCCGAGATGGTCAATAAAGTCTCCGAGTGGCTGGGTGAATCCGGCGAAAAGCTGGCCGACTGGGATATCTCGCGCGACGCGCCCTACTTCGGCATCCCGATTCCTGACGCGCCGGGCAAGTTCTTCTATGTGTGGCTGGACGCGCCGGTCGGCTACCTGGCCTCGCTGAAGAATTACTTCGACAAGCAGGGCCTCGACTTCGAGGCCTTCCTGAAGGATCCGAACGCCGAGCAGGTTCACTTCATCGGCAAGGACATCGTTTCCTTCCACCTGCTGTTCTGGCCGGCGATGCTGAATTTCTCAGGCCACCCGATCATCGACAAGCTGAAGGTCGCGGTGCACGGCCACCTGACGGTCAACAACGAAAAGATGTCGAAGTCGCGCGGCACCGGCATTTCGCCGCTGCGCTACCTGGAACTGGGTATGAACCCGGAATGGCTGCGCTATTACCTGGCCTTCAAACTGAACTCGAAAGTCGAAGACCTCGACTTCAACGGCGAAGACTTCGTCGCCCGCGTCAACAGCGACCTGATCGGCAAGTACGTCAACATCGCCAGCCGCTGCGCCGGCTTCATCGCCAAGAAGTTCGACGGCAAGCTGGCATCGAACCTGTCGGATAACGCGAAGTCGTGGATTGCGCGCGCGCTGACCGTGGACGGCGCCGAGCGCCAGGCCAGCATCGCCGCCAGCTTCGAAGCCCGCGAATACGGCCGTGCGCTGCGCGAAATCATGGAGATCGCCGACGTCACGAACCAGTTCGTCGACGAGAACAAGCCATGGATCCTGGCCAAGGACGAGAGCAAGGTTGCCGAGCTGCACGAGGTGTGCACGGTCGCCCTGATCCTGTTCCGCCAGCTGACCATCATGCTGTCGCCGGTGCTGCCGCAAGTCGCCGCGCGCGTGTCCGAATTCCTGAACGACAAGGATGTCAGCTGGGCCGATACCCAGGGCGACGCCGTCTACAGCATGCTCGGCCGCACCATCGGCGCCTACAACCACCTGATGCAGCGCGTGGATGCGAAGATGGTCGAGAACCTGTTCGACAAGCCGGCCGCGCCTGCAATCGCAGCGCCCGCTGCCGCCGCCGCCCCGGTTGCTGAAGCCGGCGCAAGCGACATCGAGGAACTCGCCCCGGAAATCACCATCGACGACTTCACCAAGATCGACCTGCGCGTCGCCAAAATCGTCAACTGCGAACACGTCGAAGGCTCCAGCAAGCTGCTGCGCCTGACACTGGACGTGGGCGAAGGCCGCCACCGCAATGTGTTTTCGGGCATCAAGTCGGCCTATCAGCCGGAAGACCTGATCGGCAAACTCACGGTGCTGGTGGCCAACCTGGCGCCGCGCAAGATGAAGTTCGGCGTGTCGGAGGGCATGGTGCTGTGCGCATCAAGCGCCGACGAAAAGACCAACCCGGGCCTCTACTTGCTTGATCCGATGCCGGGCGCGACCCCGGGCATGCGGATTCGCTAAGCACATTCCCTCGCTGTTCCCTGCCCCGCAGGGAGCAGCCCCCGGGAGCCGTTTCCCGGGGCAATCGACGGCGTTATAATGCCGTTTTTTTGAAGAAACATGCGCCTGACGCCCCTTCAAACTCTTTGATAGGTAGCTAATAAAATGACCGAATTGACTCCCCTCCGCCACATCCCGCAAGCCAACGTGTTCCGCAAGGGCGACGTCTTCGTCCTGTTCGGCGAACTGTTCGGCCGCGGCTATGTGAACGGCCTGATCGATGAGGCACGCAAGGCGGGCATGACCATCGTCGGCATCACCGTCGGCCGCCGCGACGAGACCGGCGCCCTGCGCGCCCTGACCGCCGAAGAACATGCCGAAGCCGAAGAGAAGCTGGGCGGGCGCATCATCAACGTGCCGCTGATGGCCGGCTTCGACATGGATGCGCCGGAAGGCGAGCAGAATCCGACCGAAATGCTGTCGGGTATCACCCTGAAGAGCTGGCAGGAAGACAAGCTGGACTGGGAAAAGATCGAGCGCTGCCGCGACGCCGGCGTGCGCCGTTTCACCACCTCGGCCGCCCAGGTGATGGGCGAGATCGACAAGCTGGTCCCGGAAGGCGCGAACGTCTTCTTCGCCCACACCATGGCCGGCGGCATCCCGAAGATCAAGGCCTTCCTGGCCATCGCCAACCGCATCTATAAAGGCCGCGGCGAGCGCTTCATGTCTTCGCGCGCCCTGCTCGACAGCGACCTGGGCAAGCTGATCCTGATGAACTTCGACGAAGTCAGCGCCAACACGCTGAAATACCTGATCGATGCCTCGGCGCCGATCCGCGAGCGCGTGACCAGGGCCGGCGGCGAAGTGCGCTACACGGCCTACGGCTACCACGGCACCGAGATCCTGATCGGCGGCGAATACCAGTGGCAGACCTACACGAATTACACCCAGGGCTACGCCAAGATGCGCCTGGAAAGCATCGCCCAGGCGGCCTGGGGCCAGGGCGTCCTGGCCACCGTCTTCAACTGCCCGGAAATCCGCACCAACTCGTCGGACATCTTCGTCGGCGTCGAGCTGTCGCTCTTCCCGCTGCTGACGGCACTCAAGAAGGAAGGCGGCGGAGAATGGGCCGACCAGCAATGGCAGATCTGCCAGGACCTGCTGGGCGAAGGCACCTCGCTGCAGTCGCTGCTCGACCAGATCGAGCAGTACAACAACGACGCGACCAGCGCCCAGTTCCGTAACTTCGAAGCCTGGCCGATGGACAACACCCCGGCCCTGGCCGACGTGATGATCGGCACCTCGGAAGCCATCACCGCCCTGCACAAGGACAGGAAGGCCCTGATCACCGACCACCTGTCCTCGCTGGTGCTGGAAGGCGCGGGCCCGCTGATGTTCCATGGCGCATCCGAAAAGATTGCACCGGTGCTGTGGCTGAACCACGACATCATCGCTCGCCAACTGAACGCGCTGCACCCTTAAACCTTGACGCCGGGAGGCCGTGGGCAGAACAATCTGCCTCGCCGTCCCGGCATCTCTTTTTTCAGACTAAAACAATGCCTAAATTCACCGGTTACGTATCCGACCATACCAAGTTCATCGATGAACTGAAAACCAAGACCCCTGGCATGGAACAGCGCCAGCAAGAAGGCCGCTCCCTGCTGTGGGACAAGGCACCGATCTCGCTCGAAGAAGAAGAGCGCGTCAAGCAATCGCGCCTGCGCCAGGCTGCCTATCCGTACCAGAGCAAGTTCTAAAGGCCGACGGGCATGATGCCGGAACAGGTCGCGCCGGATGGGCCGGCCGCCAGTGCGATCGACGACGGTGCCCTGCCGTCCGATCCCTCCGGCCTCGACGCCGCGGCAGCCACGGTGGAAGCAACTGCGCGCCTCTACGGCGAGCCGCTGCTGCGCATGCCCAACGACCTGTACATCCCGCCCGACGCCCTCGAGATCTTCCTCGACGCCTTCGAAGGGCCGCTCGACCTGCTGCTCTACCTGATCCGCAAGCAGAACTTCAATATCCTCGACATCCCGATGGCGCAGGTGACCCTGCAATACCTGGAATACGTCGAGCAGATCCGCAAGAGCAACCTGGAACTGGCGGCCGAGTACCTGTTGATGGCCGCGATGCTCATCGAGATCAAGTCGCGCATGCTGCTTCCCAAGCGGCAGGACGACCTGGTCGAGGATGTCGGCGACCCGCGGGCCGAACTGGTGCGCCGCCTGCTGGAGTACGAGCAGATCAAGCTGGCCGCCGTGCAACTGGGCGCCCTGCCCCAGGAAGGACGCGATTTCCAGCGTCCCTCGCTCACGGTCGAGCAGAGCCTGACGCCGGTGCTGCCGCAGGTCGACCCGCACGATCTGCAGCGCGCCTGGCTCGACGTGATCCGGCGCGCCAAGCTGACCCAGCACCACCGCATCGGGCGCCAGGAGCTGTCCGTGCGCGAGCACATGTCGGCCATCCTGCGCACCCTGCAATCGCAGCGCTTCGTCGAGTTCGGCGAGCTGTTCGCGGGCTCGGCGTCGGTGCCGATCGTGGTCGTCCATTTTGTCGCCCTGCTCGAGCTGGCCAAGGAAACCCTGGTCGAAATTACCCAGGCCGAACCGTTCGCGCCGATTTATGTAAGACTGGCTTACTCGCCGGCATAAGCTGGCGCACAAGCCATGTGCACCCAACCTACGCATCCAACCCATGAAAATCATTACGACCATTGAGGAACTGCGCGACCAGATGCGCGGCCAGCTGCGCACCGCTTTCGTGCCGACGATGGGCAACCTGCACGAAGGCCACCTGTCGCTGATGCGCCTGGCGCGCAAGCACGGCGACCCGGTGGTGGCCTCCATCTTCGTCAACCGCCTGCAGTTCGGCCCGAACGAAGACTTCGACAAATACCCGCGCACCTTCCAGGCCGACGTCGAGAAGCTGGAAAAGGAAGGCGTATATGTGCTGTTCGCGCCGACCGAGAAGGACCTGTATCCGGAGCCGCAGGAATACCGCGTGCAGCCCCCTGACGCCCTCGGCAATACCCTGGAAGGCGAATTCCGCCCGGGTTTCTTCGGCGGCGTCTGCACGGTCGTCACGAAACTTTTCTCCTGCGTGCAGCCGCGCGTGGCCGTGTTCGGCAAGAAGGATTACCAGCAGTTGATGATCGTGCGTAACATGGCGCGCCAGTTCGCCCTGCCGACCGAAATCATCGGCGCCGAAACCTACCGTGCCGAAGACGGCCTGGCCCTGTCCTCGCGCAACATGTACCTGTCGCCCGAGGAGCGCGCCGAGGCGCCGGCCCTGCACCAGGGCCTGAACTTCGTCGCGAACGAGATCCGCGGCGGCCACCTTGACCTGTTCTCGGTCGAGCGCGAGGCGATGGCGCAACTGTCAGCACGCGGCTGGAAGCCGGACTACATCTCGGTGCGCAAGCGCGCCGACCTGCAGCCGCCCTCGGCCGGCGACCTGGCCGAAGGCGCACCGCTGGTCGTGCTCGCAGCGGCCAAGCTCGGCACCACCCGCCTGATCGACAACCTGGAAATCTGACCCGGGGAACTGCTGCCTTTTTGCAAATCGTTCTTGACGTTTTGCAACGGCATGCGCGGCGGGCTATACTGCCGGCTGCCCGGCGCTCAGGCCGGGCAGCTTTCCCCAGCAAGGACCGCCGCCGTGACCGATTCCCCTTCCCGTCCGCCCCGCAAGGGCTCGCCTCGCCCCAGCGACCAGCTGGCGCGCATCGGCCCGGACCTGTCGCCGCACGCCATGTGCGACCCCTACGACATCGGCGAAACCTTCACTGCACTGGCCGCGTCTGGCGAGCCGCTGACCATCTACCCCGAGGGACAGGCTGAACCGATGCTGGCGCGCATCGAATCGGTCGATCCGGAAGAACCCCATTTCGTGCTCGACCTCGTCGGCGAGTTCGGGATTCCCCCCGGCCGCGCGACCTTCGTCGCGGCGCTGGGCGGCAACGCCAAGCTGCAATTCGACCTGGAGAGCGACTGGACAGCCCTGTCCGGCCAGCAGAACCTGGTCCCGGCCGTCTTCCCGGAAACCTGCCTGGTCCTGAACCGGCGCGCCGCACCGCGCCTCGACACCCCCATCAACGGCAATTACGCCGCCACCTTCACGCTGCTCAACAAGCAGTTCGAACTGCCCTTGTGCGACTACTCGACGGGCGGCGTCGGCCTGCGCGCCTCGCCCGACCAGGCGGCCGAGCTGTATCTCGGGCGCAAGCTCAAAAGCGTGCGCCTCCAGCTGGGGCCAGCGCTCTCCATCGTTGCCGATCTGGAAATCCGCCTCCTGCGCCCTTTCCGCAGCTTCCTGCTGGGCGAGCAGGTACAGATCGGCTGCAGCATCGACAATATCGAGATGCAGATGCAGCAGTCGCTGGAGCGGCTGGTGACGAGCAGCCGCAAGCGCTAGCAGGGCCGGGTCCGGCCATGCCAAGGCCGGCGAAACACTGAAGTTGTAGCAATCAGGAAATTGCAATACTATCCAGAGCCTCAGGTGGTTCGCACCGACCGTTCGGCCCAGACTCGCTGGCCTATTGTAAGGATCTGATTGCATGAAGATTTCGCCCCCGTCCCTCTTGCTGGCCGCGTGCCTCGCGTCGACCGCCGCAGTGCCGGCCTATTCCGCGACACCCAAACCGGCTGCGTCGAAAACGGCATTGAAAGTGGACTTCCAGAAGTTCACGCTGCCGAACGGCATGGACGTCATTTTCCACATCGACCGCTCCGATCCGGTCGTCGCCGTCAACCTGACCGCCCACGTGGGGTCGTCCCGTGAAAAGTCCGGCCGCACCGGTTTCGCCCACCTGTTCGAGCACCTGCTGTTCCTGGAGTCCGAGAACCTGGGCAAGGGCGGCCTCGACAAGATGACGGCGCGTATCGGGGGCTCCGGCGCCAACGGCTCGACCTCGCAGGACCGCACCAATTACCTGCAGACGGTCCCGAAAGACGCGCTCGAGAAGATGATCTGGGCCGAAGCCGACAAGCTCGGCTGGTTCATCAACACGGTCACCGATCCGGTGCTGGCCAAGGAAAAACAGGTCGTCAAGAACGAGAAACGCCAGGGCGTGGACAACGCGCCCTACGGCCACACCTCCTACGTCATCAACAAGGCCCTGTACCCAACGGATCACCCGTACAACTGGCAAGTCATCGGTTCGCTCGACGACCTGCAGAACGCGACCCTGGACGACGTGAAGGAATTCTTCCGCCTGTGGTACGTGCCGAACAACGTCACCCTGGTACTGGCCGGCGATTTCGATCCGGTGCAGGCGCGCAAGTGGGTCGAGAAGTATTTCTCCGAGATCAAGCGCGGTGACACGATCAAGCCGATGGCCAAGCGTCCGGGCGTCGTGAAACAGACGGTCAAGCTGGCCCACGAAGACAATTTCGCCAAGCTGCCCGAACTGACCATGACCTGGCCGACCGTCGCGGACCTGCACGACGACGCCTATGCGCTGGAAGTGCTGGCCGAATACCTGTCCCAGACCAAGCGCGCGCCCTTCTACCAGGTGCTGGTGGAAGAGGACAAGCTGGCGCCGAACGTCCAGATGGTCAACTTCACCTCCGAGCTGGCCGGCCAGTTCCGCATGCGCATCCGCGCCTTCGAAGGCAAGCCGCTCGACGAGGTCGCCGCCTCGGTCGACCAGGCCTTCGCCAAGTTCGAAAAGGAAGGCATTTCCGAGAAGGACCTGAACCGGATCAAGGCCGGCCTCGAGACCCGTTTCTACAACTCGGTCTCCAGCGTGCTCGGCAAGTCGGCGCTGCTGGCCGAATACAACTACCTGACCGGCAATCCGGGCTACGTCGCAGAAGGCGTCAAGAAGACGCTGGCGGTGACGACGGCCGACGTGCGCCGCGTGTACGACACCTATATCAAGAACAAGCCGTATGTGGCGACCAGTTTCGTCCCGAAAGGCAAGCTGGCGCTGGCCCTGAGCGGCTCGGCCAAGGCCGAGGTTGTCGAAGAGAAGGTCGTGCAAGGCGCGGAAAACGCGGTCGATCCGAGCCAGAACGCGAGCTACACGAAGACCCCGTCCTCGTTCGACCGCAGCAAGGAGCCGCCATACGGCCCGTCGCCTGCGGTCAAGGTGCCGCAGGTCTGGGATACGAAGCTGTCGAACGGCATGCGCGTGGTCGGCATCGAGAACAAGGAAGTGCCGCTGGTCCAGTTCGATATCGCCATCGACGGCGGCCTGCTGCTCGACCGGCTCGACAAGGTGGGCGTCGCCAACCTGATGGCGCGCCTGATGACCCAGGGCACCGCCAACAAGACCCCGCAGGAACTGGAAGAGGCGATCCAGCAGCTGGGCGCGACGATCAACATGTCGGCGCGTACCGAGGACGTGCGCATCAGCGTCACCACCCTCGCCCGCAACTATGACGCCACCCTGGCCCTGGTCCGGGAAATCCTGCTGCAGCCGCGCTGGGACGAGAAGGAATTCGCGCTGATCAAGCAGAGCGTGCTGAGCCAGATCCGCCAGCAGGAAGCCGACCCGAACGCGCTGGCCAGCATCAACTTCGCCAAGCTCATCTACGGCAAGGACGACATCCGCTCGCGCAACATCCTCGGCACTGCCGAGACCGTGAACGCGATCACGATCGACGACCTGAAGGACTACTACCGCGCCAACCTCTCGCCCTCGGTCGCGCGCATGCACGTGGTCGGCGCCCTGCCGAAGCCCGACATTACGCGTTCGCTCGCCCAGCTCAACCGCGAGTGGAAGGCCAAGCCGGTCAAGCTGCCGGCAGCGTCCAACGCAGCCGGCCCGACGCCTGCCAAAGTCTATTTCGTCGACGTGCCGGACGCGAAGCAGTCGGTGCTGCACGTGGGCTACCGCGCATTGGCCGTCACCGACCCGGACTATTACCCGGCGACTGTCATGAACTACATCCTGGGCGGCGGCGGCTTCGCGTCGCGCCTGACCCAGCAGCTGCGTGAAGGCAAGGGCTACACCTACGGCATCAACTCGAACTTCTCCGGAAGCAAGAGCGCCGGCCCCTTCGTCGTCGCCAGCGGCGTGCGCAGCAACGTCACCCTCGAGTCGACCCAGCTGGTGAAACAGATCCTGCAGGACTACCCGGCGACCTACACGGCGGCCGACCTGGAGACGACGAAAAACTTCCTCGTCAAGAGCAACGCGCGCGCCTTCGAGACGGCCTCGGCCAAGCTGGGCATGCTCGACAACATCAGCAAGTACGGCTGGCGCCCGGACTACGTCAAGGAGCGCGAACAGATCGTCAAGGCGATGACCCTGCCGCAAATCCAAGCCCTGTCGACCAAGTACCTCGATCCGTCGAAGATGGTGTGGCTGGTGGTGGGCGATGGCAAGACGCAGCTGCCGCGGATGAAGGCGCTGGGCTTCGACGAGCCGGTTGTGATCGGCAAGTAAGCTTGGGGCCGGCGGGTCCGCTAGACGGACCCGCCATAGCCTCCCCCTTTGGTTTCGCCAACTGCGCGTGCCTGGCTCCGGGCACCGCTGGGGCGCGTATCGGTCCTGACCAGGGATACTGACGAACGGAGCGTTCGTCCCTTGGACCGTTCACGCCGGCAGGTGCCGGCCGAACCCTTATTGCAGTGCCAGTCGACGCGAGGCAGCCGGCGTCGATGCCGTGCCGAGTGCAGGCGCAGCCATGCGCTTGCCACTGACGCCATCGCTCTCAAGCTTGAAAGTGCTGACCAGTTGCGCCAACGATGCTGCCTGGTCTTCGAGCGAGCTTGCAGCAGCCGCCGCTTCCTCGACCAATGCGGCATTCTGTTGCGTCACTGCGTCCATCTGCGTGATCGCGGAATTGACCTGCTCGATCCCCAGCGTCTGTTCGACACTCGCGCTTGCGATTTCGGACATGATATCGGTCACGCGCGTAATCCCGTGGACGATCTCCTGCATCGTTTTGCCCGCTTCCTGCACGAGTGTACCGCCGACATCGACCTTCTCCACCGAGTCGCTGATCAGCGTGCGAATCTCTTTTGCTGCAGCCGCCGAGCGCTGTGCCAAATTCCTCACCTCCGACGCGACGACGGCAAAGCCGCGCCCCTGTTCACCGGCGCGTGCCGCTTCGACAGCGGCGTTCAGCGCCAGGATGTTCGTCTGGAAGGCAATCCCGTCGATGACGGCGATAATGTCGGCGATCTTTTTGGAGGACTCGTTAATCGACGCCATCGTCTGGACAACCTGCGACACCACCTCTCCGCCGCGCGTTGCGATGCTCGAGGCATTTTGTGCCAGGGTATTTGCCTGGCGTGCATTATCGGCATTCTGGCGCACGGTTCCGGTCAGCTCTTCCATCGATGAAGCAGTTTCTTCGAGCGAACCTGCCTGCTGTTCAGTACGTGAAGACAGATCGAGATTGCCGGCGGCAATCTGTTGAGAAGCAGTGACGATGGTATCCGTACCGGAGCGCACCTCCGCGACCGTTGCAAACAGGCTGCCGTTCATCTCCTTGAGCGCGGACAGAAGGACGCCGACTTCGTCTTTGGACGTCACCCGGATATCCGCCGTCAGGTCGCCGGAGGCCACCTGCTGGGCGAGACCGACGGCGCGCGCAAGGGGTCGCGTGATGCTGCGGGTAAGCGTCACGCCGAGGGCGACTCCGCATGCCAGGGCAATGACTCCGAGGGCGATCAGGAACTTCTTGGAGTCAGCATAGACCTCGTCGATGTTGCGATTGGCGTCTTCGAAAAGCGTGTCCTGGAAAGCAGCGACATCGTCGACCTTGGCAAGGTACTTCTTCATTTCAGGGACCATCTTGTCGGTCACAGCCGCCTTGAATGCCGGGCTGACGCCCTCGTCCGCCTTGCGTTTGAAGGTGTCGTTACGAACAGCCGTATAGATCGTGCGCTGCTCTGCCACTGCCTTGAGGTTGGCTTTACCTTTTTCGCTCGACACCAGCCCTTCGAGTTCCTTCTGCACTTTATTGACCTGCGCGCTGACCTCCTTCATCTCGGCGTCGATCGCCTGCTCCTCCACCGGATCGGTACTGCGTGCCTTTTCCAGGGTGCGCACGCTGTTCGTGGCCACGCCCTCGCGCCAGGCGGCGGCCAGTTTGGCCTTATGGTGCGCTTCCACCATCGTCGATTTCGCGACGTCGATTCGTTGGAGCTGCCATAGCGCACTGGCAAGCACGATGCCAAGCAACAAAAGGATCAGGGCGAATGCGCCGGTCAGCCGGGTGCCGATTTTTAAGTTCGAAATTTTCATGATGTACAGAGCCGCTGTGGATGGGTCATGACGTGTAACGCCTCTCCCGGGCGCACCACGCAACATGTTTCCGTAGGATAACTCCTACGAAACGTTAAAAATCGGCTGAGGAATGAAAAATCGACATACTGTAGCAGGACAGGCAATAGATGGTCGCCGATTTACAACGTCCGATAGCAGTCTTGCAAGCAATCGCCTGCGCCGGTCATGCCAGCGCCGGCAAACATGCGTGCGTGCCAGCGCATCCTGGCAAAAGGAAGGTTCAGAATAGGGTGTGGAGAGCCGGTGATTGGACAATCACCGGCATCGCTGAGCAGGTGGGTTGACCTTGCTTACTGCGTCACCGCCTGCGCCCACGCCAGCGCCGACAGGTGCGCCTTGTTGACCTCGAACGGGCTGATGTCGAGCGAGCCGGCCAGCGAACCGACCAGGTTCGAGCTGAGCTCGCAGGCTTCGGCCAGGGCCAGGTAAGGCCCGTACATGCCTTCGCGACGCATCAGCGCGCGCACGACTTCGGGCGGCAGCGGGATCGTTTCCAGCACCTGCTGCATCGGCAGCCCGAGCAGGCGGTCGAGCAGGGAGAACATGCCGGCGACGAACAGGTTCTCGCCCTCCCCCTTCGGCAGCGTATGCAGGCCCAGCAGTTCGGTGAGGCGGCCGCGCACGACGGCCGTTTCCATCAGCACCGGCGAGTAGCCGCTCTCGCTGGCGCCGGCCAGCAGCAGGGTCAGCCAGCGGTACAGGGGGGCGTAGCCCATCAGGCTGATGGCCTGGCGGATAGTCTGCACTTCGCGGCCGGCGCCGAAGCCGGCCGAGTTGATGTTGCGCAGCAGCTTGTAGGTCAGCGCCGGGTCGCGCTTGAGCACGCTTTCAAGCTTGGGGATGTCTTCGTTGTTCTGCACCATCTGCATCAGTTGCAGGATGATGGTCTGGGCCGGGTTCAGGCCCTTGACCTGGTTGCCGGGGCGCGGGGTCAGGTGCAGCTTGCCGACGAAAGCGTCGAGGCCGAGCGTGGCGCAGGCGTCGTAGTCGATCCAGTTGCTCACCGGGCGCCCCACCATGCGCAGCGCCGACTGCTTGGCGGCCGCGTAGCTGCGCGCCTGCTCGGCGACGTTGATGCCGGCGAAGCGCATCTCGACGTGCGAGGCGTAGGGAGTCAGTGCCTTGGTGATGTGCTTGGGTTCGAGGCCGCGGATCGAGATGCCGACCCCGCCGGTGCGCACGGCCTGGATGGCGGCGCGGGCATTCGGGTCCATCAGGTGGCGCGCCTGCAGGCTCAGCACGGTGCGTTCGGGCGGCAGCGCGAACAGCGCGTCGGTCGAGAGCATGGCCGGCACGGCGTCGAGATACAGCTGCTTGTCGCGCAGCAGCCAGCCGTGGTCCTCGTCCTGGACGTGCTCGGCGACGAAGCCGACGAGCGCTTCCAGTTCGGCATCGGGGACGGGCTGGGCGCCCCGCTGCCACAGCAATTCGTAACCGATGACCCGCTGCGCAGGATCGAGCAGCGGTTCGCGAACAATGTAATTAGTGTGATGCATGGAAAGTCGCGCGAAGAAATCGGATGGCGGCCTGGCGCCGCCCTGGCTTTGGCGCCTTAAAACCCCAGGCTGTCGAGCAGGTCGTCGACCTGCCCCTGGTTCGCCACGACTTCGACGTTGCCCTCGGGCTTGATCTGCGGCCCGTTCAGCAGGCCGTTGTCGAGGTCGCGCCGGATTTCGCTCGGGGCGAAATCGATCAGTACCTGTACCAGCTGTTTTTCGAGGTCCTGGGCGATCGAGGTGATCTTGCCGATCACCTGGCCGGTCAGGTCCTGGAAGTCCTGCGCCAGCATGATGTTCATCAGCTCGGCGCGGGTGGCGGTCGCCGCGCGCTCGGTTTCAAGCATGGCAGCCACGGTGCGTTCCGCCAGTGCACGCCAGGGCGCGTCGCCGGTGGTATCGCTGTCCAGCAGCGCCTGCCACTGGGTGCGCACCTCGGCGCTGCGGCTCTCGATCGCGTCCTGCAGCGGGCTGGCCGCGTCCGTTGCATCGAGCACGCGCCGGGCAGCCTGTTCGGACAGCCGCGCCACGTAGTCGAGACGGTCGCGCGCATCGGGGATGTCGCTTGCCGCCTTCTCGACCAGCTTGTCCAGTCCCAGGCCGCGCAGGCTGTCGTGCAGCGTGCGCGTCATGTGACCGACCCGGCTCAGGACTTCCTCGTGCGACGCAAGCTCGGCGCTGGACTGGAGCATGATTACGCCTTTTCCATTTTCTCGAAGATCTTGTTCAGCTTTTCGTCGAGCGTGGCGGCCGTGAACGGCTTGACCACGTAACCGCTGGCGCCGGCCTGGGCGGCCGCGATGATGTTTTCCTTCTTCGCTTCCGCGGTCACCATCAGCACCGGCAGCTTGGCCAGCGCGGGATCGGCGCGGATGTTCTGCAGCATGGTCAGACCGTCCATGTTAGGCATGTTCCAGTCCGAGACCACGAAGTCGAAGGTCTCGCTGCGCAGCTTGGCCAATGCCATCACGCCGTCTTCCGCTTCGTCGACATTGGCGTAGCCCAGTTCTTTCAACAGATTCCGGACGATGCGGCGCATCGTCGAGAAATCGTCTACAACCAGGAAACGCATCTTTGGATCAGCCATGAATTACTCCGTTGATTCTTTTACTATGGTTAGTGTGGCTTGAGTCGCTGCGATCAGCAGCATCAGCAGCATCGAGCAGACCCAAGAATAGCAGTTTTGTTTCTGTACGGCTATAAAACGGGCCAAAAAGGGACACTCGCGAGTCGATCCGGATCAAACGCGCAACGCTCGGCCGCCGTGGGCCGACATGTGGCCGAGCACCAGGCCCGGCAGCGCGGTCAACGGGGCCACTTCGTGGGTGGCACCGATGGCAATGGCTTCGCGCGGCATGCCGAACACGACGCAGGACGCCTCGTCCTGGGCGAAATTCTGCGCGCCCGCGTTTTTCATTTCAAGCATACCAGCAGCGCCGTCTTTTCCCATTCCTGTCAGGATGACGCCGACCGCGTTCTTGCCGGCGGCAATCGCCGCCGAGCGGAACAGCACGTCGACCGATGGCCGGTGCCGGTTGACCGGTTCGCTCTGCTCGATCCTGGTCATGTAGTTGGCGCCGGAACGCGCCAGCAGCAGGTGCGAGTGGCCCGGGGCGATGTAGGCGTGGCCGGGCAGCACGCGCTCGTTGCCGGCCGCTTCCAGCACGCGGATCTTGCACAGCGCATCGAGGCGCTTCGCGAACGAGCTGGTGAAACCTTCCGGCATGTGCTGGGCAATCAGGATGCCGGGGCAGTCCGAGGGCATCTGCATCAGGAATTCGCGGATTGCCTCGGTGCCGCCGGTCGAGGCGCCGATGATGATCAGTTTTTCCGACGAGGTGAGCGGGCTGCGCAGTTGCGGCAGGCTGGTCGTCGGCGCCGCGCTCGCGCTGACACGTTTCACGCGCGCACGGGCGGCGGCGCGGATCTTGTCGGCGATGAGCTCGGTGTACTCGCGCATGCCGGCCTGGATCGAGAGCTTGGGCTTGGTCACGAAGTCGACCGCGCCCAGTTCCAGCGCGCGCATCGTGATTTCCGAGCCGCGCTCGGTCAGGCTCGACACCATCAGCACCGGCATCGGGCGCAGGCGCATCAGCTTTTCCAGGAAGTCGAGCCCGTCCATCTTCGGCATCTCGACGTCGAGCGTCAGCACGTCGGGATTGTGTTTCTTGATCAGTTCGCGCGCGACGAGCGGATCGGGCGCCGTGGCGACCACTTCCATGTCGGGCTGCGAATTCACGATTTCGCTCATCACGCTGCGGATCAGGGCCGAGTCGTCGACGATCAGGACCTTCGTTTTCATTCTCTATCCCTTCAGAACAGGTCAATCTCGCCGCCCACCGGCTCGACCTTGAGGCGCTTGGCGTAGTCGAGTTCGCGCTTGGCGAGGGTATCGTTCCGGGTTTGCATCAGTTTCTTGACCAGCACCTTGCCCGTGCGCGGGAAGAAATACACCTTGCGCGGGTGGATGTCGTTCAGGTCTTCGGCCAGCACCGGGATGCGTTCGGTCTTCAGGAAATTCATCACGAAGGCGGCGTTGCGCTCACCTACGTTCATCGCCGTGAAGCCGCGCAGCACGGCGCCGCCGCCGAACACCTTGGCTTCCAGGTGCTCGCGGCGCGCGCCCGCCTTCAGCAGGTCGTTGATCAGGACTTCCATCGCGTAGGTGCCGTAGCGCATCGAGGCCGACACCGGGCTGCCGGCGTCGCCGCCGCCGTCGGGCAACATGAAGTGGTTCATGCCGCCCAGGCCCATCACGCGGTCGCGGATGCAGGCCGACACGCAGGAACCGAGCACGGTCACGATCAGCATGTTCTTGCCGGTGTAGTAGTACTCGCCCGGCAGGATCTTCGCCGCGTCGCAGTCGAAGGTGCGGTCGTAGTAGACGTTGGTGGCGAACTGGTTGTTGGTGTGCATGTCAAATCCTGCTTAAGCGCGACGGTCATTCAGTTCGTAGACGGTCTTGCCGCGCAGGCGCAGCGAGTTGGATACGTACAGGAAGTTTTCGGAATGACCGGCGAACAGCAGCGCGTGCGGCTTCATCAGGGGCACGAAGCGCGACAGGATCTTGCGCTGCGTTTCCTTGTCAAAATAAATCATCACGTTGCGGCAGAAGATGGCGTCGAATTGCCCGCCATGCTGTCCGCCCAGCGCCCAGCTGTCGTCCAGCAGGTTGAGCTGGCGGAAGGTCACCAGCTGGCGCAATTCCGGGCGCACCCGCACCATGCCTTCGTGGCGTCCCTTGCCGCGCAGGAAGAAGCGCTTGAGGCGCTCCTGCGACATCTTTTCCACGCGCTCGATCCCGTACACGCCTTCGCTGGCGGTGGCCAGCACATTGGTGTCGATGTCGGTCGCGATGACCTGCACCGGCGGGGTCAAGGTATTGAAGGCCTCGCACAGGGTCATGGCGATCGAGTACGGTTCTTCGCCGGTCGAACTGGCCGAGCACCAGATGGTCAAAGGCGCATTGTCACGGGCGCGCAGCGCCTGCACGTGCTCCGCCAGCAGCGGGAAATGATGGGCTTCGCGGAAGAAGGACGTCAGGTTGGTCGTCAGCGCGTTCGTGAACGACTCCCACTCCTCCTTCATGCGCCCTGCTTCCAGGTCGTCGAGGTATTTGGCGAAGGACTGGATGCCGGTCGCGCGCAGGCGCCGCGCCAGGCGGCTGTAGACCATTTCCTGCTTGCTGTCGGCCAGCGAGATGCCGGCGCGGCTGTAGATCAGGGCGCGCACGCGCTCGAAGTCGGCGCGCTTGAAGTCAAATTCCTTGACCGTATCGGATTTCTGTAACGGCACGTTGCCTGCCTTCGTTTCTACCAGTGGAATGGCATTTGTTTTGCGCCGTGCTGTCTCGAAAGCTCGAGAAACCGTAGCGAGCGGAAGGAGTTTTGTCCGAGAAGCGCAGCTGTACTCTGGTACAGCGAGCATCGCAGGGCAAAAATCCGACGCGCAGTAGGTTTATCGGGCTTTCCTCAGGCTGCCAGTTTATTATCGATCAGACCCATTTCGGCCGACGACATCAGGCGGTCGATGTCGACCAGGATCAGCATGCGCTCGTCGACCGTGCCGAGGCCGATCAGGTAGTCCGAGCTGAAGGCCGTGCCCATGTCCGGCGCAGGCTTGACCTGGTCCGGCGTGAGCGTGGTGACGTCGGAGACGCTGTCGACCACCATGCCCATCACGCGGCCGGCGATGTTCAGGATGATGACGACCGTGAACTGGTCGTAGGTCGGCGTGCCGAGCTTGAACTTGATGCGCATGTCCACCACCGGGATGATGATGCCGCGCAGGTTGATCACGCCCTTGATGAATTCGGGCGCGTTGGCGATGCGGGTCACGGCTTCGTAGCCGCGGATTTCCTGCACCTTCAGGATGTCGATGCCGTATTCTTCCGAGCCCAGCGTGAAGGCAAGGTATTCGCTGCCGGCGCCGTCGTTGGCATGGGAGATGGTTGGGGTCATGGACATGGGAATTTCCTCGTTTTCAGTTAGATATCAGGCAGCCGCTTCGTCGGCCACCTGGCGCGACGAGCGCACCAGCGCCGCCACGTCGAGAATCAGCGACACGCCGCCGTCGCCCAGGATCGTCGCCCCGGAAATGCCGGCTACCTTGCGGTAGTTGGCCTCCAGGTTCTTCACGACCACGTGCTGCTGGCCGACCAGGTCGTCGATCAGCAGGGCGGCGCGCTTGCCCTCGGACTCGAGGATGACGACGATGCCGTCGGCCGGGTCCTGCACGCGGGCGGCAATCCCGAACACGCCATGCAGGGCAATCAGCGGCAGGTATTCGCCGCGCACCTTCAGCACCTGGCCGCGGCCGGCGATGTCGCGGATGTCTTCGCGCCGCGGCTGCAGCGACTCGACGACATAGCCTAATGGAAGGATATAGATTTCCTCACCGCAACGTATAGTCATCCCGTCCAAAATGGCGAGTGTCAGCGGTAAAGAGATCGAAATCGTGGTGCCGAAACCACGGGCGGAGCGGATGTCGACCGAGCCGCCCATGGAAGTGATATTACGTTTGACAACATCCATGCCGACGCCGCGGCCCGACACGTCGGTGACCACGTCGGCCGTCGAAAAGCCCGGCGCGAAGATCAGCTGCCAGACTTCGGCGTCCGTCATGTTGTCGGACACGGCCAGCCCGTTCTGCGCCGCTTTCGCCAGGATGCGCTCGCGGTTCAGGCCGGCGCCGTCGTCGGCTACCTCGATGACGATGTTGCCGCCCTGGTGGCCGGCCGACAGGAACAGGCGCCCGGCGTCCGACTTGCCGGCGGCGCGGCGCGTTTCCGGCATTTCGATGCCGTGGTCGATGCTGTTCCTCACCAGGTGGGTCAGCGGGTCGACGATGCGCTCGATCAGGCCCTTGTCCAGTTCGGTGGCGGCGCCGTGGGTGATGAAGTCGACCTTCTTGCCGAGCTTGCCGGCCAGGTCGCGCACCATGCGCGGGAAGCGCGAGAAGACGAAGTCCATCGGCATCATGCGGATCGACATCACCGCTTCCTGCAGTTCGCGCGTGTTACGCGTGAGCTGGCCGACCGAGGACAGCAGGCGTTCGTGCAGCATCGGGTCGAGCCCGCTGGAACGCTGCTCGATCATCGCCTGGGTGATCACCAGCTCGCCGATCAGGTTGATGAGCTGGTCAACCTTTTCGACCGAGACGCGGATCGACGAGGACTCGGCGCCCTTCTCGTCCTTCTTCACTGCCTTTTTCTCGGCGATCTCGATGACGTTGCTGGCCGCCGGTGCGACAGCGCCGTTCGGCGCCGCCGGCTCGACGCCGGCCAGGGCGCGGATCTGCTCGATCGGCTGGAAGAAACCGTAGCCGCGCTCGTCGTCGGACAGCTCGGCGGCGGGCGCCGGCTCCTCGTCGACCGGATCGAAGAAGCCGTAGCCCTGGTCGTCCTCGATGCGGGCGCGCTCGGCGGCCTCGATCGCGCGCTGTTCCGCCGTGAGCGGCGGCGCCTCGAAGATCTTCAGTTCGTCAGGATCGAGCACGAAGGAGCAGATCGCGACGATGTCTTCCAGGCTCTCGTGGGTGGTGATGACGAGCGCGCTGCGCCCGCCTTCGAGCGGCGTGACCGACACGCGTCCCATCAGGCCCAGCTCCTCGACCAGCGCGTTGACGTCGCGCTGGGGCACGCCGGGCAGTTCGATCTTGTAGCGGCGCGCGCCCTCGCCTGCCTGCGCCTGGGCCTTCGGCTCGGCATGCAAAAAGGAGGGCACGACCACGCTGGCCGCGGGCACCAGGCCTTCGGACAGGTCGTGCAGCACCATGCGCACGTTGGCCACGCTGTCCTGGTCGACGGGCGAACCGTTGCGGTGGCCGTCGAGCTGCATCTTGAGCGTGTCCTTGGCGGCCAGGAAGGCGTCCACGTGCTGCGAGGTGAGCGCCATCTCTCCCTTGCGGATGCGGTCCAGCAGCGACTCGAGCACGTGCGTGACTTCGCTCATGTCGGTGATGCCGAAGGTCGAGGCGCCGCCCTTGACCGAGTGCGCGGTGCGGAAGATCGCGTTCAGGTCTTCCGCGTCGGGCGCGGCCACGTCGACGGCGAGCAGCAGCCGCTCCATTTCGGCGAGCAGCTCTTCGGCCTCGTCGAAAAAGACCTGGTAAAACTGGCTGATGTCGATCGTCATGCTGAAACCCTGCGGATAAATCCAAGCCCGTGCATTCGGCGCTGCGTCATTGCGTTAGCCGATTACTTTTTTGACGACTTCGATCAGGCGCTGGGGATCGAAGGGCTTGACCAGCCAGCCGTTCGCACCGGCCGCGCGGCCTTTCGACTTCATTTCGTCCGACGATTCGGTGGTCAGCATCAGGATCGGTACCTTCTGGTACTCGGGCAGGCCGCGCAGGTGCTTGATCAGCGACAGGCCGTCCATGCGCGGCATGTTCTGGTCGGTCAGGACCAGGTCGACGACCTGGTTCTTGGCCTTGTCCAGGCCATCCTGGCCATCGACCGCTTCGACCACCTGGTAGCCGGCCGCCTTCAGGCTGAAGGCCACCATCTGGCGCAGCGAGCTCGAATCGTCGACTGCGAGAATTGTTTTAGCCATGTTGTGCTCCTGCTGTTTTTTCGTAGTGTTGGGGGGCGCCGAACCGACTGAACGCGGTCAGAACAGTTCGATGTCGCCGCTTTCGAGATGCTGTTGTTCGACCGACTTGCGCAAGACGCTGCGCAGTTCCAGCGACTGGACCGCCAGCGCCATGCTGACCTTGCCGAGGCGCTCGACGATTTCGTCGCTGCCCGTCTCCGGACGGATCGTCGAACCGTGTTCGTCGAGCGTGCCGAGGAATTCGCGCAGGCCCGTCACGCGTTTCAGGGTCCGGTCGATCAGCTGGCTCGTCATGTCCTGGAACTGCATGCTGGTGATCGCCGTGTTCACGTGGGTGCCGATGTCGCCCGACATCGCCGCCAGCTTGGCGCTGTCTTCCGGGGTCGGGGTGCCGCCGGCAAGCAGGCGGTCGATCGCTTCCTGGCGCGCGCCGACCGTGCTGTGGATCGCGATGAAGCTGGTGGTCAGCTTCTCGACCGCTTCCTCGAGCAGCAATCCGGTCTGCAGCAGGTCGGTCTCGACTTCGCTGAGGTGGCGCCGGCCATGCGTGGAGACGCCCGACAGCAGGCGCTTCACGTGCGATCCCAAAATTTTTTTTCTAGCCATCATGGTCCTCGATTCTGTCCCGCGCTTTACTTTGCCGTGCCGGCCGGTGACGGTACGGCGGCTGTCACGGCCTGTGCGGCGGCCGTGCTGTCATTGGCCGGCACGTCGAGGGTGGCCGCGTCCCGCATGACGGCGTCCTCGGTGCGCTTGTTCATCACGATGATGCTGATACGGCGGTTGATCGGGTTGAACGGGTCGGCGCGGTCGAGCGGCGCCGCCGCGGCCAGGCCCACCACGCGCAGGATCTTCTCGTCAGACAGGCCGCCAACGACCAGCGCGCGGCGCGAGGCGTTGGCGCGGTCGGCCGACAGTTCCCAGTTGCTGTAGCCGGCGTCGCTGAAGTACGGGGTCGAATCGGTGTGGCCGGACAGGCCGATCCGGTTCGGCACGTCGTTCAGGACAAAACCGAGCACGTTCAGGATCTCGCTGGTGTAGGGCTGCAGGGTCGCCTTGGCCAGCGCGAACATCGGGCGGTTCTGCTCGTCCACGATCTGGATGCGCAGGCCTTCGCTGGTGATGTCGAGCAGCAGCTGGTTCTGGTATTTCTTGAGCGTCGGATTGGCCTCGATGACCGCCTCGATCTTGGCCTTCAGGGTTTTCAGGCGCTCGCCTTCGGCGCGCTCGAGGGCTTCCTTGGCAGCGTTCAGGTCGTAGGTCTTGCGGTTGGTTTCGGTATCGCCCTTGTTGACCTGGCCGTTGCGGCGCGTCAGGTCGGTGCCGCCGCCCTTGATGACGGAGGAACTGTCGCCCGAGCCCGAGCCGCCTTCCATCGCGACCTTCAGCGGGTTCTTGAAGTGTTCCGCGATGCCCTCGAGGTCGCCCTTGGAGGTCGAGCCGAGCAGCCACATCAGGAGGAAGAAGGCCATCATCGCCGTCACGAAGTCGGCGTAGGCAATCTTCCAGGCGCCGCCATGGTGCCCGCCAGCGGTCTTCTTGATCCGCTTGACGATAATCGGGCGCATTCCTTCGTCAGCCATGCAGGTTCCGTACTGTGGTCAGGTTAAATGGCGGCGAAGCTTACTTGCTCTTCGATTTCTTGATGTGCTCTTCCAGCTCGGCGAAGGACGGGCGCTCGGTCGAGTACAGCACCTTGCGGCCGAATTCGACTGCCAGCGCCGGCGCGTAGCCGTTCAGGCTGGCGAGCAGCGTGACCTTCACGCACTGGAACATCTTCGACGATTCGTCCAGTTTCTGCTCGAGCAGGCTGGCCAGCGGCGCCACGAAGCCATAGGCGAGCAAAATGCCGAGGAAGGTGCCGACCAGCGCCTTGGCGATCAGGATGCCGAGTTCGGCCGGTGGAATGCCCACCGATTCCATCGTGTGCACCACGCCCATGACCGCGGCGACGATACCGAAGGCCGGCAGGCCGTCGCCCAGCTTGGCGATGACGTGGGCCGGCACCGCGCCTTCATGGTGGTGGGTTTCGATCTCGTTGTCCATCAGGTTCTCGATCTGGAAGGCGTCCATGTTGCCCGAGACCATAAGGCGCAGGTAGTCGGCCATGAATTCGATGATGTGGTGGTCCGCCAGCACCAGCGGGTACTTGGAAAACAGCGGGCTCGCTTCCGGCGCCTCGATGTCGCCTTCGATCGACATCAGGCCTTCCTTGCGCACCTTCGAGAGCACGTCGAACAGCAGCGACATCAGCTCCATGTACATCTCGCGCGTGTACTGCGAACCCTTGAAGACGGTCGGCAGCGCCTTCATCGTCGCCTTGATCGACTTGTTGTTGTTGCCGACGAAGAATGCGCCGACGGCCGCACCACCGATCATCAAGAGCTCGATCGGCTGGAACAGGATGGCTGCATGGCCGCCGGCCAGGATGAAGCCGCCGAACACCGAGGCGCAAACGATGACGTAACCGATAATGACTAACAAAAGCTGCTCCAGAAGGGGCCGGGGGTGGCTTGGCGAACGTGGAATCCGAGACAGAATGTCTCAGAGAAAATATTTATTCACGGAACTACTGCAGCTGGAACAATAGCTGGAGAATAGCCTCTGGGCAAGTAAAAAGGCCCGGATTGTCTCCTAAAAGTGCCATATATACAGAGTTCGACCCGTATCTTGTAGATAGAGAGATAAGGTCGGGGGATGGCCGTCGATCGCGAACTCGTAGCTCATCAAGATGCTGCCCGGACGCATCTCGCGTTGCGCCTTGTGCCACAGGGCGGTCATCGCGGCCGGCGACAGGTAGGCGAAGACGGCGTCGAAGCCGGCGAAATCAAGCTTTTCATAGTCGCCGAGGATGAAACGGGCGCGGCTGCGCGAGAAACGGGCGCGCAGCCAGCTGGCCAGCCAGGGCAGCGGCGCCAGCTCGATCCCGGTCACCTCGGCATCCGGACGGCGCCGCGCCAGGTCGAGCACCAGGCCGCCGAGGCCGCTGCCGATATCGATGACCTTGAGCGCCCTGCCCTCGGGAAGCTGCCCGGCCACCACGGCCCAGGCGGTCTTGCCGGACGGGTAATACGGCACCTGGGTGCGGAAGGTCGACCAGTACAGCACCAGCATGAACAGGAAGATGCCGAGGAAGAGGCTCGGCGGCACGTCAAGGCCGCTGGCGCCGTATAGCGCGAGCGGGAACAGCAGGCCGATGGCGATCCACCAGGGGGCGAGGCGCCAGCGCCAGGTCAGCAGCGCGGCGAAAACGCCCTGCAGCAGGGCGGCATGCAGGTAGGAGGGGCTGGCGCCGGCGCGCGCCAGCAGCCAGACGGCGGCCAGGGTCAGCGGGAAGGCGGCGAGCTGGCACAGCAGTGCGCGCAGAGAGGGCACGCGCAGCAGGCGGCCGCCCTTCATGGCTGCTTCAGGTGCATCGCTGGAAAACTCAGGTGCCGGATGCGGCATCGCCGCCCGCTTCCGCCCTGGCTGCGGCGGCGTCGGCTTCGGCCTGGGCATTGGCTGCGTCTTTCGCCTTGCGCGTCTTGCCGGCGCGCGAAGGCATGTGGCACAGGCCGCACAGGTAATCGCTGTTGAGGTCGAGCGCGTTGACGACGAATTTGCCCTTGCACTTGCCGCAAGGGACCAGCGCCAGCATATTGCTCTGGAAGAAACGCACCAGGGTCCAGGCGCGCGTGAGCGAGAGCAGCGGTTCTTCGCCGGGCGCGGCCGGCATCTGTTCGAGGTAGAGCTTGTAGGCTTTCATCACCGCCTGGACACCGGAGGCGCCGGCGTGTTCGACCAGGAAATGATAGATGTTGATGAACAGCGAGGAATGGATGTTCGGCTGCCAGGTCAGGAACCAGTCGGTCGAAAACGGCAGCATGCCCTTGGGGGGCGACACGCCTTTCAGTTCCTTGTACAGCTTGATCAGGCGCTCGCGCGACAGCGAGACTTCGCTCTCGAGGAGCTGCAGGCGCGCTCCCAGGTTGATCAGTTCGATCGCAAGCTGGATTTCCTGCGCTTCGGATACGACGCTTTTCTTGCTCATCCCACTACTCCGGCTTCAGTCTGCGGCCATCCTACACCATAGTCCGGAGCTCAGCGGGAATTTCCAACCCGCCGGCCAGCGGCAGGGTCGCCAGCGTGGTTCTTACGCGATTTCTTCGGCAGGCTGGCCGGCCATCAGGATGGCGGCGTGCGACTGCGCCAGGGCGCGGTCTTTGGTGTGGCTGGTGAGCATCGACAGGATGGCGGTGTCGTCGAAGCGGAAGCGGGCCAGCATCATGTTGCCGCCGGCAAGCTTCAGGATCTGGGCATTGCTCATGCCTTCAATCAGGTCGGCGATGTCGGCCGAGATGCCGAGACGGAAGATGGCGGTGACTTTGTCGCTGCGGATCATCTGCTGGGCCAGCATCAGGTAGCTCAGGTTAGCGTCCCGGATTTCAGCCATCATGTCGTTTGCAGTCATTTCCATTCTCCGTCGTATCGTTGTTCCTGGCGCTGTGTGTGTTGCCAGTGAGATAGATTCTGACTGTGTGGAAACTTTTGCGGAATCGGATGAACCCTGTATTTTGAGTCAGGAACGAGCGAAGACCGCTATAGGAGTTTGTCTGACAAACCCTTGCGGATGGGGGATGCGCTCCTATGACAAGGAGGCGATTTCGATGTTGTCGAGCGGGCCGTTTTTGCTGTCCGGATGATGTCCGGCGACTTGCTCGTTTGTTGCTTTGTGTTGGTTTACGTCAACCAAAACCGGAACTTGAGGGCTGGTTTGAACTATTTTTCAAGCCTGCTTCCTGCCCTTCTGCACCTTTAACGGCAACGCCGGCGGGAACTTTAGGGTTTTTGAAAAATATTTTTGAAATATTTTTTAGCCACCCGAAACCGCGCCTTCTGTACCCTTTACGGCGGCACTTCCGGGAACTTTAGGGTTGTTGCCAAAAAAATTTAAAAAAAGTTCAAACACAGCGCCGCGCCGGGCGAAGCGAGCGAAAAGAATGTCAAAGCGTCATCGACCGGCCATCTCCAGGCGCCCTTTTCTTGCTACACTGCCGCCCGACGAGACTCCCTACCGGACACGCTACCCATGACCGCAACCCCGATCACCCGCGCCGATTGCCTCGCGCGCGATGCGCAAGACCCGCTGGCGCCCCTGCGCGAGCGCTTCGACCTGCCGCAAGGCGTCATCTACCTGGACGGCAATTCGCTCGGCGCCCGCCCGCGCGCGGCCCTGGCCCGCGCTCACGAGGTGGTCGCCCAGGAATGGGGCAACGACCTGATCCGCAGCTGGAACACGGCCGGCTGGTTCGACATGCCGAAGCGCCTGGGCGACCGCCTGGCGCCCCTGATCGGCGCCGGCAGCGGCGAAGTCGCGGTGACCGACACCACCTCGCTCAACCTGTTCAAGGCCCTGGCCGCCGCCATCCGCATCCAGGCCGAGGGGCCGAACGCGGCCCGCCGGGTCATCGTCACCGAGCGCAGCAACTTCCCGACCGATATCTATATGGCCGAGGGCCTGGCCGGCTGGCTCGATCGCGGCTACAGCGTACGCCTGGTCGACTCCGTCGAGGAACTACCGGCCGCAATCGACGCCGACTGCGCGGTCGTCATGCTCACCCACGTCAACTACCGCACCGGCTACCAGCACGACATGGCGGCCCTGACCCGGCACGCCCACCAGAACGGCGCGCTGATCGTCTGGGACCTGGCCCACTCGGCCGGCGCGGTGCCGGTCGACCTGCGCGCCGCCGAGGCCGACTTCGCGGTCGGCTGCACCTATAAATACCTGAACGCCGGTCCCGGCGCCCCGGCCTTCATCTGGGTACCCGAGCGCCACCAGGCGCAGTTTAATCACCCGCTGACCGGCTGGTGGAGCCACGCCAAACCCTTCGCGATGGCGCACGGCTTCGCTCCCTGCGACGGCATCGGCCGCGCGCTGTGCGGCACCCAGCCGGTGGTCTCGCTGGCGCTGGTCGAATGCGGTCTCGAGGTGTTCGAGGAAACGAGCATGGAGGCGATCCGCGCGAAGTCGCTGGCGCTGACCGACCTCTTCATCGAGCTGGTCGAATCGCTCTGTGCAGGCCACCCGCTCGGCCTGGTGACGCCGCGCGAGCATGCGCGCCGCGGCAGCCAGGTCAGCTTCACCCATCCGCACGGCTATGCGGTGATGGCGGCCCTGATTGCGCGCGGCGTGATCGGCGACTACCGCGAGCCGGAGATCATGCGCTTCGGCTTCACGCCCCTGTACACGGGTTTCGCCGACGTCTGGGATGCGGTCGCGATCCTCAAGGACATCCTCGACCGCGAAGACTACGATGTCGCTGCCGCGCGCAGCAACGTGACCTGAGGCCAGGATGAGCGACCAACAAAACAAGGGCGCCGAGTGGCACGGCGCGAAGATGGACTTCAAGGAGTCGATGAGCTACGGCGACTACCTCGGCCTCGGCCAGATCCTGTCGGCCCAGCACCCGCTCTCGCCCAACCACAACGAGATGCTGTTCATCATCCAGCACCAGACCAGCGAGTTGTGGGTCAAGCTGATGCTGCACGAACTGGCCGCCGTGCGCGTGCAGCTGCGCGCAGGCGAACTCGATCCGGCCTTCAAGATGCTGGCGCGCGTGGCCCGCATCATGGACCAGCTGGTGCATGCCTGGGACGTGCTGGCGACGATGACGCCGTCGGAATACACGGCGATCCGGCCCTATCTGGGCGCCTCCTCAGGTTTCCAGTCGCACCAGTACCGCGAGCTCGAATTCATCCTCGGGAACAAGAACGCGGCGCTGCTGGCCGTGCACGAGAAGAACCTGGATGCGCACGCCATCCTCGAGCGCGAGCTGCACATGCCCTCGGTCTACGACGAAGCGATCCGGCTGCTGGCGCGCAGCGGCTTTGCGATCGCGCCCGAACGCCTGGCGCGCGACGCCACCCTGCCGACCGAGGCCGACGAGTCGGTCAAGGCGGCCTGGCTTGCCGTCTACCAGGAGCCGGACAAGCACTGGGCGCTGTACGAGCTGGCTGAAAAACTGGTCGACCTCGAGACCGCCTTCCGCTTCTGGCGCTTCCGCCACGTGACCACGGTCGAGCGCATCATCGGCTTCAAGACCGGCACCGGCGGCACGGCGGGCGTAAGCTACCTGCGCAAGATGCTGGACGTGGTGTTGTTCCCTGAACTGTTCGCGCTACGCACTGCGCTCTGACCCGGTAAAATGGCCCGAACGACAACGTGGAGGCCTCCCGTGGATAGCGACGTACTGATTCTTCCCGGCCTGTGGAACTCGGGCCCGCAGCACTGGCAGTCGCTGTGGCACGCGCGCCATCCCGAGTGGCGTCGCCTCGAGCACCGCGACTGGAACAATCCGGCGCGCGACGAATGGATCGCCGAAATGGACGGCGCCATCGCAGCGTGCGAAGGCCCTCCTGTGCTCGTCGCGCACAGCCTGGGCTGCATCCTCGCCGCCCACTGGGCTGCATCCGGCTCGCCGCTGCGCGCGGCAGGCGCCTTCCTGGTCGCACCGAGCGACGTCGAAGCCGCGTCCTATCCGATCGACGCCAACGGCTTCGCGCCGGTGCCGATGTCCCCGCTGCCCTTCCCCAGCATCGTTGTCGCCAGCACCAACGACCCCTTCGTCACGCGCGAGCGCGCGCAGGCCTTTGCCGCGGCCTGGGGCAGCGGCTATGTCGAGATCGGCGACGCCGACCACGTGAATACTGATGCCGGCTATGGCGAATGGCCGGAGGGCGAACGGATGCTGCTGGACTTTTGCGCGCAACTGCGCAAATAAGACACAGTCTTGCCGTTTTTGCAGCTTTTGTAAGGTCATGCAGGTATCATGGGGGCTGCTTAACCAGGCGCTACCATGGCACATCCGGCTCCACCGCTGACTCCACCACTGTCCCGACCGCTGTCGCTCTACCTCGACTGCTGCCGCTTCCTGGCGGCCGTGCTGGTCGTGGCCAGCCACCTGGCGCCCTACGGGATCATCGCGGGCAGCCGGGACGCCTGGCTGCTCGATCTCGGCCGCGAATCGGTGGTCGTCTTCTTCGTGCTATCCGGCTTCGTGATCGCCTACACGACCCAGCACAAGAACACCGACTTGCGCGGCTACGCCGTGGCGCGCTGCACCCGCATCTACTCGGTGGCCCTGCCGGTCCTGGTGCTGGCCTTCGCCGCAGCGGGCGCGCTGGCGGCATCCAACCTGGTGCCGGATGCCCAGTTCTACCAGCTGGGCAAGCCCTGGCTCTACCTGCCGCTGCACCTGCTCTTCATGGGCGAGCTGTGGACGATTTCCGAGCCGCCGCCGCTGCTCGCGCCCTACTGGTCGCTCGGCTACGAAGTCTGGTACTACGTGCTGTTCGGCGCCCTGTTCTACCTGCGCGGACGGCGCCGCATCCTGGTCGCCGCCTCCCTGCTGCTCCTGATGGGCCCGAAACTGTGGCTACTGCTGCCCGTGTGGGCGAGCGGCGTGCTGGTGTATCGCTGGCAGGAGCGGCTGAGCATCGCGCGGCCGCTGGCCCTGGCCGGCTGGGCCGCCACCCTGGCGCTGCTGGTGCTGTTCAAGGTGTCGGGGCTTGACGCGTCGCTGCGCGCCCTGGGCCATGCCATCTGGCCCTTCCCCGGCCTGCCCCTGAAAAGCGCAGACCGCTTCCTGGCTGATTATGTGGTCTGCCTGCTGGTGGTTGTGAACTTCCTGTGCGCGAAGAACGCCGGGTTCGCGGGCCTGCTGCGCGTCGAGCGGCCTGTGCGCGTGCTGGCCTCGTACACCTTCACGCTCTACCTGGTGCATACGCTGGTGATGCGGCTCTGGGGGCTGCTGTATCCGCACGACCGGACGAATGCCGTGGATGTAGTGGCGCTGCTGGCGGCGATTGGTGTCGCTACCTGGCTGCTGGGACGGGTGACGGAACAGCGCAAGGGGTGGTTCGGGGTGCAGTTCGAACGGCTGGCGGCGAGGTGGCCGGGAGGTGCGGCCACGTCGCGTTGAAAAGGCTCATTACGTAGCGTGGGCACTGGTGCCCACGCGGGTATCGTACTGCTGCGTTCTCCGGACGCTATTGGGACCACGACCGCCGCGTCCGCGTGGAGTCAGGACTCCACCCTACAAAAAACCAGGCTCGCGGCCTGGTTTTTTGTTTTAACGCGAATGCTTACCTGGCGGTTGCCAGCAGCATCTCGTTGAGGCGCTTCACGAAGCTCGCCGGATCGGTGAGGCTGCCGCCTTCGGCCAGCATCGCCTGGTCGAACAGGATGTGCGACCAGTCTGCGAAGCGGGCGCCGCTCGCGTCTTCGTACTTCAGGCGCGTGACCAGCGGGTGGTTCGGGTTGATCTCGAGGATGGGCTTGGACTCGGGCGCGTTCTGGCCGGCGGCCTTCAGCATGCGCACCAGGTTGGCCGACAGCTCGTGCTCGTCCGCCACCAGGCAGGCCGGCGAGTCGGTCAGGCGGAAGGTCACGCGCACGTCCTTGGCTTTATCGGCCAGCGCGGTCTTCATCTGCTCGACCAGTTCCTTGTACTGGGTCTCGGTCTCTTCGTGTTCCTTTTTCTCCGCTTCATCTTCCAGCTTGCCCAGGTCCAGGCCGCCCTTGGCGACCGAAGCCAGCTCCTTGCCTTCGAACTCGGTCAGGAAGGACAGCATCCACTCGTCGACGCGGTCGGTCATGAGCAGCACTTCGACGCCCTTCTTGCGGAAGATTTCCAGGTGCGGGCTGTTCTTCGCGGCGTTATAGCTGTCGGCGGCGACATAATAAATCTTGTCCTGGCCTTCCTTCATGCGCGCCACGTAGTCGCCCAGCGAGACGTTCTGCTCGTCGGACTCGTTGGCGGTCGAGGCGAAGCGCAGCAGCTTGGCGATGCGGTCCTTGTTGGTCGCGTCCTCGCCGATTCCTTCCTTGAGCACCTGGCCAAACTCCTTCCAGAAAGTCGAGTACTTGGCCTTCACCTCGGCCTCGTCCGCATTCGCCATTTCTTCCAGCATGCCCAGCACGCGCTTGGTCGAACCTTCGCGGATCACGCGCACGTCGCGCGACTCCTGCAGGATCTCGCGCGAGACGTTCAGCGGCAGGTCGGCCGAGTCGATCACGCCCTTCACGAAGCGCAGGTAGGTCGGCATCAGCTGCTCGGCGTCGTCCATGATGAAGACGCGCTTGACGTACAGCTTGATCCCGCCGCGCTTGTTGCGGTCCCACAGGTCGAACGGAGCGTGGCTCGGCACGTACAGCAGCTGGGTGTATTCGCTGCGGCCTTCGACGCGGTTGTGGGTGTAGGCAAGCGGCTCCTGGAAGTCGTGCGAGACGTGTTTATAAAACTCGTCGTACTGTTCCTTCGTCACGTCGGCCTTGTTGCGGGCCCACAGCGCGCTGGCCTGGTTGATGGTCTCGAACTCGTCCTTCAGGACGGTCTGCTTCTTCTCTTCGTCCCACTCTTCCTTCTGCATCACGATCGGCAGCGAGATGTGGTCGGAGTACTTGCGGATGATCGATTTGAGCTTCCAGCTCGAGAGCAGCTCTTCCTCGCCGGCGCGCAGGTGCAGGATGACGTCGGTGCCGCGGCTCGGCTTCTCGATGGTCTCGATGCTGTAGTCGCCCTCGCCGGCCGACTCCCAGCGCACGCCGTCGGAGACGAAGGCACCGGCACGGCGGGTGTTGACGATGATCTTCTCGGCGACGATGAAGCCCGAGTAGAAGCCGACGCCGAACTGACCGATCAGGGCCGCGTCGGCCTGCTGGTCGCCCGACAGCTTGCTGAAGAATTCCTTGGTGCCCGACTTGGCGATGGTGCCCAGGTGCGAGATGACTTCGTCGCGGCTCATGCCGATGCCGTTGTCGGAAATCGTGATCGTCTTCGCATCCTTGTCGAAGGTGACGCAGATCTTCAGCTCGTGGTCGTTGCCATACAGGGCATCGTTGTTGATCGCTTCGAAGCGCAGCTTGTCGGCCGCGTCGGACGCGTTCGAGATCAGTTCGCGCAGGAAGATCTCCTTGTTCGAATACAAGGAGTGAATCATCAGTTGCAGCAGCTGTTTTACTTCAGCTTGAAAGCCAAGGGTTTCTTTTTCGGCGACAGCCATCTTGTTCCTCGTGGTGTTACGGTTGGTTGAACGGATTGCAGCAATATGGGGAGGGTGCTGCTGGTTTCAAGAGGTCTGTTATACAAGAAGTCTTATAAAAACCTCAACACCGTTGCGCCCCTACTTGTTCTTGCGGCGCGCGGCCTGCGCGCGCAGGCGCTCGGCGATCTCGGCGTCCATCAGCGCGTCCGCGTGCGCCTTCGATTCCCAGGACCTTGGCGTGACGAGCGGGCGGCGCCGGCCGCGTGCCCGCAGGGAGCGCCACTGCGCCAGCTGTTCGTCGGCGGGCGTCCTGAGGAAATATGCCATCGCCGCGCTGTACAGCAGCATGAGGAATCCGATGAAGGGCAGCATCACGATAAGCGCGACGACATCCATCACACGCACGCCGCGCTCGAGCACGGAAGCCTCGCCACCTGGCGCGTGGTAGACCAGCACCTCGGCGCCGGCCGGAAACGCCTCGACGAAGCGGTAGGCATTGTCATAGGTCCACCAGTTGCCGGGGCGCCCGGACTCGATCACGCGTCCGCCCAGTTCATAGCGATAGCGCACGGCCGGTAACCGGGCCTTGCCGCTTTGCTCGACCTTCGACGTGAGCACCGTGCCGACTTTTGCAGGCCAGTCGCGGCTCGCCCATCCATAGTAAATTTTCTGGCCGGTGTCGACCACCAGGTCGGCGAACACGACCACGCTGCCGGCGATGACGGCCGCCATGACGGCGATGTGCGCCGCCTTGGCGAGGCGGGCCGCACGGTTCGACGCCGACGGAGCCGGCATCGCTACGCCCGCGGCGCCGGCACGGCCACGGGCGCCGGACTTGCCAGCAGCCGCCGCGCCGCCATGTGCACGACGAGCGCGCAGCCCAGCGCCAGCCCGAAGGCCGCGCCGACGGCGCCCTCGCGCAGCTGCATCGCCAGGATGAGGCAGAACACGGAGAAGCCGAAGTAGCCCGTCACCATGCCGCGCAGGAGGGAGACGGCGTTGCCGCGTCCGAGGCCGGCATGGGCGAAGCCGACCAGCACCGTGCTCATCACCGGGAACATGGCGAAGAAGCCGGACAGGCGCGCCCCGAGCCGGGTGGCGCCGGCGGTCACCGCCAGCACCAGCAGCGCTGCTGCCAGCATGCGCCATGGCAGGTCCTTGGGACGCGCGCCGCCTGACTCTGCCACGTCGCGCGGGAAGAGTCTCGAAGCCAGCAGGCAGGCGCCCCAGACCGCGCCGAAGGCAAGGCCCAGCGGCGGGCGCAGCGCCTGCAGCGCCGCCACTGCCAACCCATAGGCGAACAAGGCGAGCAGCATCGAGCCGGCCACGCCATGGCGGCTGGATGCCCAGGCATAGGCAAGACTGAAAACGAGGATGGCGACCACCGCCAGCAGCGTGCCTTCGGCGGCATTCGCGGCAAAGGCGGCGCCCTGCTCCAGGGTCAGCGTGAACAGGATGGGGCCGGCGACGATCGGAAAGGCGGAGAGCCAGCCGGCGACTGCCGGGCCCCAGCGCCTGCCGGCCAGCGTGACGAGCCAGATCAGGAGGGGAACCAGCAGCAACTTCAGTACGAGCACGGCATTCATGAGGCGTCCCGGCGAGCCGCATGGCGGCGATGCGGAATGATACCATTCGGAAATGCTAAGCTGACAATAAAACGCTGTCGCGAGCGCCCGGCCCGGTGTGACAATTCGTGATCTTCTGGCAAGATAGTTTCTCTATACTTCAGCGTGTCTTCATCCAGACAGGCCGCATGCCATGCCCGACGAATCGACGCCATCCCTCCGCTCCCGCTTCGCCGGCGTACTCGCTTTCGCCTTCCTGATGACCAGCAGTGCCACGGCTGCCGAGGAAGCGTTTGTTCCACGCGACCTGCAAGCCTGCGCCGCGAACAAACCGGCCGATGGCTACGACACCGTCTGCAAGCAGCCCCTGAATGCCGGGGAACGCGCACTCGCGCGCGAGAAGCTGAAGGATCGCGGCTTCGCCTACGGAGTCGAGGACGATGCGCTCACCGTCGTGATGCGGGCGGAGGCGGCCGACTTGCGGTATCCGGCCGGGCCACGCGTCTGCTGCGACATCCAGGCCTACCTGGACAAGGTCGAAGGGGATATCTATGCGGGTAAATTCCGCTGGAACCGCATGGCGCAGGCAATGCTCGACCTGCGCTTCTTCGGCATGGAGCACCGCAAGGATGCCCGTGCGCAAATCAATGGTTCGCCGCAATTTGCTGCTGTGAAGGAAAAGATCGACAAGGGCCTGTTCCTGGCTCACGGTGTTACCGTCAGCACCGAAAAACTGGCCGGTCCCGGCGCCATTGGCCAGCGCACAGTCACGGTTGCCACCGGCCCATTCTGCCGACGCAGCCTCGCGCACTGCTCGATCATCTACATGCCTGACGGAGACTCAACGCGCATCCTGGTCGGAAACGCCTTGATGAATGGCGTCGACATGCGCGACTTCGTGGTCGTCGGCGTGCACAATGCCGAGGTCAATGCCAACGAAACGCGCATGGAAGAACTGTTGCATCCCCATGGCGCCGCCCGTTATCCCCTGTTCATGCAATTCGTGACCGGCGACGTGCGCCGCCATGTCGAAGGCGCCCGCAAGCCGCTGCGCCGGCTCTCGGCGGGTTACTCGAACGGCGGCGTCTGGGCCACCGACGCCCTGCTGGCGCACCCGGACGTCTTCGACGGCGCGATCGTCATGTCGCCCGGAATACCCAAGCTCCGGAACGCAGCCAGGCTGCCCGCGCATCGCGTCTTCATCGGCGCCGGCTTCATGGAAAACCATTTCCATGCCAGCAGCCGGAAGATCGCGGCCGGCCTCGCGGCGCGCGGCGCCGCGGTCAGGGAGCTGTACATACCGAGCGGCCACAGCATGAACACCTGGATCAATGTCTGGAACGCCGCGATCAAGGACCTGGACGCCACCGCGCAATGAGCGCCGCACTGTCTTCTCCCGGCCCTGCCGCGACGCGGCCGTGCCGTGGTGTCCATCCGGCCTTTCAAGTCGTACAATACCGGCTTCATCCACCGCAACCGGAAATCCCATGTCCGTCTACGACAAACTCAACGAACTGAACATCACCCTGCAACCTGCCGCCGCACCGGCCGCCGCCTACGTCATGTACGTCCAGACCGGCAACCTGGTCTTCGTCTCCGGCCACATCGCCAAGAACGCGGACGGTTCGGTCAACGCCGGCCAACTGGGCAAGGACAAGACCACCGCCGACGGCCAGGCTGCCGCACGCGCCATCGCCATCGACCTGATGGGCACCCTGCAGGATGCCTGCGGCGGCGACCTGAACCGCGTGAAGCGCATCGTCAAGCTGATGAGCCTGGTGAACTCGACCCCGGACTTCACCGAGCAGCACCTGGTGACCAACGGCGCGTCGGAACTGTTCGGCGAAGTCTTCGGCGACGCCGGCAAGCACGCGCGCTCGGCCTTCGGCGTGGCGCAGATTCCGCGCGGCGCCTGCGTCGAGATCGAGATGATCGTCGAAGTGGCGTAAGCACACGCGACGCAGGTAATGAATGGGCTGCCAACACGGCGGCCTGACCTTATCGCCGGGTTCCGGGCGGCGACACCTTCCAGCGAGACCAGCATGACCATCGAACAATCCCGTCCCATCCAGTGGCAGTTTTCCGAGCGTGCGCAGGGGCTGCAAAGCTCGTTCATCCGCGAGATCCTGAAGATCACCCAGCGTCCCGAGATCATCTCGTTCGCCGGCGGCCTGCCCTCGCCCGCGACCTTCCCGGTCGAGCGCATGAAGGCGGCCTACGACAAGGTGCTATCCGAGACCGGCAAGGTGGCGCTGCAGTATGGCCCGACCGACGGCTATGCGCCGCTGCGCGAATGGATCGCCAACTCGCTGTCGACGGAAGGCACCAAGATCCTGCCCGAGCAGATCCTGATGACCTCGGGCTCGCAGCAGGCCCTCGACCTGATCGGCAAGGTGCTGATCGACGAAGGCAGCCGCGTGCTGGTCGAGACCCCGAGCTACCTGGGCGCCTTGCAGGCCTTCTCGGTGTACCGCCCGGAATTCGCCTCGGTCGCCACCGACGACGATGGCCTGGTGCCGTCCTCGCTCGCCGCCGTGGCCGAGGGTGCGCGCCTGCTCTACTCGCTGCCGAACTTCCAGAACCCGACCGGCCGCTCGTTATCGAAAGCGCGCCGGCATGAACTGGTCGAGACCTGCGCCAGCCTCGGCCTGCCGCTGATCGAGGACGATCCCTACGGCGCGCTGTCCTATTCCGGCGAGCCGATGCCGAAGATGGTGGCGATGAACCCGGAAGGCGTCATCTACATGGGTTCGTTCTCGAAAGTGCTCACGCCGGGCATCCGCCTCGGCTACGTATGCGCGCCGCTGCCGATGGTGCGCCGCCTGGAACTGGCCAAGCAGGCGGCCGACCTGCACACCGCCCAGCTCACCCAGATGGTGGTCTACGAAGTGGTCAAGGACGGCTTCCTCGACGAGCACATCCCGACCATCCGCACGCTCTACGGCAACCAGTGCCAGGCCATGCTCGATGCGATGGCCGAGCACTTCCCGGCCCAGGTCAGCTGGACCAAACCGGAAGGCGGCATGTTCATCTGGGTGACGCTGCCGAAATCGGTCGACGCCATGAAGCTGCTCGACCAGGCCATCGCCTCGCGCGTCGCCTTCGTGCCGGGCGCCCCGTTCTACGCCACCGATCCGGAAACGAATACCCTGCGCCTGTCCTTTGTAACGGTGCCGCCGGAACGCATCCGCGAAGGCATTGCGATCTTGGGCAAGCTGATTGCGGCGCAACTGTAAGGCCGGGCTAGCTGCGGGCGCGCGACAACGCGTGCCCGCAGCAGCGTTTTCGTAAGCAATTTGCTTTTTTAGCCACATTTTATGCGGGCTGAATAGTATTTTGCCAAAATACCTACAGTCACCACGTGTTCCTCGCTTTGCGGTTGCGGCGCCACCACAAACTGTACTAGCTTTTCGGCAACAAAAGTTACCGGGGGCGTCCACATCGGGTTATGATTTTGCAAGAGATCAAACCCGTCCCGCGACGCCACCGATGCCCACCCTCGCCCCCGCACCCGCAGTCACGCGCCAGGCCGCCGTCCTGATCGTCGACGACGCGCCCGCGCACCTGGGCGCGCTGCGCGCCATGATGCTCGAGCAGGGCTACCAGACCTTCGTGGCCAACAGCGGCGAGCGCGCGCTCGAGATCGCCCGGCGCGCCCTGCCCGACCTGATCCTGCTCGACATCGTCCTGCCCGGCATCGATGGCATGGAGGTATGCCGCCGCCTCAAGGCGCACCCGGCCACCTGCAACATCCCCGTGCTCTTCATGAGCGCGCGCACCGACACCGACGACATCGTCGCCGGCTTCGACGCCGGCGCGGCCGACTACATCCCCAAGCCGCTGCGCCTGGCCGAAGTCTGCGCGCGGGTGCGCAGCCAGCTGCAGTTCCGCCGCGCCGCGCTGTCGCAACAGCAGCAGAGCGAGCGCCTGCGCCTGATCGTCGACAGCATGGACGAAGGCCTGATGACGATCGAACCGGGCGGGCGCATCCAGTACGCCAACCCGGCCTGCGAGCGCTACCTCGGCTACACGCACGGCGAACTGGCTGGCCGCCCGCTCGGCGAGCTGCTGGTCGCCCCGGTGGCCCAGGAATGCCTGGACTTCTTCGACCAGCACCTGACCCGCGCGGCGCCGCAGGGCTGGCACGGCGCGCGCGAGGTGCTGATCCGCCAGCGCGACGGCGTCCTGCGCGCGATGGACTTCACGCTCACGCCGATGGAAAGCGAGCAGCCGCTCTTCATCGCCCTGCTGCACGACATCACCCACCACAAGCAGTCGGAAAACGCGCTGCAGCGCGCCGCCCTGCTCGACCCGCTCACCAAGATCGCCAACCGGCGCCACTTCGACAGCTTCCTGGAAAAGGAATGGCAGCGCGCGATCCGCTCGAGCCAGCCGCTGTCGCTGGTCGTGCTCGACGTCGACCACTTCAAGGGCTACAACGACAGCCTCGGCCACGCCGCCGGCGACGCCTGCCTGCAGCAGGTGGCGATGGCGCTGCAGTCGCACGCGCTGCGTGCCACCGACCTCGCCGCGCGCTACGGCGGCGAGGAATTCGTGCTGCTGTTCGGAGAGACCGGGCACGAGGCCGCCTGCGCCATCGGCGAGGCGATCCGCGCCCACATCGAATCGCTGAACATCCCCAACCCGCGCTCGACGACTTCGCCCTGGGTCACCGCCAGCCTGGGCGTCGCCACCATCGTCCCGACCCAGCTCGACGACATCAAGGACTTCTTCGTCTGCGCCGACCGCGCCATGTACGCGGTCAAGGAAGCGGGCCGCAATGGCGTGCGGGCGGTGCAGACGGGGGCGACGCTGGCCTTGATTCAGGCGGCGTTGCAGTCCTAGCGCGCCTGTCGACCGACGGCGCCGCCGTCATGCAGCCATTCGGAGTCGCCCCCGAATGACCACAAGACAGCGGCCGTGGTTTCTCCGATCAGGGAATGGCAACCGCAGCGTTACCCGGTGCCGGACAGCCGGACATCCCCGGACCACCCACTTCGCCGAACTCGGAGATCGTCAAGCCAAACCGGTCGCCGTTGCCATTGGTGGACAGCCAGGCCATGATGCGGTTTTGCCCCGCGAGGGCAAGCTGCATTTCGGTGGCGTTGAGCCCCTTGTAGACGGCGCGCCACTCATTACTCAGGCTGTCGCCCGTACGCAGCAGGGTACCGGTGCCGCCGGGGACATTGTCGACCCTCCCGCCATCGATATCGGCGCGAATGTCGCGGCGCCCGATGCGGGTATTGGCGAAATCCGGATTGATGATGCGTTGCTCCATGAATCGTAATGGCAGGGGCTGGCCATTGTCCGTCGCCGTCCCGTTGACCCGTATGTTGAGGCCGTCTGTAGTGACGAAGGCGCCTTTGGTGACCTTGGCATCGATCACCCGCTGTGTCTGGCCGGCAGAAAAACTTCCGCCTGCGAGTGCCAGCACATCGACCAGGTCGCCCGGGAGGATGTTCGGCGTTTGTCCGGTCCAGCAGACACCACCCGGATGGTTGACTTCGAAGACACCGCCCCTGGCGACGATGCCGCGGGCCGTGCCGATGACCGGCGTATCGGACGTTCCCCTGCGAACGACGACCTGCAGTTCCGTGCCCGGCGCAAACCCTTCGATCGAAATGAAGTCGCGCTCCGGGAACACGGTGACATCCTTCAGCGACGGCTGGTTGCCCTGGAACCCGGCGTCGAGCAGCGTGGCAGGCGTGTAGTGAACCGGCGGCGTTGGCGGCCCCGACACGAGGACACCTCCCGGCCCCGGAGGACAGCTGCCCATACCGGGGCCGCCGATCTCACCGACTTCGTAAATGGTCATGCCCAGCCGGTCGCCCGCCCCAGTGGTCTGCTGCCACCCCATGACACGCGTCTGTCCAGAAACGACCAACTGCCGTTCATCCGCGTTCAGCCCCCTGAAGGTAGCGGTGAACGACGTTCCCGTTGCCGCATCATAGGCAAGCGTTGCACTGGTACCCGGAATAGGGTTGCCATCAGTTCCATCGATGCGGCCGCCCAGACTGTCCGCGCGGATGTCCCGCTTCCCGATACGGCTGGTGTCGGTACCGATGAATTCGTCGTTGACAATCCGGACCTCGAGCCGGCTCAACGGGATGCGGCCGCCACCGGGGAGAACCGCCTTGCCCTTGACGACCACGGTACCATCGGCGAGCTCGACTGCCTGCGTCGCCGTGACATTCTGTGTGTTGGTTGCCGCGCCGGAGTCCTTCACGGGAGGGGGAACGAGATTGCGATTATTGGTCGTGTCCCGGTACGTCACGCGTACCGTGTCGCCGGCGGTAATGTCTGGCGTAAGATTTCTCCAGCAGATGCCACCCGGATGGTTCACCTCGATCGCACCGGTCGCGTCGGTACGTCCGACCGCATCGCTCACCAGCCCGCCGCGCCTCACTTGCACGAGCACATCGGCGTTCTTCGCAAAACCCTCGACCGATGTGAAATCACGCGACGGGAACACGGTAATATCCATCGGCAGTAATGGCGGATTACTGACCGTTTGGGCCGACGCCATCGCTGACGCCAGCAGCGTCAGGGCGGCGGCAAACCTGTGCAGTCCAACGGCGCGCGCATCCTTTGGGCCAGATCGGCTTTCCGCGCGCTTCGCCTCCACACACGGGTTCGCAGTGTTTTGCAGATAATGAAATCCGCCAGTTTCATCATTCGTTTTCATTATGCACTCCAACTTTTAATGAACACATCCCTAAGCGGTCGATACCGGCCAGCCGGCCGGGTTTTCGATGCTTGTCTCTTGTAATAGGTGACTTGGGTTATCCCGGTTCCAAAATATTTCCATAGGCAATCCAATAAAAATGCCGGGCCATGCCGGCAACGCAAGGGCATGGCCGGTCAGAATCCACATATGAAATCCCACGCGCTCGGACCAACTTTCCCGATACGGCTCGCGGTCGCTCTCCCGCAGCCGGTCAGGCCAACTCCTCGATCGACCTGACGATCTGGTGCGTCGCAGACAGGGCGGGCATCATGCACCACCGCTCGATCCGGTCGTTGCCGATGCTGAGCATTCCCGTATGCCGGAACACATCCTTGTCCGCGGCAGGATCGCTGTCGTAAAACCCGATCTTGCGGCGGACGATGTCCATGCTTTTCCGCGTGCCGGTCAGGAAGGTCCATCCTGGACCGATCTCGAAACGCTTCATGTAGGAACGTAATGCCGAGGGAGGATCGAGTTCCGGCAGCAGGCTGATCGACACCATATGGACGTCGCGCCCAATACGGTCGCCCAGCGCTTGCTGCACCCGCAGGAGGTTCGCGGTGTTACCAGGACAGATGCTGGTGCACGCGGTGTACATCATGTTCAGGACAACGACCTTGTCATGGATGATGTCCTGGTAAAACCTGACCGGCCTGCCCTCATGGTCGATGAACGGGCTGTTCGTGAAATAGGCCGCCCGCGGATCTGCTGCAGAACGCCGGTCCGCTTCCCATGCCATCGTCGATGCCGAGACAGCCGACGTCGCTGCACTGGCCAGGAGCGTCATCAAGGTCGTACGCTTCGAAGTCATTTTCATTTCTCCCTAGTTGGAAAGCCACTGCCTTTTGGCGAAAACACGCTCAGGCAACCACATCCCATCGGACCATCATCGCGTGGTCTTCGTGCGCCAGGTTATGGCAATGCATCATGTACTTTCCCGTGTAGTCCCTGAAATGCATGAAGAGCTGCAGCTCCTCGCCGGGCCCGATGACATACACGTCCTTGCGGCCGCGCTCATGCACGGGAGGCAGCCTGCCATTTCTCGACAGGATGCGGCCTTCCTCGAAATGGATATGTACCGGATGCGACCAGTTTCCACCGCCGCGCAATACCCAGACCTCCTTCGATCCCAGGCGGGGTTTGACCGACACCCTGCGCACATCGAACAACTTGCCGTTCACCGACCAGGCTCCATTGTTGCGGTCGAATTCCCAGACCCGCCTGGGCAGGTCTTTCAGCTCTTCCGGAGAAGGAATCGGCGGCTGTTCACGTAAGGTGGCCGGAACACGGCTGGCATCGGGGACCGCCGGATTGGCCTTGACATCGAAACGGAGAATCTGCGTTCCCGGGTTAAGGATCTTGCCGGACGGTCCGCGCCCGTCGAGCTGCTCGAGCCTATTGACCAGAAAGAGCTTGGTTCCCAGAGGGTATTGGGCAAAATCGATCACGATATCGGCTCGCTCGGCCGGAGCAAGGCGGATTTTCTTCATCGTGAGCGGAGCGGCGAGCAGATTGCCGTCGTTGGCAATATAGGTGAACGCCTGATCCGTCCCTCCATAACTCAGGTAGAACTCGTAGAAGCGTGAAAGACTGCCGTCGAGCAGGCGAAACCGATACTTGCGCCTTTCCACCTCGAAAAAAGGCTGGATTTTTCCGTTGACGCACATTTTATCGCCAAGGAAACCATCGGAATTGAACGGATCGAAAGCCATGATTCCTTTCGAATTGAACTGCTTGTCCTGAAAAACAAGTGGAATGTCGTACTTCCCGACTCCGCTCGGCAAACGTAATGCTTTGGCACTCGTATCATTTTCATTTCCCGAATCAATTTCGTCGAACAGCAGATAAAATCCGCTCAGGCCGCGGTACACATTCGGCCCGGTGAAATCCATGCGGTGGTCGTGATACCAGAGCGTTCCAAGTGCTTCCCGCGGATCGCCGTGTGTCTCGTAATACTGGTCGTAGCCTGCAAGGCAATTTGGATAAAGATGATCCTTGTATTTCCCGGGGCCAGACATGGTCGGCCCTGCCTTGACGGGACTATAGTAATCTCCCGTGAACCCGTCGCTTTCCGATCCGTTGTGCAGGTTGTGCAGGTGGGTGCTTATTTCTGGCGATCCGAATCCGACATGATTTTGCGGAAGATTGTTATGGATGCGGACAATGATCGGTTCGCCATATTTGGCGACGAACGTCGGTCCGGGACAGATGCCGTCGTAACCCCAGATTGGCTGCGTCGGCAAATCCCGGTGAAACGAATGCATCGCCTGGCAAACATTTAGTTCGTAAAATTTATTTGCAGGAAATTCCGCCCAGCGCTGATGCGTCTCCCTGCCGCACTCGTCTCCAGTAGCGACAGGGACAGGAGGAGGAACCAGTTCCTGCACCGCGGATTTGGGACCGTAGACCGGCAGACGTTCGACAAACGGCGTCGTACGTGGACTCACCAGATCGGACGCCGAAGCAGGCACCGAAGCCAGTTTCGCAGCGAGTAACCCGGAACCTGCTGCGGTAATACTCCCTTTCAGCAGATTTCTACGTCCGGTTGAAACACATGCCAAGCTATTTCGAGACATAATGAAGCCTCCTACACAGACAGGAAATAACGTACAAAAATTGATTTCGCTTCAGGAATGAAAGTACATCCATTCCCGGTGTGTGCCCACACCACGCAGCGGCGTAGAATGTTAACTGTTGACTGTCTCTGATTACACCCTGAAAGATCGATCCCTAGTCGTTTTATTTTATCGCCGAGCCGGGCGGAACTTTTATGCCCGCCTGTTCACTGCCGCGTACTCAGGAGAGATAGTATCCCGATGGTGGCCATGTCGATAAGTTCAAGATCTTTCGCCGATTTTCACTAACGGTCAAGAGGGTTGGACACATTTTTTTACAATTTCAACCGAACAACAAATAATTGATTTCAAAGGAGTAAATATTTTAATAAGTTCAGGAAACAAATATCGGCCGAATCTCAGCATTAATATTTACGCACGTGCAATTCAAAGATTATCTTCCGGTGGCCGAACCCTTTTAAAATCATGTATTTACGATTTAGCACAAGCGAGTTCAACAGGACGTCGGGACCCGCTGCCGGGATCAGCCAAGCATGTGTTTTTTTTGAAGTGGTATATATAAGCAGCGGGTCTGCGCCGACCTTCCAGTCGGGTTCATTCCGTGCAACGGTGCCCTGAAACGATGACGCGTCATGGACATCGATGGCGTCGCAAGGATAGGCCAGGTGTGAACGGCCGCCGTCTTGCACCGGCGCGATCGATGCGGACTGGACTAGCGACGTTCCAGGCTCCAAGCGTTAGCTGCAGGGGATCAGGGACGTTTTCGATAAGCTGTCGGATAGCCTGTAATGGCCGCAATCTCGCGGTACAAGGGCTGCAACTGCCCGTACATCCTGCGATACACCCCTTTATACAGCCGGTCATAGATCGCCCGATTCTGCTCGACCGGCTCGAATACCCTCCCCACTCGCGTCATCGCCGCCACCGCAGTCCCCGTATCCGGATGCAGCCCAAGCCCTACGCTGGCGATGATGGCGGCGCCCAGGCCCGAGGTCTCGTAGACGTGCGGGCGCGCGGTCGGCAGGCCGAAGATGTCGGCGGTGAGCTGCATCGCGCAGTCGCTCTGCGAGCCGCCGCCGGAGACGCGCAACTCCGTGATGCGCACGCCGCTGCGCCGTTCGATGCGCTCCCGGCCGTCGCGCAGCGCATAGGCCAGGCCCTCGAGGATGGCGCGGTAGACGTGGGCGCGCGTGTGGACGTCGCCGAAGCCGACGATCGCGCCTTTCGCCTCGCGTCCCGGCACGCGGATGCCGGGCGTCCAGTAGGGTTGCAGCATCAGGCCCATCGAGCCGGGCGGCACCGATTCGGCCAGCGCGTCGAACAGCGCTTCGGGGGCGCAATCCTCGCTGAGCGCCTGCAGCTGCTCGTGGTGGCCGAACTGCTCCTTGAACCAGTTGACCATCCAGTAGCCGCGAAACACCTGGACCTCCGTGCTGTAGGCGTGCGGGACCGCGGCCGGGTAAGGCGGCACGAAGGGCGTCACCTCGACATAGCGGGGACTGGTGGTGTTGATGGTGGCCGTGGTGCCGTAGCTGAGGCAGCCGACCTGCGGATCGAGGCAGCCGGCGCCCAGTACTTCGCAGGCCTTGTCGGCTGCCGCCGCGAACAGGGGCGTACCGGGCGGGATGCCGGTGGCCCCGGCCGCATCCGGCTCAATCACGCCCAGTTGCGTCCCAGGCGGCACCAGTTCGGGCAGCATGCGCGGCTCGATGGCCAGCGCCTGCCACTTCCAGTCGCGCCGGCCGGCCCAGCGGTGGCGGCGGTAGTCGAAGGGCACGTAGCCCACCTGCGAGCCGGTCGAGTCGATGAAGCGCCCGCACAGGCGCCAGTTCAGGTAACCCGAGAGCAGCAGGAACTTGTCGGTCGCTTCCCACACTGCGGGCTGGTGCGCGCGGATCCAGTTGATCTCGGCTTCGCCACGGAAGAAATCGATGGTGCCGGCCACGCGCGCCAGCCTGAAAGCGCTGCGCCAGAAGGGGCCGATCGGCGGCACGGTCTCGGTGCGGCGCTGGTCGAGCCAGGTGATGGCGGGCCGCAGCGGCCTGCCCTCACTGTCCAGGTTGACCACCGTGCCGCGCTGGGTGGTGACAGCCACCGCGCGCACGGCGCCACGGTCGACGCCCGCCTGGCTCCACAGGCCCTGGCAGGCGCGGCACACGGCCTGCCAGAAGTCCTCGGGCGCATGTTCGGCCCAGCCGGGCTGCGGCGACTGGTAGGCATCGAGCGGCACCTGGCTCTTGGCAACGATGTTCCCGCGCAGGTCGAACAGCAGCGCGCGCACGCTCTGGGTGCCGTTGTCGATGGCGAGGATCGTCGGTTCAGAGATGTGCGGCGTCATCGGGCGATACGGTGGAGGAAGTCAGCAACCTCCCATGATACTTGTACTTACGTTTGATTCCTACTGGAAATCTTGCAGCAACCGGCTGCCTGCGATTGGTACACTGGCAACTGCCTGAACGGCATGGTTATCGGCGCTATAATGGTTCTTTTCGCACTACCCTTCCTGGTACCGTCGTGAATCCACACCTCGAAAAACTCCATCCCTACCCGTTCGAAAAGCTGCGCGAACTGTTCGCGGGCGTCACGCCGAACGCCGAATTCAAAGCGATCAGCCTCGGCATCGGCGAGCCCAAGCACCCGACGCCGCCCTTCATCGAAAAGGCACTGATGCATGCCGTCGCCGGCCTGTCGAACTACCCGAGCACGGTTGGCGGCGAGGCGCTGCGCACCGCGATCGCGGGCTGGCTGGAGCGCCGCTATGGCGTGCCGCCGCTGGACGCGGCCACGATGGTGCTGCCGGTGAACGGCTCGCGCGAAGCCCTGTTCGCCATCGCCCACTCGGTGATCGACGCCCAGGCCGACGCGCTGGTGCTGTGCCCGAATCCCTTCTACCAGATCTACGAGGGCGCGGCCTACCTCGCCGGCGCTACTCCGTACTTCGTGAACTCCGACCCGGCGCGCAACTTCGCCTGCGATTACGGCACGGTGCCCGACGAGGTATGGAAGCGCGTGCAGCTGCTGTATGTCTGCTCGCCCGGCAATCCGACCGGCGCCGTGCTCGGGCTGGAAGACTGGCGCGAGCTGTTCGCGCTGGCCGACCGCCACGACTTCGTGATCGCCGCCGACGAATGCTATTCCGAGATCTACACGACGTCGATGCCGCCGCTCGGCGCACTGGAGGCGGCGCACCAGCTGGGCCGCAGCAGCGGTTCGCGTCCGTACCGCAACCTGGTCGTCTTTTCCAGCCTGTCGAAGCGCTCGAACGTGCCGGGCATGCGCTCCGGTTTCGTGGCCGGCGACCCGCAGGTCCTGAAAAAATTCCTGCTGTATCGCACCTACTCGGGCGGCGCCATGTCGCCGGTCGTGCAGGCCGCCTCGATCGCGGCCTGGGGCGACGAAACCCACGTGATTGATAACCGCACGCTCTACCGCGAGAAGTTCAACCTGATCACGCCGCTGCTGCGCGAGGTGATGGACGTCGAACTGCCCGACGCCGGCTTCTACCTGTGGGCCGACGTGCGCCGCACCGGCCTCTCCGACACCGAGTTCGCACGCCGGCTGTACGCCGAATATAATGTGACGGTTTTGCCCGGCTCCTACCTCGCGCGCGACGCGCACGGGACCAATCCGGGCCGCGACCGCATCCGCATGGCGCTGGTGGCAGGCGTCGACGAGGGGCTGGAAGCAGCCAACCGCATCGTCCAGTTCTGCCAGTCCCTCGGTACCGCGCACGGGCGCACCCAGCATTCCGATTCCTGAAAACGAGATCATCATCATGACCCAACAACTCCAGAACATCATCGACACCGCGTGGGAACAGCGCGCGGACTTCAGCCCATCGACCGCGCCGGCCGATGTGCGCAACGCCGTGGCAGAGGTCCTGGCCGGCCTCGACGCGGGCACCCTGCGCGTGGCGCAAAAAGAGGGTTCCGAGTGGATCGTCAACCAGTGGATCAAGAAGGCCGTGCTGCTGTCGTTCCGCCTGGAGAATAATGTCCCGGTCGAGGGTGGCGGGATGCAGTTCTACGACAAGGTCCCGACCAAGTTCGCCGACTACACGGCCGAAGACTTCGCCAAGGGCGGCTTCCGCGTGGTGCCGCCGGCCGTCGCCCGCCGCGGTTCCTTCATCGGCAAGAACGTGGTGCTGATGCCGTCTTATGTGAACATCGGCGCCTACGTCGACGAAGGCACCATGGTCGACACCTGGGCCACCGTCGGCTCCTGCGCCCAGATCGGCAAGAACGTCCACCTGTCGGGCGGCGTCGGCATCGGCGGCGTGCTCGAACCGATGCAGGCCAACCCGACCATCATCGAAGACAACTGCTTCATCGGCGCCCGCTCGGAGATCGTCGAAGGCGTGATCGTCGAAGAGAACTCGGTGATCTCGATGGGCGTCTACATCGGCCAGTCGACCAAGATCTACAACCGCGAAACCGGCGAAGTCACCTACGGCCGCATCCCTAGCGGTTCGGTCGTCGTGTCGGGCAGCCTGCCTTCGCCGGACGGCAAGTACAGCCTGTACTGCGCGGTGATCGTCAAGCAGGTCGATGCCAAGACGCGCGCGAAGACGGGGATCAACGAGCTGCTGCGCGGGATTTGATTCGGCGTTTCGACCGATCGAACGTGCGTTGAACGCGTGGACGGGGAACCCGTCCACCCTACCGGGTTTCGTAGGGTGGACGGCTCTGCCGTCCACGCGTTCAACGAACATCTGAATTACCGCACCACCCGGGAGACCACCACATGGCCATGGACCGCCTGTTCCAGCTAATGAAAGAAAAAAACGCGTCGGACATGTTCTTCGCGGTGAATTCTCCCGTCCACATCAAGATCAACGGGAACCTCATCCCGATCAACCAGCACCGGCTCGACCCGGACAACATCGCCTCGCTGCTGGCCGAGATCGCGTCCCCCGAGCAGCTTGCCGAACTCGAACGCGAGAACGAACTGAACATGGGCATCTCGGTGCCCAACCTCGGCCGCTTCCGCCTGTCTGCCTTCCGCCAGCGCGGCAGCGTTTCGGCCGTGTTCCGCTTCGTGCCGGCGACCATTCCGCCGCTGGGCGAACTCGGCCTGCCGCCGGTATTGTCCGAACTGATCATGGAAAAGCGCGGCCTGCTGCTGGTGGTCGGCGCCACCGGTTCCGGCAAGTCGACCACGATCGCCTCGATGCTCGACTACCGCAATGAGCACCGTACCGGCCACATCCTGACGCTGGAAGACCCGATCGAATACCTCTTCAAGAACAAGAAATCGATCGTCAACCAGCGCGAGATCGGCAGCGATGCCCTCGACTTCGAGCGCGCCCTGCGCAATTCCCTGCGCCAGGCGCCGGACGTGATCCTGATCGGCGAAATCCGCGACCAGGCGACGATGGGCGCGGCCCTGGCCTACGCCCAGTCCGGCCACCTGGTGGTCGCCACCCTGCATGCGAACAACAGCTACAACGCCCTGAACCGCATCATCGGCTTCTACCCGCTGGAGAACCGCGCCGCCCTGCTGCAGGACCTGGCCTCGGCCACCAAGGCGATCATCTCGCAGCGCCTGGTGAAGTCCGCCGCCGGCGGCACCCGCCAGCCCGCGGTGGAAATCATGCTCAACACCCGCTACATCGCCGACCTGATCGAAAAAGGCGAGCTGTCCGGGATCAAGGAAGCGATGGACAAGAGTCTGTCGCCGGGCTCGCAGTCCTTCGAGGCGGCGCTGCTGCAGCTGGTGCAGTCGGGGCTCGTCACGCAGGAAGAGGCGCTGGCGAATGCCGACTCGGCCACCAACCTGCTTTGGCTGCTCAACAACGGGCCGGCGCAGGGGGCGGAAGAGCAGAAGAAGGCGGACGAGCCGGCGACGACCTTCACCGAATTCACGCTCGATACCTGACATCCTTTAGCGGGGCTGTTGCCTGCCCTGTTATTGGTTTGCATCGTCCGCGTGGGCACAAGTGCCCACCCTACGGAAGAAGCCGCTGACTCCCGGTGGCTCACGACCGCCAATCCGGACCGTAGGGTGGGCTCTCGAGCCCACGCGGATTGCGCGGACCAGTAACAAAGCAGGCAACAGCCCCGGAATGCCTGTGCTATCCTCGCCGCTTCCCGAACGACCGCCACATTAGTAACCACGGGCAACCATGCGTTGCCTCGCCGCACTTACGTCCACGATTTACGCCCATGACCAAGACCCTCTACGGTATTCCCAACTGCGACACCGTCAAGAAAGCCCGCACCTGGCTCGCCGAGCACGGCATCGAGTTCACCTTCCACGATTTCAAGAAGCAGGGCCTGGACCGCGACACGGCCGCGCGCTGGCTGGAGCAGATGGACTGGGAAACCCTGGTCAACCGCAAGGGCCTCACATGGCGTAACCTGCCGGACGAGCGCAAGGCGGCCGTCACCGACAAGGCCGGCGCCCTCGAGCTGATGCTGGAAAACACCTCCGTCATCAAGCGCCCGGTGCTGGAAGGTGCGGGCCCGCTGTCGGTCGGCTTCTCGGCGGATCACTACTCCCGCCTGTTCGGGAGGGACGCATGATCGTCAAGCATTCGCGCACCCAGGACCTGTCGGCCGAACTGATCGCCCTCGATTCGATCACGCCCAACGACAAGGGCTGCCAGCAGCGCCTGGTCGAATTGCTGGCCCCATTGGGCTTCCGCTGCGAGACCATCGAATCGAACGGCGTCACCAACCTGTGGGCGCGCCGTGGCTCCGAGTCGCCGGTGTTCGTCTTCGCCGGCCACACCGACGTGGTGCCGACCGGCCCGGTGCAGCAGTGGACCTCCGAACCCTTCGCGCCCACGGTCCGCGACGGCAAACTCTACGGCCGCGGCGCGGCCGACATGAAGACCTCGATCGCGGCGATGGTCGTCGCCTGCGAGGAGTTCGTGGCGAGCCACCCGGACCACAAGGGTTCGATCGCCTTCCTGATCACGAGCGACGAGGAAGGGCCGGCCGTCGACGGCACGGTGATCGTCTGCGACATGCTGGAAGAGCGCGGCGAGACCCTCGATTTCTGCGTCGTGGGTGAGCCGACCTCGAATCACATCCTGGGCGACACGATCAAGAACGGGCGCCGCGGTTCGCTCTCGGGCCACCTCGTCATCAAGGGCGTGCAGGGCCACATCGCCTACCCGCACCTGGCGCGCAACCCGATCCACCAGGCAGCGCCGGCGCTGGCCGAACTGGCCGCCGAAGTCTGGGACGAAGGCAACGAGTACTACGCGCCGACCTCCTGGCAGATGTCGAACATCCACGCCGGCACCGGCGCCAACAACGTCATCCCGGGCCAGTTGACGATCGAGTTCAACTTCCGCTTCTCGACCGCGAGCACGGCCGAGGGCCTGGAAGCGCGCGTGCACGCCATCCTCGACCGCCACCTGCTCGAGTACGAACTCGAGTGGACCCTGTCGGGCCTGCCCTTCCTGACCCCGAAGGGCGCGCTGTCGGAAGCGATGTGCAGCGCCATCCTGGACGAGACCGGCGTCACGACCGAACTGTCGACCACCGGCGGCACCTCCGACGGGCGCTTCATCGCCCGCATCTGCCCCCAGGTGATAGAATTCGGCCCACCCAACGCCAGCATCCACAAGATCGACGAGCACGTCGAGCTGCGCTTCATCGACCCGCTCAAGAACATCTACCGCCGGACGCTGGCGAATTTGCTTACTTAAGTTGCTGGCGCACTGACATAACATCGGAACAAGCGAGGACACGCCATGACCACGACCACCTTCAGCACCCCGCGCGACCTGCTGCGCTACGCCGTCACCCGCTTCAATGCGGCCAGGCTGTTCTTCGGCCACGGCAGCGCCGAGGCCTTCGACGAAGCGGCCTATCTGGTCCTGCATACCCTCAAGCTGCCGCTCGACCGCCTCGATCCCTTCCTCGACGCCAAGCTGCTGCCGGAAGAAGTGCTGCAGGTGCTCGCCGTGATCGAGCGCCGCACCACCGAGCGCGTGCCGGCCGCCTACATCACCAACGAAGCCTGGCTCGGCACCTATGCCTTCTATGTCGACGAGCGCGTGCTGGTGCCGCGTTCCTTCATCGCGGAACTGATCCCGAATTACTTCAGCCCCTGGGTGAGCGACCCGTTCGCCGTCGAGAACGTGCTCGAACTGTGCACCGGCTCCGGCTGCCTGGCGATCATGATGGCCGACGTCTTCCAGAACGCGGTGGTGGACGCAGTCGACATCTCGCAGGACGCGCTGGCCGTGGCCGAGCGCAACATCCGCGACTACAAGCTCGAAGGCCGGGTCAATCCGATCGCCTCCGACCTGTACGAGAACGTGCCCTTCAAGAAGTACGACCTGATCGTCACCAACCCGCCCTACGTGAACGCCGGCTCGATGGCCAAGCTGCCGCCGGAATACCTGCGCGAGCCGCAGATCGCCCTGCATGGCGGCGAGGACGGCATGGACCTGGTACGCAAGATCGTCGCCGGCGCCGCCGAGCGCCTGACGCCGGAAGGCATCCTCGTCGTCGAGATCGGCAACGAGGCCGAATACGCGGAAGCGGCCTTCGGCCACCTCGGCCTGACCTGGCTCACCACGAGCGCCGGCGACGAAGCGGTATTCCTGCTCACCGCCGAGCAGCTCCAGAACGTATAAGACTGTAGAACTTCACGCATGATCCGTTTCCTGAACGTCAGCCTGATGCGCGGCACCAAGCCGCTCTTCGAAGGCACCGACCTGACCCTGAACCCCGGCGACAAGATCGGCCTGATCGGCGCGAACGGCGCCGGCAAATCGAGCCTGTTCGCCATGCTGCGCGGCGAGCTGCACGCCGACGGGGGTGAGATCGACTTCCCTTCCAAGTGGCGCCTGGCCTACGTGGCGCAGGAAACCCCTGCGCTCGACCGCCCTGCCCTCGACTACGCGATCGACGGCGACGTCGGCCTGCGCCGCCTGCAGGCCGAGCTGGACGCGCTGGAAGCGGCGCCCCACACGGAGGAGAACGGCATCGCGATGGGCAACGTGCACGCCGCGCTGATGGACGCCGATGCCTACACGGTGCAATCGCGCGCCGAGCAGCTTCTGCTGGGCCTGGGCTTCTCGCTCGACCAGATGCAGCAGCCGGTCGCCAGCTTCTCGGGCGGCTGGCGCATGCGCCTGAACCTGGCGCAGGCCCTGATGTGCCCGTCCGACCTGCTGCTGCTCGACGAACCGACCAACCACCTGGACCTCGATGCGATCATCTGGCTGGAAGACTGGCTGAAACGCTACCAGGGCACCCTGGTCATCATCTCGCACGACCGCGATTTCCTCGACGAGATCGTCAACGTCATCGTTCACATCGACGAGCGCAAGCTCAAGCGCTACTCGGGCAACTACTCGTCCTTCGAGCGCCAGCGCGCCGCGGCCATGGTGTTGGCAGCGAGCGCGTTGGAGAAGCAGCAGCGCACCCGCGCCCACCTCGAGTCCTTCATCAACCGCTTCAAGGCCCAGGCCACCAAGGCGCGCCAGGCCCAGAGCCGCATGAAGGCGCTGGCGAAGATGGAAGAACTGGCGCCGCTGCGCGCGGCCGCCGAATTCTCCTTCGAGTTCCGCGACCCGCTCGCCGCCCCGAATCCCCTGCTGGTGATGGAAGACGTCGACGCCGGCTACCCGATCCTCGACGAGCATGGCGACCGCATCGACGGCAAGACCATCGTCAAGCGCGTGAACTTCTCGCTGCAGATCGGCCAGCGCATCGGCCTGCTGGGCGTGAACGGCGCCGGCAAATCCACGCTGATCAAGACCATCGCCGGCGAGCTGGCGCCCCTGAACGGCAATGCCACCCTCGGCAAGGGCCTGTCGATCGGCTACTTCGCCCAGCACCAGGTCGAGATGCTGCGCCATGACGAGTCGCCCCTGTGGCACCTGGCGAAGATCGCGCCGACCGTGCGCGAGCAGGAGCTGCGCAACTTCCTCGGCAGCTTCAACTTCCCGGGCACGATGGTGACCAGCCCGATCGCTCCCTTCTCGGGCGGCGAAAAGGCGCGGCTGGCGCTGGCCCTGATCGTCTGGCAGCGCCCGAACCTGCTGCTGCTGGACGAACCGACGAACCACCTGGATCTGGAGACCCGCGAGGCCCTGACGCTGGCGCTGGCCCAGTTCGAGGGCACGCTGGTCGTCGTCTCCCACGACCGCCACCTGCTGCGCGCCACCACCGACCAGTTCATCATCGTTGCCGAAGGCCGCCTGCAGCCTTTCGACGGCGACCTCGACGACTACAAGGACTGGCTGTTCCAGACCAAGCTCGGCAAAGGGAACGAGGCGCTGCCGGGAACCGCGACCAAGCCCGCGGCGCCGGTTGCGGTGGCCGCCGCCGCTCCTTCGCCCGCCGCACCTGTGGCCGACCGCAAGGAACAGAAGCGCCTGGATGCAGGGGAGCGGCAGCGCATTGCCGCCCTGAAGAAGCCGATCGAGAACCGCATCAAGCGGCTGGAAGAGCAGATGGCCAAGCTGAACGCCCGCAAGGCCGACATCGACGCCAGATTGCTCGATTCAGGCATCTATGAAGCGGACAAGAAGGACGAGCTGAAGAACCTGGTCGCGGACCAGGCCTTCGTGGTGCGCGACCTGGGGACGCTGGAGAATGAGTGGCTGGAGTTGCAGGAGCAGCTGGAGGGGTTGGCGGCGTAACGCGGATGGTGTTGTAGGGTGGGCGGCTCCACCCATTACTCTGCGTCGACGCGACGCGTGCGCCGCTCACGCGTTCAAACCTAACATGCACCGACGCGAGGTTTCTGGAGCTGGTTGCTACAAAGGTCACGCCACTTGCCGCGCCCCCTTGTCGATCGACATCAGCCGGTCGATATCCACCAGGATCAGCCGCCGTCCATCGGCCACGCCCAGCCCCACCAGGTAGTCGATGGCGCCGCCGTCGGCGCCGGGAATCGGCGAGATCTGTTCCGGGCGCAGGGTCACCACGTCGGTGATGCCGTCCACCACCATGCCCATCACGCAGGTCGAGAGTTTCAGGATGATCACGTCGGTCATCGGCGTGGTGACCACCGGATGGCCGCAGAAGGCGGCGCGCATGTCGACGATCGGCATGATGACGCCGCGCGACACGGCCACGCCTTCGACAAGCTCGCCGTCGGAGGCGAAACGCTCGAGCGACTTCAGCACGCGCAGCTCCTGCACCTTGCCGAAATCGAGTCCGTATTCGAGGCCGCCCAGCTGGAAGCTGAGGAATTCCTTGCCCACCGGGCGCACTGCCGCTGTGTCCTTGTGCATGATGCTCCTTTCGGTAACAGCCACCATGCTAGGTCTTCGGGCACCTGCACTTGTTGAGTGCAGTCAATATTTCCTTACAACATTACTTCGGCGTCTTCAAGCGCTGTCCCAGCCGTAGCTGCCGTAGGCGCCGGCATAGAGCGGCGTGCCTTCAACGCCCCTCAAGCGCGCCTTCAACTCGCGCGGCGCCAGGCGATGCAGGACCGGCCCATCGGGATCGAAGGCGAGCTGGCGCACCAGGGTGTCGCCGCCCAGCTGGCGCAGCACCAGGCTGCTGGCGCCGGCGCGGGACGCACGCTGCGCCGCGAGGTTCGCGAGCAGGGCCTGGCCCTGCGCCATGTCCCCTTCGAGCGCCTTCCTGGCGGCCGACACTTCGCCGATCCGCTGCAGCTCGGGGGCGACGCCCTGCCCCATCTGGCGGAACTGCTGCGCCTGGGCCGGGCTCAGGGCAGCTTCGCCGCTGCGCACGCGGCCCGCGATCTCGAGGTACTTGCGCAGCGCCGGCTGGACGCACAGCTGGGCCAGTTCGTTCTTGTGGCGGACGATGACTGCTTCCAGCTCCACCAGGCGCGCCTTGACCTGGTCGCGCGCCTCGTCGATGCGGCTGCAATCGGCGCACAGGACATACACCAGCATCTCGCTGGCGTTGCGCGGCATGGCGGTGTCGATCGCGACGCGCACGCCAGCCACCGCGCAGCCTTCGGCCTGGCCGATCGATACCTCTTCGGCCAGGATCTCGCAGTTGATGGCATGCTCGATGCGCACCCGGTTGCCGGACACGATGCAGTTCTCGGCACGGCCCAGGATCACGCTGCCGTCCAGGGCCTGCACCACGGCGTTCGAGGTCACGCCGTCGACCTGGATGTCGCCGCGCCGGTTGTGGGCGCGCCCGCCGACCAGGTTGGCGCGCAGGCGCACCGTGCCGCCGCGCGAAACGATCTCGCCGTAGACGTCGGCGTGGACGGTGATGCCGTTGCCTTCGATGACGCGCTTTTCCTGCACCTCGCCGAATTCCTCGTAGTCGCCGGTGAGCTCCAGGTTGCCCGTGGTCTTGGCGCTGACGCCGTCGCGGCTGACGATCTTGTCGCCGACCGCGATCCGGCCGCTGGCCGACTCCACGTCGAGGTAGCCGGTGCGCGTGGCGACCAGGCAGTCGCCGGCGCTGGTGCGCTCGACACGGGTGCCCTCGCCCGCGTAGGCACTGAAATCGAGGTCGCGCGGCGCGGCGGGCTCGATGCGGATGCCCGACAGCTCGAAACCCGCCTGCCCCGGGCGCGGCGGCAGCTTTTGCAGCAGGCGGGTGCCTGCCTGCACTTGCGGGAAGCGGTTCTGGAAGCGCATCAGGTCGAACTTGCCGTTGGCAAGCTGGCGCGGGGCGTCGCTGCGGTGGATGTCGTCCGAGACCTCGACCACGGCCGCGTCCTCGCCCGGCACCGGCTCCAGGCGGCGCGCCACCACGCTGCGCCCGAGGCCGGGATTCGCCACGCCGGCGCGCACGGCCGCCATGTCGATCCCGAAGCGGATGCCCTTGAGCCACATGTCGGCCACGAACTCGTCGGCGTCCAGGCGCGTCGGGAGCTCGGGCTCGCCGTCGCGGGCGGCCAGGTACACCGGCTCGAAGCAGTATTCGGCCTGGCCGCCGTCGATGCGCACCGACTTGTACAGGGCGCGGCGTCCTTCGTCGAAGGACAGGATGGCGCGCGCCAGGCGCACCACGGGCAGGCCGTCCGGCGCCGGCGGCAGCGCCGGGCCGGTGCCGTAGATGGCCTTGATCAGGACCGGGTAGTCGAGGCCGGCCAGGTAGCTGCCGGCACGCAGCAGGCTGTCGAGCGCCGCCAGCACGGTGGTGCCGAGCACGGCAGGGTCGGCGTAGACGCCGTCCGGGCGCTGTTCGAGACAGTGCTCCGGGCCGCCGCCGGCGAAGCGGGCCGCCGGAACGGAAGGTAGGACGGGTGCAGCAACGGCGGCGGTATCGGACACGTTCGCGCTCCAGGGTAGGCGCCGGCCCCTGGCGGGGTCATGGCGTGCAGCACAGCTGCTGCACCCCTAGCGTAGCATGTTGTCATCAGTAAATAAATAATTGTTAACAACAATCTCACACATTCTCATCCATACGCCGGAAAAAAGACACAAAAAAGCCGGGACGAACCCGGCTTTGGCTGTGGCGATGTGCGTCCGATAAGCGGCCGATTAGCGGCGTTCGCGGTTCGGGTAGATGTCCATCCCGGCCTCGTTGACCTGGCGGCGCAGCTCGCGCCGCTCGTCCGGGGTCAGGCGCCCGCCGCGGCGGCCGCTGTCGCGCGCGCCTTCGTGCTGCATCATCTGCACGGCCTGGCGGCGCTCCTCGCGCTGCTGCTCGACCATGCGCTGATGGTCATATGCCCGCTGCTCGCGCGGCTGCTCGATTTGCGGCGGCACGGCGAGGCGCTCGCCGCGGGCCGATGGTGGAGGCTGGAGCTGGGCGTCGTCGCGGCGGCCATGGTATTGTGCCTGGGCGGCACCGATGCCGGCACAAGCCAGCACGCACACGGCGACACCACGGCGCGCCAGGCGGGCAAGCCGGTGGCCCGATGCCCCGGATGCTGCAATGGTTTTGATGTGCGCGTTTGTCATGGTGTTCCTCTTCCGCGATGCCGGATAAACAGATAAGCTGTACTTCATTGGTGCCCAGTGTATGTGGAACTGCGTCGGGGTATAAGGCTAATTGGGTAAAGTTTGTAACACAATGTAATGCCCCGTCAGTATTCCGAATGTTACGCGCGGAGAGAAGTTACCATAGCGACATGATTCTAACAAACTAACAGCACATGAATACATCTTCCACATCCAATTCGGGCACGAACCTGGGCAATAACGCAACATCGGCGGGTACCGGCGGACATAGCGCGAAGATCATGGTCGTCGACGACGACGTGCGCCTGCGCGACCTGCTGCGGCGCTATCTCACCGAGCAGGGCTTCCAGGTCGTCACGGCCGAAAGCGCGCCGGCGATGAACAAGCTGTGGCTGCGCGAACGCTACGACCTGCTGGTGCTCGATCTCATGCTGCCGGGCGAAGACGGCCTGTCGATCTGCCGCCGCCTGCGCGGCGCCGGCGACCAGACCCCGATCATCATGCTGACCGCGAAGGGCGAAGACGTCGACCGCATCGTCGGCCTCGAGATGGGCGCCGACGACTACCTGCCCAAGCCCTTCAACCCGCGCGAGCTCGTCGCCCGCATCGGCGCCGTCCTGCGCCGCAAGGGCCCGGACGAAATCCCGGGCGCACCGTCGGAGACCCCGCAGACCTTCGAGTTCGGCCAGTTCGTGCTCGACCTGGGCACGCGCACGCTCAAGAAGAACGGCGAAACGGTGCCGCTGACCACCGGCGAATTCTCGGTGCTGAAGGTGTTCGCGCGCCATGCGCGCCAGCCGCTCTCGCGCGAGAAGCTGATGGAACTCGCCCGCGGCCGCGAATACGAAGTCTTCGACCGCTCGCTCGACGTCCAGATCTCGCGCCTGCGCAAGCTCATCGAACCCGATCCATCGAGCCCGCTCTACATCCAGACGGTCTGGGGCCTGGGCTACGTGTTCATCCCTGAAGGACAGCCGCGCTAGTGCTCGCATCGCTTGCAACATCAACCCGGCCCGGCCCGGGCTCGGTTCCCGGCCGTCTGAGCTGGATGCGCAGCGGTCTGTTCTGGCGCACCTTCTTCCTGCTCTCGCTGCTGACCACCCTGTCGATGGGTTCCTGGATCGGCATGCTCAACGTCTTCCAGCGCGGCCCGCAGGTGCAGCAGACGGCCGCCCTGGTAGTCTCCGCGGTCACGCTGACCAAGGCGGCGCTGACCCACTCGGCGCCCGACCTGCGGCGCGAACTGCTGTTCGAACTGGTGTCGAACGAAGGCATCCGCATCTTTGCGCTGGAAGACACCGACCAGGTCGACCCGCCGCCCGCCACACCCCTGATGCCCGAAATCGCGGCGGCCGTGCGCGAAAAGCTCGGCCCGCAGACGCGTTTTTCGAGCCGCGTGAACGGCGTCGCCGGCTTCTACATCAGTTTCAATATCGAGGACGACCAGTACTGGCTGATGCTCGAGCGCGAGCGCCTGGCCGGGCTGACCCGCGTGCAGTGGCTCGGCTGGGCCAGCGTGGTGGGCGTGCTCTCGCTGCTGGGCGCGGCCTTCATCTCGAGCCTGATCAACCTGCCGCTGGCGCGCCTGACGGCCGCCGCGCGCGTGATCGCCAAGGGGGAGCGCCCCGCTCCCCTGCCCGAAAAAGGCTCGCAGGAGATCATCGAGGCGAACCGCAGCTTCAACCAGATGGTCGACGACCTGGCGCAGGTGGAAAAGGACCGCGCCGTGATCCTGGCCGGCATCTCGCACGACCTGCGCACGCCGCTGGCGCGCATGCAGCTCGAACTGGAGATGGCCAACCTGTCGACCGACGCCAGGGAAGGCATGCAGTCCGACATCGCCCAGATGGACGCGATCATCGGCCAGTTCCTCGACTACGCCAAGCCGACCGAGGCCGCAACCTTCGTGCCGGTCGACCTCTCAAGCCTGCTGCACGACTGCGCGATGCACGCCACGCGCCTGCCGAACGTGCGGGTGGCAACCAGCATCGAGGACGGGGTGCGCGTGATGGGCAACGAGATCGACCTGCGCCGCGTGATCAACAACCTGGTCGAGAACGCACGCCGCTATGCGCGCACGCCGGGTACCGACATCGTCGAGATCGACTTCGCCTGCCAGGTACGCGCCACGCCCCAGGGCCGGCGCGCCGTCGTCGTGATCGCCGACCACGGCCCCGGCGTGCCGGAAGACCAGATCAACCAGTTGCTTAAACCCTTCACGCGCCTGGACACGGCGCGCGGCCAGGCCAACGGCGCCGGTCTCGGCCTGGCCATCGTCGAGCGCGTGGTCAGCCGCCACAATGCCGACCTGGCCGTGCACAACCGCGAAGGCGGCGGCCTGCTGGTGCAGCTGGCGCTGCCGCTGGCTTCCTGATTTTTCTTTTTCCTTTTCGTCCCATGACCGCTCCCCTGCAATTCAACGATGTCGAACAGGCCGCCGCCCGCCTCGAAGGCGCCGCCCACCGCACGCCGGTGCTGACCTCGACCACCGCCAACGCGCGTACCGGCGCCCAGCTCTTCTTCAAGTGCGAGAACTACCAGCGCATGGGCGCCTTCAAGTTCCGCGGCGCCTTCAATGCCATCGCGCGCTTTACCGATGCCCAGCGCGCGGCCGGCGTGCTGACCTTCTCGTCCGGGAACCACGCGCAGGCGATCGCCCTGTCGGCGCGCCTGGCCGGCATCCGCGCCACCATCATCATGCCGCAGGACGCCCCCGCGCTGAAGGTGCAGGCAACGAAGGAATACGGCGGCGAGGTGATCTTCTACGACCGCTATACCGAGAACCGCGAAGAGATCGCGCGCCGGCTGGCGGAAGAACGCGGCATGACCCTGATCCCGCCCTACGACCACCCGGACGTCATCTGCGGCCAGGGCACGGCGGCGCTGGAACTGTTCCAGGACGTGGGCCCGCTCGACGTGCTGCTGGTGCCGCTGGGCGGCGGCGGCCTGCTGGCCGGCAGCGCCCTGGCCGCATCCGGCCTGGCGCCCGATTGCAAGGTGATCGGCGTCGAGCCGGAAGCCGGCGACGACGGCCGCCAGTCGCTGCGCAAGGGTGAGATCGTCCACATCGGCGTGCCGAAGACCATTGCCGACGGCGCCATGGTCACCCACGTGGGCGAGCACAATTTCGAGGTCATCCGGCGCCGCGTCGACGACATCGTCACCGTGAGCGACGCCCAGCTGGTCGACACCATGAAGTTCTACGCCGAGCGCATGAAGATGATGGTCGAGCCGACCGGCTGCCTGGGCGCGGCGGCCGCGCTGCACGGCGCTTATCCGGTAGCGGGCAAGCGCGTCGGCATCCTGATCAGCGGCGGCAACGTCGACCTGTCGCGCTTCGCCGCGCTCGTGGCGTAATGAGGTCGTAATGGAGCTCATCGACTCGAACGAGCTGCCGGCGCCCGCCGGGCATTATTCGCAGGCGGTCGCCAGCGGTTCGCTGGTCTTCCTGTCGGGCATCCTGCCGGCACGCGGCAGCGTGGAGCCGGACGCGGGCTTCGCGGCCCAGTGCGCGTCCGTCTTCGCGCAGTGCGAGAAAGTGCTGCGCGCGGCCGGCTGCGGCTTCGACGACGTGGTCCAGTGCACGGCCTACATCGTCGGCGTGGAGAACTGGCCGGCGTTTAACGAGGTGTATGCCGGCGTGTTCGGCAAGCACAAGCCGGCGCGCGCGGTGGTGCCGGTGCCGGGGCTGCATTACGGCTTCCTGGTCGAGGTGCAGCTGGTGGCGGAGCGGCCGGGGCCGGAGTTTTAGCTTTTACGGCTGGGCGACGGTTCCTGACTCCACGCGTTTTGAAACGCCGAGCTAACCCATCCGTGGTTTTTTTGACAATGTTTATGCACCGTGTGTCAGCGAACAGAGTGAGGCGGTCTCGGCCGGGACAATGGCTCCATCGTATTGATGGAGGTGACCATGAAGCGCCTAGCCTCTCGCTTGACTCTTTCCCTGGCGGTCCTCGCCGCCGCGCCTGCCGCCCTGGCGGGCTCCGAAGTATTGAAGTGCGTCGATAACGCCGGCCACGTCACGCTGACCGACCAGCCCTGTGAAGCCGGTGCCCGCGCGACGCGCCTGGTGAGCGCCGCCGAAGCGGACACCCCGACTGCCGACCAGTCCGCCGCCCAGCCGGCAGCCGTGCCCGTGACGCGCTACGAGGCACCGCCCGCGATGGTGCGCCAGCAGGACTGGCGCCCGCGCATGCCGAATCGCGACCGTCCCCTCGCACGCGATGTCGCGACCCTGAAAGCCGCCCGCGCCCAGCTGCTGCTGATCGACGCCGACCGCCACCCGCGGCCGACGCTGGCGACGATCCAGTAAGGGTCTTCGTAGGGTGGACGGGTCTCCCGTCCACGCGTTCAACGCACGTGTGCCATCCGAATCGCGAATCTCCATAGGGTGGTTGAACGCGTGGACGGCATAGCCGTCCACCCTACGGTTTCAGTGAAACCGCGCAATCCCCTGCAAATCCAGCGCGGCTCCATGCCCCAGGGTCGGCAGCAATTCCAGCAGATGCTTGTCCTGGATGAAGCTGGCCGACGACGGCGCCGTCAGCATGCGCTCCGGCGGCTGCGAGCGCGCCACGGCCCAGCCCTGCACGTAGTCGACGCCGATCTCGGCAAGCGTCTGCACGGTGGCGGCATCCTCGGCCCATTCGGCGATGGTCTTCATGCCCAGATTCACCGCAAGGCTGACGATGGCTTCGACGATGGCCACGTTGGCCGGGTGGGCGTTAATGTTGACGATGAAGTTGCCGTCGATCTTGAGCACGTCGGCGGGGAGTTCCTTCAGGTAGGAGAAGGAGGTGTAGCCGGCGCCGAAGTCGTCGAGCGCGACCTTGACGCCGAAGTTGCGCACCTGGTCGATGAAGCGGCGCGTGTTGTCGAGGTCGTGCAGGGCCACGCTTTCGGTGATCTCCATGCACAGGCGACTGGCCACGTGCACGTGGCGCGCCAGGATCTCGAGCGTGTCGGCCACGAAGCGTTCGTCGTTGAGCGAGGCGCCCGACAGGTTCATGCACACGAAGCGGGTGTTCGGCAGGCGCGTGATGTTCTCGGCGATCCAGCCCAGCGTGGTGCTCAGCACCCAGCGGTCGATCACCCCTGCCCGGCCGCTCTTCTCGGCCGCGCCGATCAGCGGGCCGGCCGGCATGATGCGCCCGTCCGGGCCGCGCATGCGCAGCAGCACCTCGAAATTGAGCGACTCGTGCGGCGTCTTCAGGGACATGATCGGCTGCATCTCGATGAACAGCCCGTCGGTGGCGCTCGGGCCCTGCAGCTTGGCGACCAGGTTCAGTTCGGCTTCGCGCTCGTGGAAGGCCGAGGCGTTGCGCTCGTAGATCACCAGGCCGTCGCTCGACTCCTTGGCTTCGCGGCAGGCGCGGTCGGCGGTCGAGATGACGTCGCGCATCGGCATGCCGGTCGACACTTCGATCAGGCCGATCGAGCCGCGCACGTGGAAGGCCTTGTCGCCGACCCGGTAGGCGACGTTGCCGATGCGCTCGACGATGCCGCGGCAGATCAGCGAGGCCAGCGGGATCGAGGTGTCGGGCATGACGATGACGAATTCGTCGCCGCCGACCCGCCCCAGGCGCTGGGCGCCGGTCAGGGTCATGGCGATGCGCTCGCAGACCTGTTTGAGCACCTCGTCGCCGGCCGAGTGGCCGAACAGGTCGTTGATCAGCTTGAAGCGGTCGAGGTCGATGTAGGCCAGCGCCATCGGCTTGCCCGCGGTGAGCGACACCGCCGCCTCTTCGAACATCTTTTCGATGCCGCGCCGGTTGAACACTTTCGTCAGCGGGTCGTTGTCGGCCATGAAGCGCAGCTGCTCGGTGGCCTTGACCTTTTCGGTGATGTCCTCGAGCACGCCTTCGATGAGGCCGTGGGCGAGCGTGGCGCGCACCAGGAAGCGGCGTCCGCCGTCATGATGCACCAGGTCGAGCTCCACGCTGGATTGCACGTGCATCTGCTCGCGCAGCTGGCGCCAGCTGGCGTCGTCGAAAAACTGCTGCCAGCGGGTCTGGCCGGGCACCAGGGCCTCGATGCCCAGCATCCGGCACAGCGCCGGGTTGACCGACAGGAAGCAGCCATTCAGGTCGAGCGTGAACAGCCCGACCGGCATCGCCTCGTAGGCGCGCTCAAGCTTGCGCTGGGCCTCCTCGCGTTTTTCGGTCTCGACGCGCATCTGCTCGGCCACTGCCAGCGCCGCCAGCAGGCTCGATGCGAGGGCGGCGGTAACGCTGTTGATGAAGCCGACCACTTCGCGCGCACCAAGCGCCGCCGAGACGATTTCGACCAGCGTGGCGAGCACGGTCAGGGCAAACGAAGCCGCGAACCAGGTCGCCACGCGGTCGCGCGACGCGGCGATGACCTTGAACAGGCCGCCCGTCATGAACAGCAGGTAGACGGCGCAGATCCCCCACAGGATAGGCAGGTAGACATGGTAAGGCAGCAGCACCGAGGCCGCCAGCAGCGGCAGGCACAGCCACTGCATGACGCGCATCGGGGCGGCATAGCGCGTGCCCTCGAGGCCGGGGCGCAGCAGGTTGTGGTACAGGACCAGGGTGGCGATGCCAAACAGGGTCAGCGTCACCGAGCGCGACAGCATCAGCCAGTCGGCGGGCACCGTTTGCCCCAACCACTGGATGTCCCAGCCGGCCGACAGCGCGGCGACCCGCAGGTTCAGAATCAGCCATCCCGAAAACAGCACGTACAGCGGCTGGCGGTTGATCAGCGCGGTCAGCAGGACGAACAGCGCGAGCACGATCATGCCGCCGTCGAGCAGGCCGGACTTGCGGTGGTACTGTTCCACCGACAAAGCATACTGTTCCGGCTGCCATTGCACCACGCTCACGCGCGCCGGGCCGGAGAAGGTGCCGCTGCACAGCATCTGCGCCGGCAGGCGCGCCATGTTCAGCGCAAAGCCGGCCTTGGCGGCACTGATCGCTCCGCCGTCATGGCCGCGGCTGGCTTCGCCCAGCGGACGCAGCGAGGCCGCGTCCCAGCACCTGATCGCGAGCGCATGGCGCGAGGGGAATTCGATGACGCCCTGCCCGGCCGCGCCGGGCGCCGGCGCGAAGCTGAACCAGATCGGGTGGCTGCTGAGGTTGGTGTCGAAACTGGCGGCCGCCGGCTGGCCGGCGAGGCGGGCCAGTACCTGGGCGGGAACGGGCGAGACGCCCGCCTCCTGCACGAGGAAGCGCGCGGAGACCGGCTCAGGCTCGCTGACCTTGTATTGGTTGTGCCAGAACAACAGCGCAACGAGGGAGAAGGCCCCGATCCCGATCGGGATCAGGTAATACGCGAACACCCGCAGCAGACGTTCGAGGGCCGCGTTGGCCGCCGACGTAAGAGATCTGTGCTGGTGAACGGTAGTATTTGGCATAAGCGGTATCGAGCGAACTGCAGCGCCGCGATATTCACCGCAGCCTGATCAGGCGCAAGGATACAGCTTTAGCGTGATACCGTCATGCAATATCTATTTATGCAAGGGCCATTTCGCGCATGTTGAAGGCAGGCGTTGCGGCCGGGGCACGCTGCGGGGCGCGCGCTGCACCAAAAAGCAACTCAGCCTTGCGCCCGACGTCGATGTCCGGATGGTGCGTTTCGCGGAAGAATTTGAGCAGCGGATGGCCCGCTGCGCGCCAGCGTGCTTCGCCGGTGGCGATTTCGAAGGCCATCACACGGTGCGGAATATTGCCGATGTGACGCATCGGCACCAGTTCCTGGTCACCAAACACATCGGTGAACATCAGCTGCTCGTACTGGCGGTCGACCGGGGTGCGTCCGGTGATGACGGCATAGTCGATGCCGTTGTTCTCGAAGTACTCGAAAAACGCCTTGACCAGCGCGACCTTGACCATCTGGCCCATCCGCCCCTGGCTCACGCCCAGGCGCTCGACTTCGCCGAGGCGGCGTCCCTGCAGCCACTGGGGCAGCACCACCGATTCCTCGATGTGCAGCGGATGGTGGATGTTGGTGCGAATACGGGCCGTGCCCAGCGAGGTGCCGTCGAGCTTGGATTCGGCGAGCAGGACGATGGTTTCGCTCTCGTAATCGGCTTCCTCCGGCAACTCCAGCGAGCGGGCGAAGTCGGGAACATGGCGGGCATAGGCTGCCTGGCGGATCGCGACCGCCTTCTTCAGGCTCTCTTCGCTGTCGACACGGCGGATGGTGAACGGCAGGCGCTCCGTGGCCATGTCGGGACGCGAAGCAGCGGAGAAGAACGAAGGGGTACGCATTTCCATGGCGGCGGTATTCCTTGAATTGATATTAGTGAAACGACTTTGATGTTGACTATTATCAATGTTCTAAAAGAAAGTTAAACGCCGAGAAAGAGTGTTTCTTACCCTCAATTCTTGAGTTTCGAACGCTCGTTCGATGAATTTAGGCAAGGCGACGCATGGCGCCGCCCGCGTGCTTGCTACATGGGGCGCGCCGTGCCCGACACCCGGATCGATCCGCCCTTGTCGGGTCCGATCTCGGCATGCAGGCGCGAACGCATGCCCATGTCCTCGCCCTGCACGACGTCGATCGCGCCGCCGTGCGGCCAGCCCAGGTCGCGCAGATAGCCGGCCAAGGCCGCCGTACCGGCGCCGGTGGCCGGGTCTTCGTAGACGCCGCCCGCAGCGAAGGGGTTACGGGTATGGAACAGCGTCGGGGTTTCCGCCCAAGCCAGCACCACGGTCACGATGCCCAGTTCGCGCATGAAGGTACGCCCGGGGTCAAGCTCGTAGCGCATCGCCGCCAGCAACTCCCGGCTGCGCAACGCCAGCACCAGGTGCGGCGCTCCGCCCTCGGCCAGGGCGGGCGGGATGCGCGGATCGAGGTCTTCCTGGCGGTAGCCGAACAGGGCCAGCGCGCGTTCGACGGCGGGCGCCGGCGCAGGGCGGCTCGCGGTCGGCGGCGACTGCAGCGCGGCCGATACCAGGCTTGTGCCGTCGGGGCCGCTCGTATGCCGCCCTTCCACTGTGATGGCGGCATCGTTCAGCGCCAGCGCATAGGTGCCGTCGCCATGGCCGGCGGCCAGCGCCGCGCCGAGGGCGATGGTGGCGTGGCCGCAGAAAGGCACCTCGGCTTCCGGCGAGAAATAGCGCACGCGCCAGGCATCGCCCTGGGGTGCGGCGAAGGCCGTTTCCGAATAGCCGATCTCGTGGGCGACGCGCTGCATCTCCGCCGCTTCCGGCAGGGCCGTGCCGATCCAGACTCCGGCCGGGTTGCCCCCTTGCGCGCCATCGGAAAAGGCGGCGATGCGCTGGACCTGATCGGCGTTCATGGGCGCACCATCGAGTGGGTCGCAGGACGCTGGAACGGGGTTTGCAAACCCTTCGAAGCTCGGGTTTTTACAATTTCCATGTGGAAATAATTTAGTTGTTTGGATGGCATGGATAATTCGAATTAACGTTGTTTTCCGGTCAATCTTGACATCGGGGTATCAGGGCCGAAAATGTGGCTGGATTGCTATCGACATACTTGCGCCGGGCGCGTGCAGGCAAGCCGGGCGACGCAGGAGCGCTGCCCGGCCGCCGGCGATGTGGCGCCGGGTCAGGGGTAGCGCACCGGCCTGCCCTTCTGCTCGGGCAGCGGAATGAATTCGGTTTCACCCGGCACCCGGGGGAAGGCGCCGGCCTGCCAGTCGCGTTTGGCCTGCTCGATGCGTTCCTCGGAACTGGCGACGAAATTCCACGACAGGTAGCGCGGGCCGTCCATCGGTTCGCCGCCCAGCAGCATCAGGCGCGTCTCGCCTGGTCCGGGCGCGGCCAGCACCACTTCCACCCCGGGTTTCAGCACGACCAGCTGGCCGGCGTCGAACACGCCGTCGCGCCCGAGGTCGAGGCGGCCGGCGACGACGTACAGCGCCTGTTCCGCATACTCGGCCGGCATGGCGATGCGCGAACCCGGCGCAAGGCGCAGGTCCACGTAGAACATGTCCAGCAAGGTCTCGACCGGGGCGCGCTTGCCCCAGTAGCTGCCGGCCACCACGCGCGCATGCACGCCCTCGCCTTCGATCACGGGCAAGGCGCCGGCGTCGAGGTGGGCGAAGGCGGGATCGGTTTCCTCGTGGCGGCTCGGGAGCGCCACCCAGCATTGCAGGCCGAACAGGTTGGAGGCGCCCTGGCGCAGGGCGGCGTCGGTGCGTTCGGAGTGGACGATGCCCTTGCCGGCCGTCATCCAGTTGACCTCGCCGGGCCGGATCGCCTGCACGCTGCCGACGCTGTCGCGGTGCAGGATCTCGCCGTCGAACAGGTAAGTGACGGTGGCCAGGCAGACGTGCGGATGGGGGCGCACGTCGAGGCCGGTGCCGGCGTCGAACACGTGCGGGCCCATCTGGTCGAGGAAGACGAAGGGGCCGACCATGCGGCGCTCGCGGCTCGGCAGCGCGCGCCTTACCTTGAAGCCGTCGCCCAGGTCGTGGGTGGGGGGCACGATCACGGTCTCGATTGCGCTGATGTCGTCTGGTTCCAAACTGTCCTCCTTCGGTGATCGATGGGTTGCTTGCTGCCGGGCCTGCGCGCGAGGGTGCCGGGGGGTGCGACGGCTGCGCACCGCCAGACCTTACGGTTGCGGCCGAGGCCGCCGTCCAAGGCCGTGGTTCAGGTCAGTTTCAGTCTACGTGGCGTGCGTTTGTTATGCAAATGCTCACGTGCGCGGGCAGGCGCCCCGGGTCTTATTGCTGAGCTCCCCGACCGCTCGGTTATAATGGGACTTCCATTGGGGAGTAGCCTGCTTCCGCACATGCATCTTCCGCACTCAGATGCTTGCGAGAAGTTCCCGTATCAACATACTCGGCGCGCGCCTGCGTGCCGTGGTGCGGGCAGCCGTCCGGTTGGCAAGACCTTTGGCATGCACGCGCGCAACCGGGCCGCGCGGGCCTGCCTCTGCGTTCGCCCGGCCACCCCGACACACCAACACAGCGCGCCATGAACTTCTTCGCCACCGCTTCGCTCGCCCTCGCCATGTCCACCGACGCCTTCGCCGCCGCCGTCGGCAAGGGCGCCGCCCTGCAGCGGCCGCACTGGCGCGAGGCCTTGCGCACCGGCGCCATCTTCGGCGTCATCGAAGGGCTCACGCCCCTGCTCGGCTGGGCGCTCGGGAATGCGGCGGCGCCCTACGTCGAAGCCTGGGACCACTGGATCGCCTTCGTGCTGCTGGGCGTGCTCGGCCTGCGCATGATCCGCGAAGGCTGCAGCGCGCCTGAAGCCGAGGAAGACCGGCCGAACAGCCACTCCTTCCTGCGCCTGGCGCTGACCGGCATGGCGACCAGCATCGACGCGCTGATCGTCGGCGCCGGCCTGGCCTTCATCGACGCCAACATCCTGGTCACGGCGGCCGCGATCGGCTTCGCCACCTTCGTCATGGTCACCCTGGGCGTGATGCTGGGACGCGGCCTGGGCGCGCTCGTGGGCAAGCGCGCCGAACTGGTCGGCGGCATCGTCCTGATCGCGATCGGCAGCCTGATCCTCTACGATCACCTGGGGCTGGCGGCAGCGTAACAGCCGGCGGCGTTGATGCCGCCTGCTTCGTTACTTTCGTTTTAAGCGCATTCGCGCTTCATCGCCTCTTCCATCTCCTCCGGCGACACGTCGCGGATATGCGTGGCCAGCGACCAGCGGTGGCCGAAGGGGTCGTCGAGCTGGCCGTAGCGGTCGCCCCAGAACATGTCGGCCAATTCCATGCGCACGGTGGCGCCGGCGGCCTTGGCACTGGCCCACAGCTCGTCCACGTTCGGCACCGACAGGTGGATCGTCACCGGCGAGCCTTTCAGGGACAGCGGGCCGAAGGAGCCGTAGTCGGGGAATTCGTCGGCCAGGAACAGGGGCGAGTCGCCGATGCGCAGCATGGCGTGGCCTACCTTGCCGTCGGGCATGGGAGAGCGCATGACTTCCACCGCGCCGAAGGCCTTCTTGTAGAACTCGATCGCCTCGTGGCAGTTTGCGCAGACCAGGTGCGGGGTGATGGTGTGCATGCCCTCTTCGACTGGCTTGACTTCTGAACTCATGACGCTTTCCTTTCAGGATGTGTTGGACGGGTTGCCGGCGCGGCGCGCCCTGTTATCGATTTGTACTGCTTTATTGAGCGTAGCGTTCGCCAGAAGTTCGCGCAACCAATGTCGATGCTGCGCCGCGCCAAGGCGCCCTTACTCTTCCAGCCGTGACGCGAGCTCGCGCGCCAGGAAATCGACCAGCGCCCCTACCCGCGGCGCCAGCGCTCCCTGCCTGTAGAACACGGCCCAGATCGGCTGCGACCACGGCAGGGCCGCGTCGGGCAACACCGGCACCAGGCGCCCGGCGGCGATGTCTTCGCGCGTCATGAAGCTCGAGAGCGAAGCGATGCCGGCCCCGGCCAGCGCCAGGTGGCGCACCGTTTCGCCGCTCGAGGCCGTCACGGCGGGCGCGACGGTGTAGCCCTCGCCTCCCGCGTGCTGGAGCGGCCAGGTATTGAGCGAGGCCGGCGCCGAAAAGCCCAGCAGGCGGTGCCCGGCCAGATCGATCACGCTGGCAGGGGTGCCGTGGCGCGCCAGGTATTCGGGCGCGGCCAGCACCCGCACCCGGCTGCTGCCGAGGCGGCGTGCGTTCAGCGTCGAATCCGGCAGGTTGCCGATGCGGATCGCCAGGTCGGCGCGCTCTTCGATCAGGTCGACGACGGTTTCGCCGCTCGTCAGTTCCAGCTGCACCAGCGGATAGGCGTCGAGGAAGGCCGGCACCAGCGGCGCGAGCAGGTGGTCGAAAGCGGGCGTCGCCGCGTTCACGCGCACCAGGCCCGCGGGCTGGGAACGGCGCGCGGCGGCTTCGGCTTCCGTGTTGGCCAGGTCGGCCAGCAGGGCGCGCGCCCGCGCCAGGAACCAGGCGCCTTCGTCGGTCAGGTGCAGGCGGCGCGTGGTGCGCAGCAGCAGCGTCAGGCCGAGGTGCTTTTCCAGCCGCGCGATGGTGCGCGAGACGCCCGAAGGCGTTTGCCCCAGGCGCTCGGCGGCGCCGGAAAAGGAGCCTGCATCCATGACGGCGGAAAAGGCAATCAAGGCCTCGACATCGATCATTCGTGACTCCGAGTCAAAAGTGTATTCTACGCCAGGGCCTGTTTCTCCAGGCCGGCGGCGCGCACACTGCAGCTCCTTTTCGCCCGGCTACAGGAGAAACCCATGCCACTTGCCCTCTGGGCGCTCACCTTGAGCGCATTCGCCATCGGCACCACCGAATTCGTCATCGTCGGCCTGATTCCCGACGTCGCCGCCAGCCTCGGCGTGTCTGTCCCTTCCGCCGGCCTGCTGGTGAGCGTGTATGCGCTCGGCGTCGCGGTCGGCGCGCCCATCCTCACCGCCCTCACCGCCGGCGTGCCGCGCAAGCGGCTCCTGATCGCGCTGATGCTGCTGTTCACGATCGGCAACCTGGTCGCTGCAAACGCGCCGGGCTACGCTTCGCTGATGGCGGCGCGCGTGCTGACCGGCCTGGCGCACGGCGTGTTCTTCTCGATCGGCTCGACCATCGCCACCAGCCTGGTGCCCAAGGCCCAGGCGGCACGTGCCATCGCATTGATGTTCACCGGTCTGACGGTGGCGCTGGTCACCGGCGTGCCGCTCGGCACCTGGATCGGCCAGCAGTTCGGCTGGCAATCTACTTTTCTGGCCGTGGCCCTGCTCGGCGTGGTTGCCATGGTCGGCAGCTGGCTGCTGGTCCCGGCCGCGATCGGCTCGGCAGGCGCAACTAAGCCGGTCCGCCTGGCCGAGCAGTTCGCGGTCTTCGCCAAGCCGCGCCTGCTGCTGGTGTATGCGATCACGACGCTCGGCTACGGCGGCTCCTTCATCGCCTTCACCTATCTCGCGCCCATCCTGCAGGAGGTGGCCGGTTTCGCGCCGGCGAGCGTGGGCCTGGTGATGCTGGTGTATGGCGTGTCGGTCGCGGCGGGCAATATCTGGGGCGGGCGCCTGGCCGACCGCAAGGGACCGGTGCGCGCCCTGCAGATCGTCTTCTCGCTGCTGGCCGCCGTGCTGGCGCTCCTGACCTTCACCGCGCCGCATCCGGTGCTGGTGGTGGCCACGGTACTCGCCTGGGGCGCGGTCGCCTTCGGCAACGTGCCGGCACTGCAGCTGTACGTGGTCCAGCGCGCCGAACGCGACGCGCCGGGCGCCCTCGACATGGCATCCGGCCTGAACATCGCTGCCTTCAACCTCGGCATCGCCCTCGGCGCCTGGGGCGGTGGCCTGGTGCTGGAACACCTCGGCCTGATGGCGACGCCGCCGATCGGCGCCGCCATCGTCCTCGGCGCGCTGGCCCTGAGCACGCTAGCCGGCCGCCTCGACCGGCGCGACGCCCGAACTGCTGCGGCGCCTGCGCCGCAACCCGCCCACGAACTCGTTTAACACCACAAGGACACCCACATGAACATGCCATCCATCGGCGCCGGCACCTTCCGCCTGCAGGGCCAGCAAGCCATAGCCAGCGTCGCCCACGCCCTCGACCTGGGCTACCGCCACATCGACACCGCCCAGATCTACGGCAACGAACTCGAAGTCGGCCAGGCGCTCGCCGCCAGCGGCCTGCCGCGCGACCAGGTCTTCGTCACCACCAAGGTCTGGACCGAGCACCTGGCCGGCGACGCCCTGATACCGAGCCTGAAGGAGAGCCTGCACAAGCTGCAACTGGACTCGCTCGACCTGGCCCTGATCCACTGGCCCTCTCCCGGCGGCAAGGTGGCCGTGCCCGAATCGATGGCGGCCTTGCTCGAAGCGCGCACACTCGGCCTGACGCGCGCCATCGGCGTCTCGAACTTCACCATTCCCCTGATGCGCGAGGCGATCGAGGCCGTGGGCGCGGCGAACATCGCCACCAACCAGGTCGAGCTCCATCCATGGCTGCAGAACCGCGCGGTCGCCGCCTTCTCTCGCGCGCACGACATCCGCGTCACGGCCTACATGCCGCTCGCCTATGGCAAGGTGCTGCACGACCCTGTGCTGCGGGCCATCGCGGCGCAGCGCCAGGCAAGCCCGGCGCAGGTCGCCTTGGCCTGGTCGCTGGCCAAGGGGCACGCGGTGATCCCCTCGTCGACGCAACGGGCCAACCTGGCCGCGAACCTAGAGGCTGCCCAACTGGTACTGGAGCCGGCCGACATCGCCGCCATCGACGCCCTGGACCGCGGCGAGCGCCTGGTGAATCCGGATTTCGCCCCGGCCTGGGACTGAGCTATTCGTCGAGCTCGGGGTAGCGCCGGAAGATGCCTTCCTCGTTGAACGGCAGCCGGCGCGGCGAGCCCAGGTAGGCGGCGATGCGCGGACGGGCCGCAATCCGCGCGCGCAGGGCCGCCAGGTTCGGATGCTCGGCCAGGATGCGCGCAGTCGCCTTTGGGAAGGCGTAATCCAGGCCTTCGAGCACCTGGAACAGGGACAGGTCGGCGTAGCTGAGCTGCGCTCCCGTCAGGAAGTCCTGCTCGCCCAGCACGTGCGCGAAATAGCTGAAAAACTTCGGCATGCGCGCGGCCGTGAACTCGGCGGCGCGGCGGCGCGCCTCCGGCTTCTGGTCTTCGTAATACAGGCCGGCGCCGACCGGATGGTGGGTCTCGTGGGCTTCCGCGACCAGGTCGGCGATGGTCAGCTGCAGCTGGTGGGTCCAGAGCCGGCCGGCCGTGTCCTGCGGCGCCAGCCCGTGGCGCTCGCCGAGGTACATCAGTATTGCCGCCGTCTGGCCGATCGTCATGCCGCCGCTGCGCAGGAAAGGCGGCGCGAAGGCCGGCGTCTGGCCTTCCTTCAGCGCGGCCATCATGGCATCGCTGCCGCCCGGCCCGCGCGCCACATCCTCGTAATCCTCGCCCGCTTCCTCTAAGGCCAGGCGGACGAATTCGCCGCGTCCCTGGATGCCCGGCCAATAAAACAGTTGGTAAGCCATCGTGCCCTCCGCCGTGGTGGAGCCACGAGTATGGAACAGAATCCGGCGGGGCTGCGCGCGCCTCGGATCGGTGCCATGCGTCGGGGATATGGTATCTTTCAGGAAACGAACGGTGACGTTCGATCATAAAAACAGACCGAACTGAAGGAAGAACGATGTTGCGAGGACGCGTCCGCGGCGGGGAACATGCCGGCAAAAATATTGCCTCAAAGAATTTATTTCCCTTGAGCAATCTCACCGCCCGAGCGCCCCAGGTAGGACAACATGAGCCTGTCCGCAACCCGACGTCTCCGAAGGAAGGCTCCATGATCTTCTCTCACCTGACCCGTCACTGGCTGGCCTACCGCCGGCGGCTGCCGCTCTCCTCCTGGCTGCTGTCGACCCTGCGCAGTGCGCGCGTGCTGCTGTTCTACCGCGACCACGCCGCCCTGTGCCAGCTCGATGTCTACCGCAACTACGTGATGGCGGCGCCGCACGACGATCCCTTCCACCATCTCAGCCACCGTGGCTACCTGGTCGAGGGCCTGAGCGCGCGCCAGCGGGTGCAGTGCGTGCTGTCGCACTACCGTTTCGAGGAGACCACCTTCGACGCCGCCTACAAGCAGGCGGTTTACGCGGCCGGCGGCCTGACGCTGTGGCGGCATGCGGCCGAGGGCAGCGAGTTCCTGATCCGGCTCGAGATGGCCTCGCGCATGAATGCCGAGGGCGACCTGACCATCGCCCTGGTCGCCGACGGCAAGGTGCTGCAGCGGCTCTCCTTTTCCTGGGTCGACGGCGCCATTGCCGGCGTGCCGGTGCCGCTGGTGCCCTTCATCGCGCGCAACCAGGGACGCTGGACCGATTCGACCGAAGCCTTCGAGGCTTTCGAGCGCTGCTTCCCCAACAATTCGCCGAGCTTCTTCTGCTTCGCCGCGATGCAGGGCGTGGCCCAGGCGGTCGGCATGGAACAGGTGCTGGCCGTGAAGTGCGAGGCCCACATCGCCTACGACCCGGCGGACGCCAAGCACTTCGCCAACGCCTACGACGGCTTCTGGAAGGTCCTCGGCGGCGTCGAAATGCCGGGTTCGGCCTGGCTGATCGCCTTGCCCTTCTACCTCAAGCCGCTGGCCGACATGCCGTCCAAGCACCGCAAGCGCGCGGCCCAGCGCCGCGAGTACTGGCGCGCGATCGGCGACGGTGCGCGCGGGACACTGCAGCGGCACCTGCTGCATGCGCGCTCGCATCATGAGCATGCGGCGCCCTTGCGCGAAACCGCCGAGGTGTAAGCGGTTTCGTATCGCGCCTTCCCGCCCTGCATTGACAGAACCACCACGGCTCGAGCAGGCCGTGTTACACTCGCGCCTCGCTAGGGGTCCTGGAATTCGCGTTCCGGGTGAGAGATACCCTTCGTACCTGATCTGGATAATGCCAGCGAAGGAAAGCGCAACGCAGTCCCTTTCTTTGTGTGCCCTTCCCCCACGTTGGCTCCGGCTTTTTGTTTAAAAGCGGCGCCTCCGTGCGCCGCTCAAATCCTGAGCAAGCAATGAACCCTGTCTTCAAGCATTCCCTCCTCGCCTGCGCCCTGGCCCAGGCTTTCGCCGTCCATGCGTCTGAACAAACGGCCGAGCCGATCGCCTCGGTCCACGTCAGCGGCAGCAAGTGGGCCGCGAGCGAGCGCGCCAGCGTCGGCGGCTTCGCCGACATGGCGATCATCGACACCCCGGCCTCGATCAGCGCCTTCAGCCGCGAGCAGATGCAGGACCTGTCGATCCGCAGCGCCAGCGAAGCCGTGGCCTACGATGCCTCCGTCGGCGACGCCTACAACGCCGTCGGCTATGCCGAGCAGTTCTCGGTGCGCGGCTTCATGTTGAACAACAACTCGGGCTACCGCAAGGACGGCTTCGCCATTCCGGCCGACACCCAGATCCCGCTCGAAAACAAGGAGCGCTTCGAGCTGCTCAAGGGCGTGGCCGGCATGCAGGCGGGCCTCGCCGCCCCCGGCGGCCTGCTGAACTTCGTCACCAAGCGCCCGACGAATGCGCCCCTGCGTTCGGTGACGGTCGAGGCGCGCGAGCGCGGCACCCTGTACGGCGCCGTCGACCTCGGCGGACGCTTCGAGGACCGCCGCTTCGGCTACCGCGTGAACGCCGCCGCCGAGCGCCTGCGCTCCTACGTGGAAGGCGCCGACGGCAAGCGCCAGTTCGCATCCGGCGCCTTCGACTGGCAGATCACGCCGGACGCACTGCTGCAGCTCGACATGGACATCCAGCACAAGGAGCAGGTCACCGCGCCCGGCTACCAGCTGATCCGCGGCGTGGCGCTGCCGGCCAATGTGTCGCCCAAGACCCTGCTCAACGACCAGCCATGGACCAGGCCGGTCGACACCGACAGCGCCAACCTCGGCCTGCGCTTCGACTACCGCTTTGCGCCCGACTGGCGCGCCACCTTCTCCGCCAACAAGCACTGGTTCAAGCGCGACGACTTCACCGCCTTCCCCTACGGCTGCAGCAACGAGGGCGAGGGCTTCTATCCGGGCTACTGCTCGAACGGCGACTACGACGTCTACGACTACCAGAGCACGGGCGAGCGCAAGACCCCGTTCGGCGTCCAGGCGCAGGTCCAGGGCCGCTTCGCGACCGGCGCCCTGCGCCACCTGCTCACCGCCGGCATCGGCTACAGCGAACGCCACAACAGCTACGGCGACTATGTCTACGACTACGCCGGCTCCAGCAATATCTACGTGAACCAGGTCGTCGATCCTGCGCCGGGCAACCCGAGCACCGGCCCGGTCAGCGAACGCTTCAGCGAGCGCGAACGCTCGCTCTTCGTGCAGGACATCATGACCCTCACGCCGGACCTCGCCCTGCACACCGGCCTGCGCTACGTGAAGATCGCCAGCGAGCAGCTGCCGGAACCGGAGCTCGGCTGGACCTCGAGCCGCGCATCCTTTCTGCTGCCGAGCGTGTCGCTCGTCTACAGCCTGAACCCAGGCTGGAACGTCTACGGCACCGTCGCCCACGGGCTGGACGCCGGCGGCGTGGCCGAGATGGAGACCACCAACCAGAACCAGGACCTGGGCCCGAACCGCTCGAAGCAGTTCGAGCTCGGCACCAAGGGCGAGGTCGGCGGCGTGGCGCTGAGCGCGGCGCTGTTCCAGATCACCAAGGGCTTCGAGTACACGAACGCGGAGAACACGTTTGTCCGCAACGGCAACCAGCAGCACCGCGGCATCGAGCTGGCCGCCCAGCGGAGCAGCGGCGCGCTGACCTACGGCGCCTCGCTGATGGCACTGCGCGCGCGGCAGGAAAACACGGGCGATGCGCTGTACGACGGCAAGCGCGTCACCAATGTGCCGGAGCTGAAGTCGACGCTCTGGGCCGATTACGCGGTCCCCGCCGTGCCCGGCCTGAAGGTCGGCGGCCAGTGGCAGTACGCCGGCGAGAAGTCCTTCGATCCGGAGAACACGGTCAACGTCCCGGGCTACCACGTGTTCGGGCTGAATGCGTCGTATGGGCTGAAGATGGGAGCGACGAACGTGACCCTGCGTGCGCGTGTCGACAACGTGGCGGACAAGTTCTACTGGCGCGACGTGACGCAGCAGCTGGGCGGTTACCTGCTGCCGGGGGCACCGCGTACCTTCCGGTTGTCGGCGCAGGTGGATTTCTGACGGCAAAAGTGTGCTGAGGTCCTGAACGCGTGGAGTCAGGAGGCTCGGCGCCCCCCTCACACCCTACGTCTGGCGCGATGCGTAGGGTGGAGTCCCCGACTCCACGCGTTGCTGCGCCACCGGAACCCGCGGCCGTCTACACCGCGGCGATGACTTTCAACGCCGCTTCCACCTGCCGCACCCGCTGCGCCAGGTCTCCCTGCACCAGCACGAAGGGGATGCCGCGCGCGTCCAGTTCCTCCACCACCATCGCGTACACCCGCGCGCGCACCGCTTCCGATTCGCGCATCAGGCCGTCCGGCACCCAGGGCAGGTCGGGCGCCGTCACCAGCGTCAGCGCGTAGTCGTGCCTGGCCGCCAGCGCGTCGAGCTGCGCATCCACCCTTCCCCAGTACACGCGGCTGTAGAGCGCCGTCATCAGCGGCGTCGTGTCGCAGAACAGCAAACGCCTGGCGCGTGCCGCCGCCGCGTCCTCGCGCTCCTGCTGGGTGCGCGCAATCCCGAACTGGTCGGATTCGCAGGGCACGCGCCCATGCGTGTCCACGAACTCGCGCAGGTACTCCGGCACCCAGAGCGTATCGTGGGCCCGGGCCAGCACTTCGCACAGGGTCGACTTGCCGGAGGACTCGGCGCCCAGCACGGCGATGCGCAGCACGCCGCTCATTTGTCCACCCCTGCGATATTGCTCCACGCCCGCAGCCCACGCGCGGCCAGCAGCACGAACACCGCGTACAGCACCGCCGTCACGTACAGGTCCTTGTAGACGTACAGGCCCACATAGAGCACGTCGACGATGATCCACACATGCCAGTTCTCGACTTTCTTACGCGCCAGCAGGAGCTGGCCGACCAGGCTGCCGGCCGTGAGAAAACCGTCGGTGTGCGGCACGTCGGTGTTGGTGTACGTCGCCAGGAACCAGGACAGCGCCAGGTAGGCCGCGCCCCAGGCTGCGATCGCCCAGGCCCAGCCGGCGCCGCCCAGGCGCGTCACCGTCAGGCGGGTCTCGCCGGCGCCGCGCAGCCACTGGCTCCAGCCCCAGATGGATGCGGCGATGAACACCAGTTGCAGGCCGCTGTCGCCGTACAGGCGGGCGTCGAAGAAGACGACGGCGTAGGTGCCTGAAGACGCGATCGAGAACAGCCAGGCCCAGTGGTTCTGGCGGATGTTGAGGAGGACGGTCGTCACCGCGAGGGCAAACGAGATCAGTTCCAGCGGGGTGGTGCTCAGGCCAAGTACGGCAATGGTGTCGTTCATGCGCGGTGTGAGGGAAAGGCGGGGCCGCCGCGGGCGGCGGCGGCATCGGTTGCGACGCGGCGTTTGCAAGCAACAGGCGAAGGTCAGCAGGCGATTATCCGAGAGCAGGCCCGATTGCGCAAGCGCCACTGTCCGGATCCGGACACGATTGCCCGCCGCCGGGCAGCCAGCCCCCTTCCCAACCCGCGCCCACGGGGCAAAACGGGCTGGCACGGCCCTTGCAATAGAAGGGGCAAGACTACTGACCCGATCACCATGGACCAAGCCCTCGATCCCGCCTTCCTGCGCCGCCGCCGGCACATCCGCCTGGCGTCCAGCCTGCTGCTGCTCGCCGGCCTCCTCGGCGCCGCCTGGGGCCTGAACCGCGTGCTGCGCCCCAGCCTCGACGCCGCCGACGTCAACGTCTCGGTCGTGCGCCGTGCCGACATCGCCAACACCGTCAATGCGGCCGGCGTCGTCATCCCCGTGCACGAGGAAGTCGTCGCCAGCCCGGTGGCGAGCCGCGTGTCCCGGGTCCATGCCAAGCCCGGACAGCAGGTGGCCAAGGGCGAGCTGCTGCTCGAACTCGACGACCGCGAAATCCGCCTCGCGCTCGACGCCCTCCAGGAGCAGCTCGCGCAACAGGAAAACCGCATCGACGCGCTGGCGGTCGATCTCGACCAGAAGCGCAAGCAGCTCACCAGCAGCATCGAACTGCTCGAACTCGACCTGCTCTCGGCGCGCGCCCGCCACGAGCGCAACCAGAAGCTGCGCCAGAGCGGGCTGGTGTCGGGCGAAGACCTGCTGGGCGCGGAACTGAACGTCAAGCGCACCGAGATCCAGCTGCGCCAGCAGCGCGAACTGATCGCGGACAGCCGGCGCGCCACGGCCGGCAGCGTCGACGCGGCCAACCTGCAGAAAGCCATCCTGAAAAAACAGATCGCCCAGAAGGAGCGGATGCTGGCCCAGGCGCGCGTGGTCGCGCCCTTCGCCGGCATGCTGACCTCGCTGGTGCAGGAAGAAGGCGCCAGCGTCGGCGCCGGCCAGCTGCTGGCGCGCGTCTCGGAGCTGAGCAACTACCGGGTCGAGGCCACGCTGTCGGACTTCCATGCGCGCCTGCTGGCGCCGGGCCAGCAGGTCCGCGTCGAACAGAACGGCGAGGTCCTGGCCGGCCAGGTCGCCACCATCCTGCCCGAGATCCAGAACGGCACCGTCAAGCTGCTGGTCGACCTGGCGCAGCCGCACAACCCGCTGCTGCGCAACAAGATGCGCGTCGACGTCAACATCGTCACCGCGAAAAAGAGCGGCGCGCTGGTGCTCGACGCCGGCGCCGCCTTCAACGGCAGCGGGCGCCAGGCGGCCTTCGTGGTCGAGGACGGCCTCGCCCGCAAGACCACGCTGCAGCTGGGCGGCGGCGACGGCCAGCTGGTCGAGGTAGTGGCCGGCGCCCGCGCGGGCGACCGCTTCATCGTCTCCGACACGCGGGCATTCGCCGACCGCGACAGCATCCGCATCGCGAACTAACAACATACAACAAGGGAACGCCATGATTCGACTGAGCAAAGTGAGCAAGACCTACCGCACCGACAAGGTGGAAACCCTGGCGCTCAAGGACGTCGACCTGCACGTGAAGCAGGGAGAATTCGTCGCCATGATGGGCCCCAGCGGCTGCGGCAAGAGCACCCTGCTGAACCTGATCGGCCTGCTCGACCGGCCGGGCCAGGGCAGCATCGAGGTGCAGGGCACGCCGATTACGCGCTACCGCGACAAGCAGGTGGCCCAGCTGCGCAACAGCACCTTCGGCTTCATCTTCCAGAGCTTCCACCTGATCCCGGACCTGCGCGTGATCGACAACGTCGAACTGCCTCTGCTGTACAGGAAGATGGACCGTGCGGAGCGCCGCCGCCTGGCGCGCGAGGCGCTGGAACGGGTCGGCCTGGGCGCGCGCATGGACCACTACCCGAACCAGCTCTCGGGCGGCCAGCAGCAGCGCGTGGCGATCGCGCGCGCCATCGTCGGCCGGCCGCAGGTGCTGCTGGCCGACGAGCCCACCGGTAACCTCGACAGCAAGATGGGCGAGGAAGTCATGGACATCCTGCTCAAGCTGAACCAGGAAGGCACGACGGTGGTCATGGTCACCCACGACGAACGCGAGGCGCGCCGCACCAACCGCATCGTGCGCGTGTTCGACGGCCAGCTGGTCGCCTGATCCGGGGGCCGCCATGTTCCGCAACTACCTGCTGACCGCCTGCAAGGTCTTCATGCGCCGCAAGCTGTTCACCCTCATCAACCTGCTGTGCATCGTGATCACGCTGGTCGTGCTGATGGTGATCGCCTCGCTGCTGGAGACGGCCTTCCGCCCGTCCGGCGTCGAGGGCAGAAGCGACCGCTTCCTGCAAGTGTTCATGATGCGCATGGACAGCCCGGGCGGCGACAGCCGCAGCAATACCCCGCTCGGCTACAAGCTGATCGACAAGTACCTCAAGCCGATGCCGGGCGTCGAGCGCGTCGCCGCCGTCACCCTGCCCTCGCCGGTGTCGGTCTACCAGGGCGGCGGCGTGAGCGAACTGCAGATGCGCCGCGCCGATGCCGATTACTGGAAAATCCTCGACTTCCGCCTGCTGGCCGGGCGCCTGCCCACCAGCGCCGACGACGAGGCCGGGCGCATGGTCGCGGTGCTCAACGAGAGCAGCGCACGGCGCCTGTTCCCGGGCCGGGCCGGCGCCGCCATCGGCCAGCGCCTCGACGTCGGTGGCCAGCAGTTCGAGATCGTCGGCGTGGTCGAGGATGCGATGCACCTGAACGCCTTCGCCGACATCTGGGCGCCGATCACCACCTTCGCCTCCAGCGACTACCGCAACGACCTCACCGGCATGTTCACCGCGCTGGTGCTGGCTGCGCACCCGGACGACCTGCCGCGCATCCGCGAACAGGTGGCCCGGATCGCGAAGGGCGTGGTGCCCGACGACCCGAAGCAGTGGAAGACGATCCGCTTCTGGGCCGACAGCAAGCTCGATCTGTTCGCCCGCCTGACGGTCGGCAGCGACGAGGTGGCCGAGTCCGGCGCCGGCCTGCTGCTGACGGTCATCGCCGTGGCGATGGTCGTGTTCATGCTGCTGCCGGCGCTGAACCTGGTCAACCTGAACACCGGGCGCATCATGGAGCGGCGCGCGGAGATCGGCGTGCGCAAGGCCTTCGGCGCCACCAGCCGCCAGCTCGCCGTGCAGCTCGTGATCGAGAACATCCTGCTGTGCCTGGCCGGCGGCCTGCTGGCGCTGGGCGCCACCGCCGGCGTGCTGGCGTGGATCGAGAACGCCGGCCTGATCCCCTACCTGCAGGTCGACCTGAACCTGGCCGTCTTCGGCTGGGGCATGCTGATCGCCACCGTTTTCGGCCTCGTCTCGGGCGTCCTGCCTGCCTGGAAGATGTCGCGCCTCGACCCCGTCCACGCCCTGAAGGGAGCCCGCTGATGTTCCGCCACCTGCTGCAACTGACCTGGAAGCGCAAGTCCAGGAACCTGATGCTGAGCCTCGAGATCCTGCTCGCCTTCTGCATCGTCTTCGCCGTCGCCGCCTTCGGCGTGCGCTACAGCCAGCTCTACGACATGCCGCTCGGCTTCGACGGCGCCGACGTCTGGTCGGTCACGATCCAGGCCGGCGACAACGGCAAGACGCGCTTCGACGAGGGCGTCTACGAGGGCTTCCGGCGCAGCCTGGCCGAGCTGCCGGAAGTGCGCGGGGTCGCGTTCGCCGGCTTCGAGCCGTACGCGATGTCGACCCATTCCAGCGACCTGCGGCGCGGGAACGACAAGTCGGTCGACACCGAGCTGCTCGAGGCCGACGACAGGCTGGCCTCCGTGCTGGGCCTGAAGCTGGTCGAGGGCCGCTGGTTCTCGCAGCTGGACAACGGCGCCGCCGAGCGCCCGGCCGTGATCAACCGGCGCATGGCCGAAGCCATGTTCCCCGGCGAGCGCGCGCTCGGCCAGCAGTTCCGCGACGGCGAAGGACCGAAGCAGGAGACGCGCTACCGGGTGGTCGGCATCGTCGACGAGTTCCGCCAGAAGGGCGAGCTGGCGGCCCCGGTCAACTTCGCCTTCCTGCGCTTCGAGGCCGGCAAGAACGAGCGCGACATCCGCACCATGCTGCTGAAGGTACAACCCGGCACCGAGCGCAGTTTCGAGACGCGCCTGAACCGCCGCCTGAAGCTGGTCAGGAACGACTGGTCGTACCAGATTTCCCCGCTGTCCTCGCAGCGCGCGACCATGCTGCGCAACCAGACGACGCCCCTGCTGGTGGTCGCCGTGATCGCCGCCTTCATGCTGCTGATGGTCGCCTTCGGCCTGTTCGGCGCGCTCTGGCAGAACACCACCCAGCGCATCCCCGAGATCGGGCTGCGGCGCGCGATCGGCGCCAGCGCCGGCCAGATCTACCGCCAGATCATCGCCGAACAGTTCATGCTCAGCTCCGCCGCGATCCTGCTCGGCCTGGTCCTGTTGGTGCAGCTGCCGCTCACGGGCGCCCTCGGCGAGAGCCTGAACTGGACGGTCTTCGGCGGGGCCGCGGCACTGGCGACGGCCGTGATCTATCTGATATCCTCCGTGTGCGCGGTGTATCCGGGTTGGCGCGCCAGCCGCCTGAGCCCGACCGAAGCGCTGCACTACGAATAGGATCCATCACCACCGATGCAAGCTTCCCCCTCCCCGCGTATCCTGGTCGTCGACGACGACGCGGCCGTCCAGGCCTCGCTCGCCCTGCTGCTCAAGCAATCGGGTTACGAACCGCTGCGCGCCGCCAGCGCGCCCGACGCCCTCGCGCTGCTGGCGCGCGAGGAAAGCGAAGGACGGCTGGTCGACCTGGTCCTGCAGGACATGAACTTCTCGCTGCAGACGGGCGGCGAGGAAGGCCTGGCCCTGTTGGCGCAGCTGCGCGAACGCCACCCGGCGCTGCCGGTGCTCCTGATGACGGCCTGGGGCTCGATCGGCCTGGCGGTGGCCGGCATCAAGGCCGGCGCCGCCAACTTCTTTACCAAGCCCTGGGACAACGCGCAACTCGTGGAGCTGGTGCGCGCCACGCTGGACTTGGCCGGCGATGCGCTGGCATCGGACGATGCGAGCCCATCGCCGGCTACCAAAAAATCGCGGCGCACGCTCGACGCCAGCTTCGATTTCGGCGACATCGTCGGCGAACACCCGAAGCTGCTGCGCGTGCTTTCGACCATCGGCCAGGTCGCGCGCACCCGCGCCTCGGTGCTGATCCTGGGCGAAAGCGGCACCGGCAAGGAACTGGTGGCCGACGCGATCCACCGCAACAGCCCGCGCGCGGCGCGCCCCATCGTCAAGATCAACATGGGCGCGATCACCTCGTCCCTGTTCGAGAGCGAGATGTTCGGCCACGTGCGCGGGGCCTTCACCGATGCACGCAGCGACCGCCAGGGCCACGTCGCCAGCGCCGAGGGCGGCACGCTCTTCCTCGACGAGATCGGAGAACTGAACCGCGGCGACCAGGTCAAGCTGCTGCGCGTGCTGCAGGACGGGCGCTACCAGCCGGTCGGCGCCAGCCGCAGCGAGCAGGCGGACGTGCGCGTGGTCTCGGCCACCAACCGCGAACTGGCCGAACTGGTCGCCGCCGGCGAATTCCGCGAAGACCTGTTCTACCGCCTGAACCTGATCACCATCCGCCTGCCGCCGCTGCGCGAGCGGCGCGGCGACATCCCGCTGCTGGCGCGGCACATCGTGGGCAAGGTCGCCGAGAGCTACGGTCTGGGCGAGGTCACGCTCACCGGCCAGGCGCTCGACTGGCTGGTGGCCCAGCCCTGGCCGGGGAACATCCGCCAGCTCAAGCAGACCCTGGAACGCACCCTGCTCCTGGTCGACAAGGCGCAGCTGACCCAGGCCGATTTCATCGCCGCCGGCCAGCTCGAGGAAGGCGGCGCAGGCAACGGCGCGGCGCGCCTGGGCGTGGACGGCATGACGCTGGAACAGGTGGAGCGCCACATGATCGAGCAGGCCCTTGGCCAGCACGCCGGCAACATCTCGCGGGTAGCCAAGGCGCTCGGCCTGTCGCGCACGGCGCTGTACCGGCGGCTGGAACGGCACGGCCTGGGAGAGTACGGCGGCGAGCCGGGCGCCGGGACCGACGCGTGAGCCTGCGCCGGCGGCTGGGCGCCTACATCCTCGCGCTGCACCTGGTGCCCTTCGCCTGCGCCGGCCTGCTGCTTCCCGAACAGCCGGCCCTGTTCGTCGGCGCCGAGCTGCTGCTCTTGATCAGCCTGGGCATCGGCCTGCGGCTGCTGCGCCATGCCCTCGAGCCGCTCGACTACACCCGGCGTTTCCACGACCTGCTGCAGGACCAGAACTACGCCAACCGCCTGGCCTCGCCGCGCTCGGGCGAACTGGGCGAACTGGTCGCGATGTTCAACACCATGCTCGCGGCCCTGCACCGCGAGCGCCTGGCCGCCGGCGAGCAGCAGGCGCTGCTCGACCGTTTGCTGGAAGCGACGCCGAGCGCGGTGCTGGTGTTCGACTTCGACGGCGCCATCAGCCTGGTGAACGCCAGCGCCGCCGCGCTGCTGGGACTGGACCAGCCGCAGGGCAAGACGCTGGCACACTTGCTGGGAGCCGAATCGGCCTCTCCGCTCCCGCGTACGCACGAACGCCAGCGCGACCTGGTCGCCCAGCTCGACACCCTGGCGCCGGGCGAAAGCCGCCTCCTCACCGACCTCGATGCGCGCCGCTACCGCGCCCAGCGCGGGCAGTTCTACGACCGCGGCTTCGCGCGCCACTTCCTGATCGTCGAGGAGCTGACCGCGGAACTGGAAGACTCGGAACGCGCCACCTACGCCAGGCTGGTGCGGGTGCTCGCGCACGAGGTCAACAACACCGTCGCCGCCACCTGCTCGGTGCTCGATTCGCTGCTGTTCTACCGCGACCAGCTGCGCGAGCAGGACGCCGCCGACTTCTCGACGGCCGTGGTCGCGGTCCGGCGCCGCAACGCCAGCCTGGGCGAATTCATCGACCGCTTCACGCGGGTGGTCAAGATGCCGGAGCCGGACCTGCGCCCCGCCAGCCTGCGCGCCATCGTCGACGACATCCTCTGGCTCAACCGCGAAGGCTGCGCCAGCCGCGGCATCGACCTGCGCTGGCAACGCTGCGACGACATCGAACCGCTGCCGATGGACGCCCAGCTGATCGAACAGGCGCTGCTCAACATCGTCAAGAATGCGATCGAGGCAGTGGCGGCGCGCCAGGCCCAGGGCGTCCCCGGCGGCCACGTGCACCTGGCCCTGGCGGCCGAGGACGGCGAGGTGCTGCTTTCGGTCAGCGACTCGGCCGACCTGCTCGGCGAAGTGGCGCCGCGCCAGCTGTTCACGCCCTTCTTCACCACCAAGCCGGGCGGCCAGGGCATCGGCCTGATGTTCGTGCGCGAGGTGCTGACGCGGCACGGCTTCGCATATGCATTGGGCTCGACCGGCGAAGGTGAAACGCGCTTCACTGTCCGCTTTGCCGGCGCGTCCGCGCCGGCCCCGGCACACCTCCACGACGGCCGATAAGGTTCAGGAAGACCGTTTCCGCTGCATACCCCCCGTGGCCGTCCGCGCACGACAGCCGGCGCCCCGGAAGCGGCATTCTTGCGATAAATGCTATTCTTTTAAAACATCCATCCTGCATGGTGGCCGGTGGCGGCTTGCGTCCCCATCGTTTTACCGTTTCGCTTGCGGCACACGCTGCGGGCCTGGGAAGGCCGCTTTCACTGCCAGGTCTGCCTGTCCGGACTGCAACCAAACTCCGTCAGGAACACATATGGTTTTTCGTATTTCACTGTTATTGATCTTCGCGCTGGCAGTAGCCGCGGGACTCGCGCCGAAACCCTTCGAAGCGGCCAGCGATGCGGCGCTTGCCGCCATCATCCAGAACGCCGGCTGGCTCTACCTGCTGATCGTTTTCCTCACCCTGGTCTTCCTCGGCTGGCTCGCCTTCGGCCCCACGGCGCGGCTGCGCATCGGCGGGCGCGACGCCGAGCCCCAGTTCTCGAATGCCGCCTGGCTGGCGATGCTGTTCGCCGCCGGCATGGGCATCGGCCTGGTGTTCTGGGGCGCCGCCGAGCCGATCTCGCACCTGACCAAGCCGCCGGAGCGGCTGCCGCCGATGACGCCCCAGGCGGCCAGCGCGGCGATGCGCTACACCTTCTTCCACTGGGGACTGCACCCCTGGGCCATCTACGGCCTGATGGGGCTCGCCATCGCCTGGTTCCAGTACAACCGCAATGGCCGCGGCATGATCAGCGACCTGCTGCAGCCCCTGATCGGCGACCGCCACCTCGGCTGGATCGGCAAGCTGGTCAACATCGTCGCCGTGGTGGCGACGGCGATCGGCGTGGCCACCACCCTCGGTTTCGGCACCATGCAGATCAGCGCCGGCATGACCCGGGTGTTCGGCCTGCCCAGCGGCCTGGGCATGCAGCTGACGGTGATCGGCGTGTGCTTCGTCATGTACATGGCCTCGAGCGCCAGCGGCGTCGAGCGCGGCGTCAAGTGGCTCTCGAGCGCCAACCTGGCGCTGGCCGCGTTCCTGCTGGTGGCCGTGGCGATCCTCGGGCCGACCGGATTCATCTTCGATGCCTTCACCACCTCGCTGGGCAGCTACCTCGACCACCTGATCGAAATGAGCCTGCGCATGGCCCCGTACTCCGCCAACCCCTGGGTGGCCGAGTGGACCATCTTCTACTGGGCCTGGTGGATCTCCTGGTCCCCGTTCGTGGGCTCGTTCATCGCGCGGGTGTCCTACGGGCGCACGGTGCGCGAGTTCGTGCTGGGCGTGGTGGTCGCACCGAGCCTGCTCGGCTTCGCCTGGTTCGCCACCTTCGGCGGCACCGCGCTGTGGGCGCAGCTGTTCGGCGGCGTCGACATGGCCGGGGCGCTGGCAGCCGGCTATGAGACGGTCCTGTTCCGCATGTACGATGCCCTGCCGCTCTCCGGCATCCTGTCGGGCCTGAGCATCGTGCTGCTGGTGATCTTCTTCGTGACCTCGGCCGATTCCGCGGTGCTGGTGCTCGGTTCGATGTCGAGCGAGACGGCCGGCGATCCAACGCTGGGACGCAAGTTCGCCTGGGGCATCGCGATCGCGCTGATCGCCGCCGCCATGCTGATGGCCGGCGGCCTGGACGCCCTGCAGACCCTGATCACGGTCGCTGCCCTGCCCTTCGCGCTCTTGATGATCGCGGTGATGGTGGGACTCTACCGCGTGCTCAGCCTGGAAGCCCTGCGCGAGAAGGCCACCGAAAGGCGCGCGCGCCGCGCGATCGAGGACTGGATTGCGCGCGAGCAGAAACAGCGCGCACTGGCCCGGCGCACTGGCGACGCCGCCGGAGGCCGTTCCGGCGCCCCGGATCGACGACCTTGAGCCGCCGCCCCCCGGGATTTTCCATGCAAGACAAACGAGCGCATCGACTGTGACAACCGAGCTCCTGTTGGCAGCCGGCAAGGCCTTCCTCTTCGTCCTGGCGACCATGCTGCCCATCCTGAACCCGGCGGCGACGGCGCCGATCTTCCTGAGCCTGACCGATGGCGCATCGCCGGCGACGCGCACCCTGCTCGCGCGCCGCATTGCGCGCAACATGTTCTGGCTGATGACGGGTTCGATGCTGGTCGGGTCCTATGTCCTCGATTTCTTCGGCATCTCCCTGCCCATCGTGCGCGTCGGCGGCGGCCTGCTGCTCGCTTCGGTGGCCTGGCGCCTGCTCAGCGCCTCGCCCAGCACGCCCGACAGCCGGGTCGCCCTCGCCGAAAGCTTCACGGCGGACCATGCCCACCGCCAGGCCTTTTATCCACTGACCTTCCCGATCAGCTGCGGCCCGGCCTCGATCTCGGTCGCCATCACGGTCGGCGTCTCCCTGCACGACGTCCGGCTCGTGATCTCGCTGGCGCGCATGAGCGGCGCCCTGCTCGCGCTGGCCATCATCGGGGTGCTGCTGTATCTCGCGTTTCGCTACGGCGAACACTTCCTGCGCCTGATCGGCGACGCGGGAACGGCCGTCTTCCTGCGCCTGACCGCCTTCATCCTGCTCTGCCTCGGCGTGCAGATCGTGTGGGATGGCTTGAGCGAGCTGATGATGGACGTGCTGGCGATGGCGGCCCAGTTGCGTGCCGTGTAGGCCGCGCCGTCGCAAAAAAAACGGCGCCCGAAGGCGCCGCTGTGGTGTCAACGATCCCGCCGCTTACTTCTTCGGATACTTGATCGTCATTTCCTTGAGCAGGTTGTCGGCGCCGTCGACTTCCTTCATCACCCACAGCATGTAGCGGATGTCGACGTGGATCGCGCGCGTGATCGCGGTGTCGAAGTACCAGTCCTTGGTGATCGACTCATAGGTCGAATCGAAGTTCAGGCCGACCAGTTCGCCGCGCTTGTTCATGACGGCCGAACCGGAGTTGCCGCCGGTGGTGTCGGCGCTCGACAGGAAGTTGACCGGCACCGTGTTCAGCACCGGGTCCTTGAACACCCCATAGCGCTTTTCCAGGACGGCTTTCTTCAGCGTTGCAGGGACCAGGAACGGGTCCTTGTCGGTTTCCTTTTCGACGATGCCCTCGACCGTCGTGAACGGACCCTTGACCAGGCCGTCGCGCGGCGAGTACGGCGAGACGGTGCCGTAGGTGACGCGCAGGGTCGAGTTGGCGTCCGGGTAGACCGGCTTGCCCTGCGACTTGCGGTAGGCGATCACGGCCGACATGTATTGCGGGATGGTGCGGTCGAGGTTGCCGTCGACTTCCTTGCGGCGCTCCTCGAGCTTCGCCGCGACGTCGTTCAGGCGCACGGCCAGCTGGATGAACGGGTCGTTCGACTTGCGGAAGGCTTCCACGTCCTGGCCCATCCAGGCGAGGCGCCTGGCGGTGTCGGCCAGTTCGGTGCCCTTGTAGAAGCCGTCGAGCTGGTTCGGGCTCGGGACCAGGCCGTCCAGGCCTTGCGGATGCAGCTTCCCGTCGATCTTCGCGTAGCGGGTCAGCGCCGCGGCCCAGCGGGCGCGGTCGACGGCCGGGACGAAGGACTGCTCGAGGCGGGTCAGGCGGGCCTTGATGAAGGACAGGTCGCGTTCCTGGTAGCCGGTCTCGCGCTGGGCGTCCGGCTTCTGGCGTTCCTGCGCCAGGCGGTACAGGGTGCGCGCGCTCTTCAGGAGGTCGCTGTGGGTGGCTTCACCGTAGGCGCCCTCTTCGCGTGCGAGCGCCATGTCGAGCGCGATCACGGCATCGAGGTCGGCCAGCAGCGTCTTGCCGTTGCCGTTGCGGGCGCCGTTCTTCTCGTACCAGCTGCGGAACTCGGCGTCCTGCACGTCCTTGATGGACGCAATGTCCTTGCGCGCGAAGCCGTCGAGCAGGCCCTGGCTCTTCTTGAGGACGTTGTTCAGGCTCTTGGCGACGCTGGCATAGCGCACCTCCCAGGCGGCGTTGCCGCGGGTAGCAGCGGCGATCGTTTCCAGGTCGGCCGTGATGGTCGCGGCCTTGCCCGGCAGGTCGACGTCGCGCGCGAAGCGGATTTCGGACGGCAACTTGTAGCGGCTGGTGCGGCCCGGGTAGCCGGCCAGCAGGATCGGGTCGCCGTTCTTCAGGCCTTCGGCGGAGACCACCAGGAAGTCCTTCGACTTATACGGCACGTTGTTCGGCGACGGGTCGGCCGGGCGGCCGTCCGGGCCGACGTAGGCACGCAGGAAACTGTAGTCGCCGGTCTGGCGCGGCCACTCGTAGTTGTCGATGTCGCCGCCGAAGTTGCCGATCTTGTCCGACGGCGCATGCACCAGGCGCACGTCGCGGATCATCAGCTGCTTGATGCGGTAGTACTCGAGGCCGCGGTGGAAGGCCGGCACCGAGCAGCGGTAGGCCTTGTCGCTCTCGCACTCGGCGATCAGGGCCTTGATGCGCGAGGAGATCGCCTCGTTGCGCTCGCGGCCGGACATGTTCGCGCCCAGGTCCTTCAGCACGCGGTCGGTCACATTCTCGACCTTCTCGGTGACGTACACGAGGGTGTTCGGGCCGCCCGGCAGTTCTTCGGCGCGGGTCTTCGCGAGGAAGCCGTCGACGATGTAGTTCTTTTCCGGGGTCGCGTTGCGCTGGATGGCGCCGTAGGCGCAGTGGTGGTTGGTGACCACCAGGCCGTCGGGCGACACGAAGGAGGCCGAGCAGCCGCCCAGCGACACGATCGCGCTCATCGGGTGCTTCGACAGGTCCGCCAGCTTCTCGGCCGGCATCGTGATGCCGATGCGTTTGAGTTCGGATTTCAGCTGCGGCAGCTGGTGCGGCTGCCACTGGCCTTCGTCGGCGACGGCATGGCCGGCCACGCCCAGGAGGGCAACGGGAAGGACGATCGATTTGAACAAGGTAGGACCCCGGATGAGTGAAAACAAAACGGCGAGTATAGCCCGGTTGCCGGAGGGCGAAAACGGTTTTTTTGGCGTCAATACGGGTCGCGCCGATGCTGCGATGCCGCAGCCGGCGCCGCGCCGCGCTTACCGCTAGAATGGGCGATTCGCCCGTTGGGCATGCAACGAAAGAACGCCATGGGACGCCTCGCCACCCTCCTCTCCACCGCCATGCGCCGCCTCGCGCTGGACGCCTTCACGATCGCCCTGCTGGGGATGGTCCTGCTGGCGAGCCTGCTGCCCGCCAGCGGCCAGGTGGCCGAGGTGCTGGGCGACGTCACCACCGTGGCCATCGGCCTGCTGTTCTTCCTGCACGGCGCCAAGCTCTCGCGCGAAGCGCTGCTGGCCGGGATCGCGCACTGGCGCCTGCACCTGCTGGTGCTGGCCTCGACCTTCGTCATGTTCCCGCTGATGGGATTGGCGCTCAAGCCGCTGGCGCTGTCGCTGCTCACGCCCGAGCTGTACATGGGCATCCTGTTCCTGTGCGTGCTGCCCTCGACCGTGCAATCCTCGATCGCGCTCACCGCCCTCGCGCGCGGCAACGTCGCCGCGGCCGTCTGCAGCGCCTCGGCCTCGAACTTCATCGGCATCTTCCTCACGCCCCTGCTGGTGGGCGCCCTCATGCTGCAAAGCGCGGGCGCCAGCGGCGGCTTCGATCAGGTCATGAAGATCGTCCAGCAACTGCTGCTGCCCTTCATCGCCGGCCAGCTGCTGCGCCCCTGGATCGGCGCCTTCGTCGACCGCCACAAGCCGGTGCTGCGCTACGTCGACCAGGGCTCGATCCTGCTGGTGGTCTACACCGCCTTCAGCGAATCCGTGGTCGAGGGCCTGTGGCAGCACATCTCCGGCGCGACGCTCGCCACGCTGATCGCAATCAGCTGCCTGATGCTGGCCGTCGCGCTGGGCCTGGCCACCTGGACCAGCCGCCGCCTCGGCTTTTCAAAAGAGGACGAGATCACGATCGTGTTCTGCGGCTCGAAGAAAAGCCTGGCCAGCGGCGTGCCGATGGCGAAGGTGCTGTTCGCGCCCTCGGCGCTGGGGATGATCATCCTGCCGGTGATGCTGTTCCACCAGATCCAGCTGATGGTGTGCGCGGTGCTGGCGCAGCGCTGGGCGCGCCGGCCTTGACCGGATCGTCCTTGGGCGCGGCGACCAGCACGTTCGGGCAGGCTTCGCGCGCCACCTTCTGCTGTACCACCTGCACAGCAACGGCGCGGCCGTCGACGACGGGCCTGGGATGACGGGGAAAGAGCATGGCGGATCCGCTTGAATTGATGACAACACAAGCTGGGGCCGGAGCCTGGCTCTTCAAGAGAGGCGCCGGCCCACCGTCCCGCTGCCGCCTCAGGACTTGTACTTCACGTTGCAGCCATACGGCCGCGTGACGGCTTGCGCGACGTTCTCGCCCTTCAGCACCGATTCCAGCGCAGTCTTGAAGAGCGGATCGGCCTTCTCGATGTCCGCCGCCTTGGCCGACGCGATGCTGTCGATGCCGCCCGCGTAGCGCAGGATGCCCTTGGCGTCGATCACGAACATGTGCGGCGTGGTGCGCGCGTCGTAGGCCTTGCCGATGGCGCCTTGCGGGTCCAGCAGGACCGCGGTCGGCGCCGCATTGCGGCTGGCGGTCAGCTCGTCGGCCTTGGCGCCGGTGACATGGCCCTGCTCGCCGGGCGCCGAGGAGATCACGCTCAGCCAGACGACGCCCGCGCCCTTCGCCTGCTTCTGCAGGTTCTGCATGTTCGACGCGCCGTAGTGCTTCTTCACGTAGGGGCACTCGTTGTTGGTCCATTCCAGCACGACGACCTTGCCCTTCAAATCGGCCAGCTTGTGCTGCTGGCCCTTGCTGTCGACCGCCGTGAAGGCAGGCGCGGGTTGGCCGACCGCGGGTGCGGCCATGGCCGGGGCGGCGAACATCAGGCCGGCGCCGGCCAGGGCTGCCGTCAGTGCGGTGGTGCGCAGCATCGCGCGGCGTGGAAGACTATTCATGAAACCCCTCCTTGAAAAGTACGTGGTTAACGACCGGGAAAAGCTATTTGGCTTACTTCCTGGATGACTGCTTGAACGACTCGGTAACGATCGCCTGCGTCAGCACCGGCGGCAGCACCACCGGTTCCCTGCCGGGCGCGTAAAACGCGTAGAACGGCAGGCCGTCGCGCTGGAACGATTGTAAAAAAGCGGTGATGGCCGGATCGCGCTTGGTCCAGTCGCCCTTCATGTAGACCACGCCGCCGTCCTGCATGGCCTGCTGCACGGCGGCAGTCGACAGGGTCGTGCGCTCGTTGACCAGGCAGGTGATGCACCAGGCGGCGGTCATGTTGACGAACACCGGCTTGCCCTCGGCCCGCAGTCTGGCAAGCCGCTCGGCGCTGTACGGTTCCGCATTCTTAGCCTGCGGAGCCGACGCCGCCGCCGGCTCCGTCACATGCAGGGCGGTCATCAGGCCAAGCAGTCCGGCGACGCCTACCAGCGCCGCGCCACGCGGCCACCACGGCCTCTTGGCGCCATGCTGGCTCAGGCCGGCCAGCCACGCCACCAGCCCGACCAGCACGGTGCCGGCCAATGCCATGCGCAGGCCCGCTTCGCCCGCCTGCTGGGCCACCACCCACAGCAGCCAGGCCGCCGTGGCGTACATCGGGAAGGCCATGGCCTGGCGCAGCCTGACCATCCACAGGCCGGGCCGCGGCAGGCGCCCCGCCACGGCCGGGAAGAGTCCCAGCAAGAGGAAAGGCAGGGCCAGGCCAAGGCCCATCATGGCGAACACGACGAGGCTGACGTAGGCCGGCGCCACCAGCGCCGAACCGATGGCTGCGCCCATGAAGGGCGCGGTGCAGGGCGTCGCCACCACCACCGCCAGCAAGCCGGTAAAGAAGCTGCCCGCGTGGCCCTTGCGTTCGGCCAGGCCCTGGCCCGTGCCGGCCAGCGAGCCGCCCACCTCGAACACGCCGGACAGATTCAGGCCGATCGCCAGCATCAGCCAGCACATGGCCGCGACGAACAGCGGCGACTGGAACTGGAAGCCCCAGCCGACGGCGCTGCCGCCCGCGCGCACCGCGAGCAAGGCCAGCGCCAGCGCCATGAAGGCGGCCAGCACGCCCAGGGTATAGAACACGCCGGACAGGCGCACGGCGCGGCGGTCGCCGCCGGACATGCCTGCCACGGCCGTGGCCTTGATCGCCAGGACGGGAAACACGCAGGGCATCAGGTTCAGGATCAGCCCGCCGAGGAAGGCAAAGGCGGCCATCTGCCACAGCGGCAGGCTGGCGGGTGTGTCGGCAGCGGTGGCGGGGGCGGCGTCAGGGGCGGCAGCGGCCGGGAGCTCCAGCGCGAACCAGCGTTTCTGCCCGCCGCCGTCGGTCACCGCCAGCAGTCCCGGCGCCGGCCCGGGCGCATAGCCCTGGCCTTTTTGCAGCGTCAGGGTCATCGCGCCCTGCTCCACCTTCAGCGGCTGCTCGGCGACGTGGTCGACCACGCCCCAGCCTTCCGGGAAATACAGGGCCGACTGCACGGACTGCGGGGAGATGCCCGCGCCCTCGACGCGAAGCTGCAGCGCCGTCCCGCCGGCGGCAAGCGTGGCCTTCCAGGGTGCCGCTTGCGGCTGGCGTGCATCCGTCGCGGCGAAGGATGCGCGGACCGCGTCGCCGGCCGGGCGTGCGCTCGCTTCCACGGGCAGGGTCAGGCGGAACTTGCCCTCTTCGGGAATGCACTCCTTCTCGCAGACCACCCAGTCAGCCTTCGCCTCGATGACGAGCTCACTGCCGGGCCGCGCATCCTGCGGGACGGTCAGGCTCATCGGGAAGACGACCTCGTTCTCGTAGCCATAGCTGGCCACCGGCCCGACGATGAAGCGGTCCGGTCCCGGCCAGGCAATCTCGCCGACGCTAACCCCTTGAGGCAGGCTGAAGTCGATCGTCGGCGGCGAGCCCGCATCGCCGGGATTTTTCCAGTAGGTGTGCCAGTGCGGCGCCAGGCGCTGGCGCAGGCCGATGCGCAGCTGCTGCCCCGGGCTGACGGCGGCATGGTCGCTGACCAGCGACACCGTGGCGCGCGGGCTCTTCTGCACGTTACTTTCTTCGGCAAGGGCCAGCGCCGGCAGCCAGAAGGTCAGCAACAGCGCCAGCGCCAGGGCGGCGACGGGAACGGATCGGTGCATGAAGTTGTCGATCATGGTGATGTGGGGGTCAGGCTCACTCAGGTTCAGTGTGGTTTCCAGTGCGAAAAAAACCGAACGCAGCTCCGCTTATGCACTGCCAACGATAAGGCAATTGCGCTGCGAGCGCAGCAGGCTGAGCGATGGGCGGTCGAAAAACAGGACAGGCTGCACGTTGCGCCGACTGGACGGCAACGCCGCTATGTCTGTTTCCGCACTGAACGGTTTAATTCCCAGCCCTATGCTGGGGGCGTGGCTCAGGCAGACGTGACCCGCCTGGCCCGCCAGACAAGGGCAACACGACATGACTACGACGACCTCCGCTCCTCCCGCCACCGCCCCCCACGAGGTCCCCGGCTCGCCGGACGCCAAACCCCGCGCCGCGCCCCTGTCCCTCGCCGCCTGGAAGCAGTTCGTCAAGGTCGCCAAACCGTACTGGCTGGGGGAGGAACGGAAAACGGCCTGGAGCCTGCTCCTGCTGCTGATCGTGCTGATGCTGGTCGAGACCAAGCTGGCCGTCATGCTGAACGACCAGGCCGGCGAGATGACCTCGGCGCTCGCGGCCAAGAACGGCGACCGCTTCTGGACCGCCGTGCGGGCCTGCCTGTTCGTGCTCGTCTTTGCGGTCCCGGTCTACGCCTTCTACTACTACATGCGCGACCTCTTCGCCAACCGGTGGCGGCGCTGGCTCACCGGCCGCTTCCTCGACGGCTACCTGAAGGGGCGCAAATACTATGCGCTCGGTTCGAGCAGCGAGATCGACAACCCCGACCAGCGCATCAGCGAGGACATCAACACCTTCACCGGCAGGTCGATCCACTTCCTGCTGATCTTCCTGGGCTCGATCATGCAGCTGGTGGCTTTCAGCGCCGTGTTGTGGTCGATCTCGCACCTGCTGGTCGGGGTGCTGGCGGTGTATGCGCTGGCCGGCACCGTGGTCGCCCTCTACGTGTTCGGCAACCCGCTGATTCAGCTGAATTTCTGGCAGCTGCGGCGCGAAGCGGACTTCCGCTTCAGCCTGATGCGCCTGCGCGAGAATGCCGAGTCGATCGCCTTCTACCGCGGCGAAGCCCAGGAGCGCGCCCACATCGACGGCAAGTTCGACAAGGTGATCCGGAATTTCGCCGGCTTGATCAAGAAGCAGCGCTCCCTCAACCTGTTCCAGCGCACCTTCAGCCAGCTCACCCTGGTGCTGCCGGGCGTGATCCTGGCCGAGGGCGTGCTGTCGGGCGAGCTGGAAGTGGGCCGGGCGATCCAGGCGACCGGCGCGTTTACGGCCGTGCTCTCGGCCGTGGGCGTCATCGTCGACAACTTCGAAAGCCTGAGCCGCTTCGTGGCGGGTATCGGCCGCCTGGAGGGCCTGGCCAAACTGGTGCTGCCCGAGCCACGATCCGAGGCCGAAGGCAGGCACCCGCGCATCGAGACCCGTCCGGGCGAGCACCTCGCGCTGGACGCGCTGACGCTGCATCCACCGCAGTCCGAGCGGGTGCTGGTCAAGGAGCTGAGCCTGGTCCTGAAGCCGGGCGACGCGCTCCTCATCACCGGCGACAGCGGCTGCGGCAAGAGCTCGCTCCTGCGCGCAATCGCCGGCCTGTGGCGAACGGGCAGCGGCACCATCCATCGCCCGCCGCTCGAAGACTTCTTCTTCCTGCCCCAGCAGCCCTACCTGCAGCCGGGCACCCTGCGCAGCCAGCTGATCTACCCGAGTGCACAGTCGGATCTGAGCGATGAACAGCTGCTGGCCATCCTCGACCAGGTCCACCTGCCCCAGCTGGCCGCGCGCGTGGGCGGCCTGGACGCGGTCCAGGACTGGGACAAGCTGCTCTCGGTCGGCGAGCAGCAGCGCCTGGCGTTCGCACGGGTGCTGGTGCACGAGCCGGCCATCGTGATCCTGGACGAAGCGACCAGCGCCCTCGACAGCGGCAACGAAGCCTCGCTGTATGCGCGCCTGCGCGCCGGCGGCGCCACCCTGGTCAGCATCGCCCACCGCCCCGCCGTGCTGCGCCACCACACGCACGTGCTGCACCTTCTGGGCGAAGGCGCATGGGAACTGCACGAGGCCAGCGGTTACCGGTTCGAGGAGCCGGCGGCCGACGCGGCCCATGGCGCTGCCCCTGCCGTGCATGCGCCCCTGATTCGCCCGCTGTCGGTAGCGGGGTAAACACGCAGGGTGTGCGGCTGCACCCGTCCGGCTGCAGTTACGCGACGGGTGCGCCGCGCAAGCCGGCGGGTCGAGCCGCCCACCCTACGGGCCGCAGCCTCCGGCCGAGGTCAAGGCTGGGCCCCAACCTGCCAGCCGCCGCCCAGCGACTGGATCAGGGCCACGGCCACCGTCTGCCGGTCGCTCTGCACCTGCACCAGCGAGCGGCGCGCATTGAGCGCCGTCACCTGCGCCTGCACCACCTCGGTATAGCCCACCTGCCCCGCGCGGTAGCGGTTCATGACCTGCTGCTCGACCAGGTCCGCCGCCTCGGAAGCCTGGCGGCGCAGTTCCTGCTGCTGGCCGAGGATGCGGGTGGCGCTCAACTGGTCCTCAACGTCGGCGAAGGCGGCCAGCACCGTCTGGCGGTAGCGCGCCACGGCTGCCTGGTGGCGCGCCTCGGCGCCCTGCACGCTGGCGCGGGTGGCGCCGGCGTTGAAGAGCGACTGCGCCGCCGACAGGCCGAAGGACCAGGCTGCGTTCGAGACCGAGAACAAATCACCCACGCGGCTGCCCGCCGTGCCCAGCGAGCCTGATAAGCCGATGTTGGGAAAATAGGCCGCGCGCGCGATGCCGATTTCCGCGTTGGCGGCGGCCACGTCGCGCTCGGCGGCGGCGATGTCGGGACGGCGCTGCAGCAGCGTGCTCGGCACGCCGACCGGGACCTCGGGGACAGTCACGCGCCATTCCTCGCGCGGCGCCAGCGCGAATTCGCCGGGTGCCTTGCCGACCAGGACCGCGATCGCATGCTCGAACTGGGCGCGCTGGCGGTCCAGCGAGAGGGCGTCGCCGCGGGCGCTGGCGAGCTGGGTCTGGGCCTGCAGCACGTCGGTGCGGGCGACGATCCCGACGTTGAAACGGTTCTGCGTGATCTGGAGTTCGCGCTCGTAGCCGGTGATCGTGCGTGCCAACAAGGCGCGCTGCGCGTCCAGGGCGCGCAGGCTGAAGTAGTTGGCGGCCAGTTCGCCCTGGGCCGACAGGCGGGCGCTGGCCAGGTCCGCCGCCGAGGCCTCGGCGCCGGCGCGGGCGCTGGTGACGCCGGCGCGCAGCCGGCCCCACACGTCCGGTTCCCAGCTGCCGCCAAGATTCAGGCGGTAGCTGCTGTCGGCGCCCTCCCCGCGCACGCCGGCACGGTCGCCGGAGAGGCCCAGCGAGACCGTCGGGAACAGCGCCGCGCGCTCCTGCGCGACCAGTGCGCGCGCCTGGGCGTAGTTGGCCACTGCCACGGCCACGTTCTGGTTCGACACCTCGACGCTCGCCGCCAGCTCGTTCAGGAGCGGATCCTCGAACAGCTGCCACCACGGCCCGCGCTCGAGCGCGTCCGCGGGCGCGGCAGGCACCCAGCCGGCGAGCTCCTTGAACGCTGCCGGCTCCGGCGTGCCGGGGCGCTGGTAGGCGGGGCCGACGGCGCAGCCGGCGAGGCTCAGGGCAAGCAGGAGCAAGGACAATCGGAAGGGCTTGGTGTTCTGCATAAGGGTACTCATCGCTTGTTTATTTGGACATGGCCGGTGCGGCCTCTTCGTCGAGGGGATGGCGCGCCAGTTCGCGCTCGCCCGGCGTCTTGCGGCGCAGTTTGTCGAGCAGGACGTAGACCACCGGCGTGGTCAGCAGGGTCAACACCTGGCTCGCGATCAGGCCGCCGATGATGGCGATGCCCAGCGGCTGGCGCAATTCGGAACCCTCGCCGAAGCCGATCGCGAGCGGTAGCGCGCCCAGGGCGGCGGCCAGCGTCGTCATCAGGATCGGGCGGAAGCGCAGCAGGCAGGCTTCGCGCACGGCCGCCAGGGCCGACACGTCCTTCGAGCGTTCGAGTTCGAGCGCGAAGTCGATGATCAGGATCGCGTTCTTCTTGACGATGCCGATCAGGAGGAACACGCCGATGAGCGCGATGATCGAGAACTCCATGTTGAACATGAGGAGCGCGAGCACCGCGCCCACGCCCGCCGACGGCAGCGTGGAGAGCACCGTGATCGGGTGGATCAGGCTTTCGTACAGGATGCCGAGGACGATGTAGATGACCACGATGGCGGCCAGGATCAGCAACGGCTGTTCCTTGTTCGACTCCTGGGCCGCGCGCGCCGTGCCCTCGAAGCTGCCGCGCACGTTGGACGGCATGGCGATGTCGGCCTCGGCCTGGCGCACGGCGGCCTGGCCGTCTTCCAGGTTGAAGCCTTCGGCGAGGTTGAAGGAGACGGTCGTCGCCAGCTCGCCGTCCTGGTGGTTGACGGAGGTCGGGGTCGAGCTTTCGGCGAAGCTGGCGATGGCGGACAGGGGCACCATGGTGGTGGCGCTGCTGGACAGGGCCGAGCCGCTCGACGCATCGCGGGTGGCGGTCAGGCTGGAGGCCGGGGCCGGCGTGCTGCCGCCGGTCGTGGCGCCGCTAGTGGAACCGGTCGTGGCCGATGCGGAGGACGCCGTGCCGCCGGTATTGCCGCCGCCGGTACTGTTACCGGTACTACGGGCCGGCACGTACACGTCGTTCAGCGCCACCGGCGACTGCGCATACTTCTGCGCCACGCCCATGATCACGTTGTACTGGTTCAGCTCATCGTAGATCTTGGCGACCTGGCGCTGGCCGAAGTTGTTGTAGAGCGCGTTGTTGACGTCGCGCGTGTTGATGCCCAGGCGCGCGGCGCTGTCCTTGTCGATGGTGACGAACATCTCGACGCCGTTCTCGGCCTGGTCGGTGTCGACGTCGACCAGCGCCCGCTGGCGCCGCATGGCGTCGGCCAGCTTCGTGGCCCACTCCTTCAGGTCTTCGCTGCTGTCGCTTTTGAGGGTGTACTGGTAGGTCGAATTGCTCGAACGCCCGCCCATGCGCAGGTCCTGCACCGGGTTCAGGAACATGCGCACGCCAGTGACTTTCTCCAGTTGCGGCCGCAGGCGCGCGATCACGGCCTGGCCCTTGTCGCTGCGCTCGGAAACGGGCTTGAGGTCGATGAACATGAAGCCGCCGCCGGCCCGCCCGCCGCCGGTGAACCCGACCACCGTATTGACCGCCGGATCGCGCCGGATGATATCGACGATCTGGCGCATCTTGCCCTGCATGGCCTGGAAGGAGATGCTCTGGTCGGCGCGGATGCCGCCGCTGATCTGGCCCGTGTCCTGCTGCGGGAAGAAGCCTTTCGGGATCGCCGTGAACAGGTAAACATTCAGGCCGATCACGAAGACGAACATCACCATCACCAGGCCCATGCTGCCCAGCGCCCAGTCGAGCGAGCGCTCGTAGCCGCGCAGCAGCCAGTTGAAGCCACCCTCGGCCCAGCGCGACAGGCGCCCCTGCGGACGCTCGATGGTGTGGCCCTTTTTCAGCAGCCAGGCGCACATCATCGGCGTCGTGGTCAGCGAGATCACGAGCGAGATCATCACGGCCGCCGACAGCGTGACCGCGAACTCGCGGAACAGGCGGCCCACCTGCCCGCCCATGAACAGCAGCGGAATGAAGACGGCCACCAGCGACAGGCTGATCGACAGCACGGTGAAACCGACTTCGCGCGCACCCAGCAGCGCGGCGGCCATGCGGTCCATGCCCGCTTCCACATGGCGCGCCGTATTCTCCAGCACCACGATGGCGTCGTCGACCACGAAGCCGGTGGCCACCGTCAACGCCATCAGCGATAGGTTGTTCAGCGAAAAGCCCAGCATCCACATGACGCCGAAGGTGCCCAGCAACGAGACCACAGTGGCCACCGCCGGGATGACGGTGGCGCGCGCGCTGCGCAGGAACACGCTCACCACCAGCACCACCAGCAGGATCGAGAGCATCAGCGTGAACTCGATCTCGTGCAGCGAGGAGCGGATGGAGTTGGTGCGGTCGGAGGCCACCTGCAATTTGATGTCGCCCGGCAGCTGGGCCTGGAGGGACGGCAGCAGCGCGCGCACGCCGTCGACCGTCTCGATGACGTTGGCCGCCGGCTGGCGCGTGACCAGCACCACCACCGCCGGTTCGCCGTTGAACAGGCCCAGGGTGTTGATGTTTTCCGGGCCGTCGATGACCTCGGCCACGTCCCGCAGGCGCACCGCGGCGCCATTGCGCCATGCGACCACCAGGCCGCGGTAGTCGGCGGCGGTGCGGCCATTCGTCGGGGTATCGGCCTGCGAATATATCTGCAGGCGGTTGCCGTTGCCCTCGATCGCGCCCTTCGGGCGGTTCGGATTGCTCGACTGGATGGCGGCGCGCACATCCTCGGCCGAGACGCCGAGCCGGTTCAGGGAGTAGGGATTGAGCTCGACGCGCACCGCCGGCAGCGAGCCGCCGCCGATCTCGACTTCGCCCACGCCCGGCACCTGGGCCAGGCGCTGCTGCACGATGTTCGAGACCGCGTTGTAGATCTGGCTGGGGCTGCGCGTCTGCGAGGTCAGCGCGAGGATGATGACCGGCGCATCGGACGGGTTGGCCTTGCGGTAGGTCGGGTTGCTGCGCAGCGTGGACGGCAGGTCGGCGCGCGCGGCGTTGATGGCGGCCTGCACTTCGCGCGCGGCCGAATCGATCTTGCGGTTCAGTTCGAACTGCAGGCTGACGCGGGTCGAGCCGCTGCCCGAGTTCGAGGTCATTTCGTTGACGCCGGCGATCACGCCCAGCCTTCGCTCGAGCGGCGTGGCGACGCTGCTGGCCATGGTCTCGGGGCTGGCGCCCGGCAGCGAGGCCGACACCGAGATCGTCGGGTAGTCGACCTGGGGCAGCGGCGACACCGGCAGCACGAAGAAGGCGGCGATGCCCGCCAGCGCCAGGCCGAGCGTCAGCAGGACCGTCGCGATCGGACGCCGCACGAATGGCGCGGACAGGTTCATGCGCCGACCTCGCGCGGCTTGGCCGGTGCCTTGCCGCTCCAGCGGCGTGCAGTGCGGTCAAAGGCCAGATAGATCACCGGCGTCGTGAACAGCGTCAGCAGCTGGCTGACGATCAGGCCGCCGAAGATGGCCAGGCCCAACGGACGGCGCAGCTCGGCGCCCTCGCCCCAGCCGAGCATCAGCGGCACGGCGGCGAAGAGCGCGGCCAGGGTCGTCATCAGGATCGGGCGGAAGCGCAGCAAGGCCGCCTGGCGGATCGCGTCGAGCGGCGCCATCCCCTGGTCGCGTTCGGCCTCGATGGCGAAGTCGATCATCATGATTGCGTTCTTCTTGACGATGCCGATCAGGAGGATGATGCCGATGATGCCGATCACGCCCAGCCCCTGCCCCGTGATCCACAAGGCGAGGAGCGCGCCGACGCCGGCCGAAGGCAGCGTGGACAAGATGGTCAGCGGGTGGATGTAGCTCTCGTAGAGCACGCCGAGCACGATGTACACGCAGACGACGGCGGCCAGGATCAGCCACAGCTGGTTCGACAGCGAGTTCTCGTAGGCGCCGGAAGCGCCGAGGAAGCTGAGCGTCACCGAAGGCGGCAGCTTGATGTCCTCGGCGGCGGCGCGGATCGCGTTCACCGCCTGGCCGAGCGAAGTGCCCGCGGCCGTGTCGAAGCCGATGGTGGTGGCCGGGTATTGCGCCACGTGGGTTACCTGCAGCGGCGCTTCTTCTTCGCGGATGGTGGCGACCGCCGACAGCGGCGTCGGCTGGCCGGAACTGGTGCGCAGCTGCAGGCGCCCAAGGCTGGCCAGCGACATTGCCTCGTCCTGTTGCGCTTCGAGGATGACGCGGTACTGGTTGGTCTCGGTGAAGATGGTCGAGACGATGCGCTGGCCGAACGCGCTGTAGAGGGCGTCGTCGATGCTCGATGCGGTCACGCCCAGGCGCGAGGCGGTGTCGCGGTCGATGTGGACCACGGCGGCCGCGCCGACGGCGCCGGCGTCGGTGGTCACGTTGCGCAGCTGCTCCTGCTGGGCCATGCGGGCGACCAGCTTTTTCGCCCAGGCGACCACGGTGGCGTTGTCGGCGCCCTCGAGCGAGACGCGGTACTGAGTCGGGCCGCTCTCGGCGTCGATCGTCAGGTCTTGCGTGGGCTGCAGGTAGAGGGTGATGCCGGCCACGTTCGCCACCCGGTTCTTCAGGCGCGTCATGATCTCGTCGACGTCGCTGTCGCGGTCCTGCTTCAGGTTGATCAGCATGGTGCCCGTGTGAAGCATCGTGTTGTTCGCGGCATCGACTCCAACATTGGAGGCCAAAGACTCCACTTCCGGATCCTGCAGGATGGCCCTGGCGGCGGCCTGCTGCATCTGGGCCATCGCGGAGTAGGAAATCGCCTGGCGCGCCTGTACCCGCGCCTGCAGCTGGCCCGTGTCCTGGGTCGGGAACAGGCCTTTCGGGATCACCACCCATAACAGCGCGGTGAGGGCCAGCGTGCCGAGGGCGACGATCAGGGTCAGGCCCTGGCGCGCCAGCACCCAGTCCAGGCCGCGGTCGTACTTGGCGATCACGCGATCGAAAAAGGCCTGGGTCTTGCGGGCCAGCTTGCCCGGCTTTTCCTCTTCATGGCTGCGCAGCCAGCGCGCCGACATCATCGGCACCAGGGTCAGCGACACCAGGCCGGAAATCAGGATCGTGATCGCCAGCGTGACGGCGAACTCGCGGAACAGGCGGCCGACGACGTCGCCCATGAACAGCAGCGGGATCAGCACCGCAATGAGGGAGACGGTGAGCGAGATGATGGTGAAGCCGATCTGCGCCGCGCCTTTTATCGCCGCCGCCATCGGCTTTTCGCCCTCTTCGATGTAGCGCGCGATGTTCTCGATCATGACGATCGCGTCGTCGACCACGAAGCCGGTCGCAATCGTCAGGGCCATCAGCGACAGGTTGTTCAGGCTGTAGCCGAGCAGGTACATGATGCCGAAGCTGCCGATCAGCGAGATCGGCACCGCCAGGCTGGCGATCACGGTCGCGCGCACGCTGTGCAGGAAGGCGAAGATCACCAGCACCACCAGCACCACGGCCAGCAGCAGTTCCAGCTGCACGTGGTGGACGGAAGCGCGGATGCCGGTGGTGCGGTCGCTCAGCACGTCCAGGCGCAGGGCGCTGGGCAAACCGGCCTGCAGTTCGGGGAGGCGTTCCTTGATGGCGTCGACGGTGGCGATCACGTTGGCACCCGGCTGGCGCTGGACGTTGAGGATGATCGCCGGCTTCAGGTTGGCCCAGGCGCCCAGGCGCACGTTCTCGGCGCTGTCGACGACCTGGGCGACGTTATCCAGGCGGACCGGCGCCCCATTCCGATAGGCGACGATCAGGTTCTTGTAGTCCTCGACGGTGACCAGCTGGTCGTTGGCATTGATGGCGTAGGCGCGCGTCGGGCCGTCGAAGCTGCCCTTGGCGCTGTTGGCGTTGGCGGCGGTGATCGCGGTACGCAGCGAGTCGAGGCCCAGTCCGTAGGAAGCCAGCGCTTCGGTATCGGCCTGGATGCGCACGGCGGGCCGCTGGCCGCCCGAGAGCGTCACCTGGCCCACGCCCGTCACCTGGCTGATCTTCAGTGCCAGGCGCGTGTTGACCAGGTTCTGGACCTCGGTCAGGGGCATGGTATCCGAGGTGATGGCCAGGGTCAGCACCGGCGCGTCGGCCGGGTTGACCTTGGCGTAGACCGGCGGCGCCGGCAGGTCGGCCGGCAGCAGCGAGCCGCCGGCATTGATCGCGGCCTGCACTTCCTGCTCGGCGACGTCCAGCGTCTGGCCGAGGCCGAACTGCAGCGTGATGACCGAGACCCCGGCGGCGCTGGTGGAACTCATGCGGCTCAAGCCCGACATCTGGCCGAACTGGCGCTCCAGCGGCGCCGTGACGGTGCGCGACATGACCTCGGGGCTGGCGCCCGGGTACAGGGTCTGCACCTGGATGGTCGGGAAGTCGACCTGGGGCAGCGCGGAGAGCGGCAGGAATTTGTAGCCGACCAGCCCGGCCAGCACGATGGCCAGCATCAGCAGGGCCGTGGCGACCGGACGGCGGATGAATGGGCCGGAGGGGCTCATGAAAGCACCTCGTACCCTGCGATGAACATCATTGCGGCGTCCCCTCGCGCTGGCGGCGTGGACGTTCGCCTTGCGTGCCCTCACCCTGCGCACCCTGGCGGCCCTGGCGTCCGCCCGCCCCACCCTGCGCCGGCCGGTCACCCGGCAAGGTCACCTTCGCCCCGTCCTTCAGGCGGTCGGCGCCTTCGGTGATCACGCGCTCGCCCGGCTTCAGGCCGGTCTTGACCTCGATCCGGTCGGCCGTCGCATGCCCGCGCGTGACCGGGCGCAGCGACACGGTGCGCGCCTGCTCGTTGAGCACGTAGACGAAGTCGCCGTCGGCGCCGTGGCGCAGGGCGTTCACGGGCACCACGACGGCGTCCTCGATCGTGCGCACCTGCAGGCGCAGGTTGACGAACTGGCTGGGGAACAGCTTGTTGTCGGCATTCTGGAAACGGGCCTTGGCGCGCACGGTGCCGGTCTGGGTGTCGACCTGGTTGTCGAGCGCGGCGAAGCGGCCGTTGGCGAGCACCGTGCTGCGCGTGCGGTCCAGGGCTTCGGCCGGCAGCTTCGCGTTCTCGGCGATGCGGCCTTGCAGTTCCGGCACCTGGTCCTGGGGCACGGCGAATTCGACGTCGATCGGCGAGAACTGGGTGATCACCGCGATGCCGTTGGCGTCGTTGCTGCCGACCAGGTTGCCGATGTCCACCGTGCGCAGGCCGACGCGGCCGGAGATCGGCGCCTTTACCTGCGTGTAGCCCAGGTTCAGGCGGGCCAGGTTCTCGGCCGCGGTATCGGTCTTGACGGTCGCCTGCAGCTGTTTCACCAGCGCGGCCTGGGTGTCGACTTCCTGGCGCGCGATCGAATCCTGCGCCAGCAGCGTCTGGTAGCGCGACAGCAGCAGGCGCGCGTTTTCGAGCTGGGCTTCGTCGCGCTGGCGCTGGCCGGTCGCCTGCAGGAGCGCGATTTCCGACTGGCGCGGATCGATGGTCGCCAGCACCTGCCCGGCACGCACGATCTGCCCTTCGGTGAAATTGATCTTTTGCAGGACGCCCGACACCTGGGGCCGCACGGTCGCCACCGCGGCCGGCGTCACCGTGCCGAGCGCCTCGAGCGTGACCGGGATATCGACCTGTTCGGCAGTGGCGACACCGACCGTCGTCGCCGGCCCGCCGCGCCCGCCGCGGCCTCCCCCGCCTCCTCCTCCGCCCGGACCGCCGCCGCCGCCGGGCCGCGCTCCCGCCGCCGCACCCGCCGCGCCCGGCCCGCCCGCGCCCTCGGGAGTGCGGTGGGTCAGGTACCAGGCCAGCGCCGCCAGAGCCGCCATCGCCAGCACCGCGACGATGCCGCCGACCCACTTGCCGCGGCGGCGCCCTGCTTCGGTGGTCGGAGGTTTTTTGGGAGTAACGGTGGAATCCATGCTCATCCTTGTTGTTCGAACTGCTGACAAATGCATAAGGTAATCAGCTTGGAATGTAGCACGCGAGTACAGGGAGATATGTTTCGTAACGTACATAGCACCAAGGCTAAGCGTGACGACTCCGGGTCATCCAAACGGCGTCTTTACACCGATTTACACCGTAGGGCGCAGAAGGTGGAACATGGATGAAAAAAGGGCGCCGGATCATCCGGCGCCCTTCCCTGTCGCTGCAAAAACTGTAACAGGCAGATACAAACCCGCTACATAACTTAACCCTCAGCTCAATCGCTCACGCATCCGTAGGGTGGACGGCTATGCCGCTCCGCGTAACTCAGACCCCCAGCCTGAGTTACTCCACGCGTCCAACCATCGTATGCAGATTCATGATTTCGGATAGCCCACGTGCGTAGAACGCGTGGACGGGAAACCCGTCCACCCTACAAATTAGCGATTGGCTGCATTTCTCCTCAAGGCAGCTCGCACAAGCAGTGCGTCACGGCCGCGAACGGCTTCTTGCCGTCGGCCAGCTCCGCGAGCCAGCCCAGGTCTTTCGCCACCTCGCCCACGGCGCCGGCGGGCAGCGCGTCGGGCAGCAGGCCCAGCTTGACCTGGATGTTGATCGCCTGCGCGTTTGAGACGCCCAGCAGCGAGACGAAACGCTCGAAGGCGGTGCCCGGACGCTCGACGTAGGCGACGCGGAAGTCGTCGCCCAGTTTCGCGCGCCTGGCCGCCGAACGCAGCGCGTCGCCGTAGCTGCCGAGGCGGTCGACCAGGCCGCGCTCCCTGGCCTGGGCGCCGGTCCAGACACGGCCCTGGCCGACTTCGTCGATCTTCGCCGGCGTGGTCTTGCGCGCGGCGGCGGCCTTGGTGGTGAACTCGCGGTAGACGTTGTTGATGCTGGACTGCACCAGCTGGCCGAAGCGCGGGTCGAGCGGGCGCAGCGGGTTGTAGGCGTCGGCCAGCCAGGTGGTGGTGACGCCGGCGGTGTTCACGCCCAGCTTGTCGGCCACGCGCTCGGCGGTCGGCAGGATCGCGAACACGCCGATCGAGCCGGTGATGGTGGACGGGTCGGCGATGACTTCGTCGGCCGCCATCGCGATCCAGTAGCCGCCCGAGGCCGCCACGCTGCCCATCGACACCACGACCGGCTTGCCGGCGGCGCGCGTCAGTTCCAGCTCGCGGCGGATGAGTTCCGAACCGTAGGCGCTGCCGCCGGGCGAATCGACGCGCAGCACGACGGCCTTGACGCTGTCGTCTTCGCGCGCGCGGCGGATCATGTTGGCGGTCGAGACGCCGCCGACCACGCCCGGGCCGCCCTGGCCTTCGGTGATTTCGCCGGCGGCCACGATCACCCCGACCGCGTCGCCGAAGGCTTTTTGCGGATTGCGCACGAGGTAGTCGCCGAACGCCACCTGGCGGAAGCTCTTGATCGACTCGTCATACGCGCCGCGCTTGACCATCATCGCGCGCACTTCGTCCTTGGTCTTGATGCCGTCGACCAGCCTGGCCTGCAGCGCCACCTGGGCCGCGTTGCCGCCGGTCGCTTCCATCAGCTGCGGCAACTGCTCGATGCTGCGCGCCACGGCGCCGGCCGGCAGCTTGCGGTTCTTCTCGACGGTCGCCGTGTAGTTCTGCCACAGCGCGCCGTACAGGAAGGCGTCCGCCTCGGTGGCGGCCTGCGAGGGGCCATTCGCGATGAAGGGCTCGGCAAAGCTTTTATAGGTGCCGACCTTCATCAGGTTGACCGTCACGCCGAGCTTGTCGAGCGCGTCGCGGTAGTAGTTCTTGCGGCGCCCGAAGCCTTCGATCAGCACCATGCCCATCGGGTGGACGTAGACTTCGCTGGCATGCGAGGCCAGCAGGTAGCGCTTCTGGTCGAAGCTGCCGCCCCAGGCGATGACCGGCTTGCCGGCCGCCTTCACGCGGTCGATCGCCGCGCCGACTTCGTGCAGCATCGCCATCCCGCCGCCGTCGAGCTCGTCGAGCAGCAGGTAGACGCTGCCGATGTTCTTGTCCTTGGCGGCCGCGTCGAGCACGACCAGCAGGTCGCGCAGCTCGACGGCGCGGCGCACTTCGCCGCCGACGTTGGCCAGCAGCGAATCGCGCAGCCCGCTGGTGTGCTCTTCCACCAGGTCGCCGCGCAGTTCCAGCACCAGCGAGGTCTTCTCGCCAAGCGGCTTGGCGCCGCCGCCGAAGATCGCCACCAGCAAGGCGATCACGATGATCAGGAACAGGACGTTCAGCACGAAGCGCCGGGTGGCGTCCAGGCCGCGCCAGAGCATGCCGATACCGCGGCGCAGGGAAGTCAGGGGCTTGAAGGACATCGAAACTCCACTCAGGAAGAGAAAGGCATGGAAAATCAGGCTGTGACGGTGAGCTTGCCTGCGTTCTCCTTGTGCGAGATCGCAAACAGGCCGGCGAATACGAGTATGCCATTGACCATCAGCAGTTCAAGCCCGAGACGGTAGCTTCCGAGCAAGTATTGCTGATTGAACTCAAGGAGGGCGCAAAGAATCGGCGCGCCGATCGTGACAAAAGGCACCAGCCTGTCGGTCAGTGTGCGGCGGGTCAGCATGCCGAAGGCGAACAGGCCCAGCAGCGGTCCATAGGTATAGGCAGCCAGTTTGAGGATCACGACGATCATGCTCGGCTCGTCGATCCACTTGAAGCCCAGCACCAGCAGCAGGAACAGCGCGGCGTAGCCGAGGTGGACACGGCGGCGCAGGACTTCCTTCTGTTCCTGCGACAGGTCGCCACGGCGCTGGATGCCCAGCAGGTCGATGCAGGTGGTCGAGGTCAGCGCGGTGATCGCACCGTCCGCGCTCGGGAACAGCGCCGACACCAGGGCGATCAGGAAGATGATCTGCACGGCGGCGGGCAAGTGTCCCATCACCACGGCCGGGAAGATCTTGTCACCCGTCTCCGCCACGCCGGCCAGCGGCGCGTACAGGTACAGCAGGCCGCCCAGGAACAGGAAGGACGAGAGCACGACGACCAGCACCGCGGTCAGGCTCAGCAGGTTTTTCTGCGAATCCCCGAGGGTCTTCACCGAAATGGTCTTCTGCATCATCTCCTGGTCCATGCCGGTCATGGTCAGCACGATGAAGATGCCGGCGACAAACTGCTTCCAGAAGAAGTTGGGGCTGTCGAAGTCCCAGGTGAAGATGCGCGCCAGGCCTTGCGACTGCATCGCGTCCAGGCTTTCCGGCACCGACATGCCCAGTTCGTTCAGCAGGAACCAGGCGCAGGCGAACAGGCCGAACAGCATGCAGCTCGTCTGCAGGGTGTCGGTCCAGACGATGGTCTTCACGCCGCCCTGGTAGGTGTACATCAGGATCATGGCCAGGATCACGAGCGTGGTGACCCAGAACGGGATGCCGAGGCTGTCGAGGATGATGGCCTGCAGGATGTTGACGACCAGGTAAAGCCGCGCGGTCGAGCCCAGCAGGCGCGAGACGATGAAGAAGCCCGCCCCGCTCTGGTAGGCGCGCCGGCCCAGGCGCACGTCCAGGTAATGGTAGATCGAGGTGAGTTTCAGGCGGTAATACAGCGGCAGCAGGATGTAGGCCACGGCGATGTAGCCGAACACGTAGCCGATCAGGATCTGGCCATAGCCGAAGGCATCCTTGCCGACCGCGCCAGGCACGCTGATGAAGGTCGCGCCGGAGAGCGTGGTGCCGACCATGCCGAAGGCGACCAGCATCCAGTTGCTGCTCTTGTTACCGATGAAGAAGCTGTCGTTGGTGGCGTTGCGCGAGGTGGCCCAGGCCACGCCGAGCAGCAGCGCGAAATAGGCGATGAGGATGCAAAAGAGAAGAACGGGGGACATGTGCTTTGTGGGTGTTGATGATTCGCCCAGCAATATACACGGAGAAGGCAGGGGGAGCCACCGCCAGGGCTGCGATCGTCCTTACGTGAAATGCGCACCAAAGGAGATCCCATTCAATCTGCCCCCATTAAAAATTTGTCGAATTTATTTACATTCCTTAATAACGATATCTAAATGAAAACATTCTAAACGCATACAATCAATAACTTGCAGAATCTGGCACGCTCCTTGCTTAACGGTATTTACACCCACCTGAAAGGACTACCATGCTGAAACGTGTTCTGATCGCTGCACTTGCCGCAACCGGTTTCGCAGCAGCCAATGCCATGGCCACCCCAACCGCAGACAGCTTCCTCGAGGCCTATGACAGTGACAGATCGGGCAAGGCTGCCGAAATCGCTTTGTTCGAAGATGCAACGGGACTCGATTTCAACAAGAAAGACCTGCGCAAAATCAGTGGCAATGGCGGCGCTACCTTCGACGAGGCAAGCCAGTTGTGGGTCATCGACATTGCGCCTTTCCAGCCTGGCTACTTCCTGCTGAAGTTTGGCGTAGGTCCCAACCTGAACACCAGTCTCAACAGCTACATCTTCAAAAATACCGCCGACATGACCCAGCTCGTCTGGAGCAACAGCCAGGTGAACTTCCTTACCGGCGGCGACTGCTCGCGCCGCAATGACGCTAGCTGCAACATCGGGCGCCTGAGTCATATCAGCTGGGTGCCGGGCATGGACGACGGCGGCGGCAATCCTGGCGGCGAAGTGCCGGAACCGGCCTCGCTGGCCCTGCTGGGCGTAGGCCTGGCTGGCCTGGCGCTGCGCCGCCGCCGCCGCTGATCACCGCGTCGGGAAGCACAAGAAAAACAAATGGCGCCCGCGTGAACTGACCCCGTAAAGTTGGACGGTTGGATCTAGTGAAGTGCTAAGGGCTGGGTTCTGTATTGGACAGGACTCAGCCCTTTTAGCTTCATCTTGATGCGGTCGTGATTATAGTAATGGATATACT